>JBGQBP010000018.1:0-25569 GCA_041494945.1 Binatia bacterium | reverse complement strand
GCTTTTCATTCTGAAGGTTACCGATCGATATGGCAACGTCCTGGAAGAGAACGAGCCAACGTCCAAGGCGGTCCTTTCTCCCGAGATCGCCTATGTGCTTACCGACATGCTGAAGAACGTGGTCCAGAGCGGAACGGCCAGAGCGGCGGCCAAGCTCGGTCCCAATGTCGCCGGTAAAACCGGAACGACGAGCGACTTTCGCGACGGCTGGTTTATCGGCTATACCCCTGAATTCATCGCCGGAGTCTGGATCGGTTACGACGACCACAGGCCACTCGGAGACAAAGAGACGGGCGCCAATACTGCGCTGCCGATCTGGCTTAATTTCATGACCGCCGCGGGCCAGGGGAATAACTCGGCGGAATTTCCCGTGCCGGAAGGGATCAATTGGTTGGACGTGAATTTGCGCGAGCGTTACCCTCTGCCCGTCTTCGAAAGCACGCCGGTGACGAGAATTCCCTATGCCGCGTCCAAGATGGCGCCGTCCGCGCCGGCAAAAACGCCGCCGGAGAAAAAACCGGAAATCGACGCAAAGGCGCCGCCCGTGGATCTCGCCGAAAGCGTGGAGATCGGCCTTCCTCGCGCAGTCCGGTAGCGCCTGTCGCTCATCCCCCTTGCAAGTGTTTGGGAGTTGTGCAATAAAATTTGCTTAACAAGCAGGCTCTTTAGTTGTGGGAAAGGAGGTGAACAAAGATGGAAAAACGAGTTGCTTCATGGTCGATGGTGGCCCTCTTTACTTTGACTCTAGCATTTGCCGGTTGCGGTAAGAAAGAAGAACCGCCGCCACCGCCACCGCCGGCAGTTGTGGTAACACCGCCAGCAGAGCAAGGAGCGCCGGGAGCGCCGGGAGCGCCAGGTGCCCCAGGAGCGCCAGGAGCCCCAGGTGCCCCAGGTGAACCAGAGAAAGAAAAAACCAAATAAGGTTCAATTTGCCTTATACTGGTTTCGGCAACCCAAAAAGGGGAAGGGTATTCAATCCTTCCCCTTTTTTGCAACTTAATCGGCCGGTGAAAAGGCCCATCGACTTCGTTGCGCGTCGAAATTCCTCGCTCGACGTACTAAAAGTGTACGCCTGCGCTCGGAGTTTTCTCGCGCGCCTCGTATCTGGGACCTTTTGACCGGCCTCAACGGAAATTTTCAACGCTTCTCAGAGCTGATTCAGTTTTTCGAATCGTCTGTGTCGGCTGACGCAACATGGCGGCGAACCCATACATGACGTTTACGGAGCACCTGGAAGAGCTCCGTTGGCGACTGCTCAAATCCCTCGGGGCGGTCGCGTTGGCGTTTGGATTGTGTTACCTCGAATCGGACAGGATCTTCGCTTTCATGGTTGCGCCGCTTCAACAGAGCCTTCGGCCGGGCCAGAGTCTTATCGGCACGGGAGTCACCGAAGCTTTTTTTATCGAAATGAAGGTTGGAATAGTCGGCGGGGTTTTTCTCGCTTGTCCGGTCATCTTCTACCAGATCTGGCGCTTTCTCGCCCCGGGTCTGCTCGGCGCCGAAAAAAAAATGGTTATTCCCTTTGTGTTCTGCGCCACGTCTTTTTTTCTCGGCGGCGCCTATTTTTGCTATCGCATCGTCCTGCCGGTCGCGTTCAGCTATTTTATCGATCAATACCTCTCGCTCGCCGTCTCTCCGGAGATCCGCATCGGTGAGTATTTCAGTTTTTTTTTCCGCATGGTGCTGGCCTTTGGGATTACGTTTGAGATGCCCGTATTTACCTTCTTTCTGGTGCGCTTGGGGATCGTGAACTATCGCTTGATGTGGAGATCGTTTCGCTATGCTATAGTCCTCATCTTTATTGCCGCCGCGATCCTGACGCCCACGCCGGACATCATCAATCAGACGCTGCTGGCGGCCCCGATGCTGGTGCTCTATCTGTTGAGCATCTTAGTCGCCTATATCTGGCGCAAAGAGCGTCCCGAACAACCTGAAGAAAGGACCCCCTGATGATCTTATTTGTAATCGCCGTTAGCTTCGGCTCGTTGCTGTTTGCGGTCTATCTGGCGCGCTGGGTGCTGCGCAAGGACACCGGGACGCAGGCCATGCAAGAGATTTCCAACGCCATCAAAGAAGGGGCCGAAGCCTTTCTGGCGCGGCAGAACAAAACCATCGTTACGCTGGCCGTCGTGCTGGCGGCGTTGATCTTCATCCTTTACGGTTTCGTGCGCACGCCGAATTCGGCCGATCCCGTCCCGCCCCTTGAGCTGGCCTTCTGGACGACCCTTTCCTTCGTGCTCGGCGCGTTGTGCTCGGTGATCGCGGGCTATATCGGGATGTGGGTGTCGATCCGGGCCAACATCCGCACCGCCTCGGCCGTAAGAACAAGTTTGAATGACGCGCTCCGCATCGCGCTGCGCGGCGGCGCGGTTTCCGGATTGTTCGTAGTCGCGATGAGCCTGCTCGGGATCGGCGGACTCTACGCTCTGCTCCAATCGATGGGCCACGACCCGCAGAAAATCCCGTTCACGATCGTAGGCTACGGCTTCGGCGCCTCTTTCGTCGCTCTTTTCGCCCAGCTAGGCGGAGGAATTTTCACGAAGGCGGCGGACGTCGGCGCCGACCTGGTGGGAAAAATAGAAGCGGGGATACCGGAAGACGATCCGCGCAATCCGGCGGTCATCGCCGACCTTGTGGGAGACAACGTCGGGGATTGCGCCGGCAGAGGCGCCGACCTCTTCGAGTCCACCGCGGCGGAAAATATCGGCGCGATGATTCTCGGCGTCGGCCTGTTCCCGTACTTCGGACTCAAGGGCATTTTGTTTCCCCTGGTCGCTCGCGCTTTAGGATTGATCGCTTCCATCGTCGGTGTCATGGTCGTCAAGACCGAGGAAAAAGGCGATCCGATGGCCGCTCTCAACCGCGGCTACTACGTGACGACGTTTCTTGCAATCGTTGGGTTTTTCATTGCCACGCATTGGCTTCTCACCGTCGATGCCGCAGTCCACCCCGATGCCGAATCGGCGTGGTTCTACTTTTTCCTCTGCGGAGTCATCGGCATCGCCATGGCCCAGGCGTTTGTCTACATCACGCAGTACTATACGGAATACAAATACCGCCCGGTGAAATCCATTGCCGAGGCTTCCCAAACAGGACCGGCGACCAACATCATCGCCGGCATGGCGGTTGGGCTGGAATGCACGGCCATTCCCGTCGTCGTTATCTCCATCGCCATCATCGCTTCGTTTTATTTAGGCCTCGCGAGCGGCGTTCCGCACGCCGGCCTGTTCGGCACCGCGGTCGCGACCATGGGTATGTTAGGCACCGCCGCCTACATTTTAGCGATGGACACATTTGGTCCCATCACGGACAATGCCGGCGGAATCGTCGAGATGAGCCAGCAGCCGGAGGAAGTTCGCCGCAAGACCGATCGTCTCGACGCGGTCGGAAATACCACCAAGGCGCTCACCAAGGGATACGCAATCGGCTCGGCGGCGCTGGCGGCTTTTCTTCTTTTCTCGGCCTATCTCGACGAGGTGGCGCATTATGGCGCGAAATTGGAATCGGTCAACATCGCCAAGCCGGAAGTTTTTGTCGGCGGACTTCTCGGTGCGATGCTGGTCTTTCTCTTTTCCGCGCTCGCCATTCGCGCCGTGGGCAAGGCCGCTTACTATGTGATCAACGAAGTCCGAAGACAGTTCAAGGAGAACCCCGGCATTCTCAAGGGCACCTCCAAGCCGGACTATGGCAAGTGCGTGGACATCGTCACCGTAGGCGCTTTGAAGGAGATGGTGGTTCCGGGTCTTCTCGCTGTCGGAATGCCTGTCGCTGTCGGCGTGACCTTTCGCTTCCTGGGTGTCGGTGCCGAGGCGGTAGCGGCTTTTTTGATGGTCGGCACCATCGCCGGGATACTCATGGCGCTGTTCCTGAACAACAGCGGCGGCGCCTGGGATAACGCGAAGAAATTTATCGAGATGGGGCAATATGGCGGCAAGGGCTCCGACACTCACAAGGCAGCAGTGGTCGGCGACACGGTTGGCGATCCGTTCAAAGACACGGCCGGTCCCAGCTTGCACGTGCTGATTAAACTTCTGAGTACGATCACGCTGGTCCTCGCGCCGCTGTTTGTTTAACCTTCGGCGTGACCCAGATCAATTCTTCACAGCGGCTGGCTCCCCAGCCGCTGTTTTCATTTCCATCGCCAATTGTGTAATCTACTCGGGACGAAGCGGTGATGACTGAGGGTCCGTAAGAAAGGAACTCAATCCTCAGCGCTCGTTTCTCAATCCTGCCGCACGCCCGGATGGTGGAATTGGTAGACACACGGGACTTAAAATCCCGAGGACCCGGAAGGGTCCGTGCCGGTTCGACTCCGGCTCCGGGCACCAGAACTTTGTAACGTAACATCACCCGACCACCAGCTGGAATTTTGATTCAAGCATCAGGAGTAGCCGTCCAGACAAGAACTGCTTGACGAGAGGAAAAGTGACGATGAGTGCCTTGATCTACGCGATGGGGGTTTATGGGCTGAGCTTGCTCGTCACAATGTTTGTCTGGCTGGTTATCGTGGCCATTCGCTGGATTTCCGGCGACCGCGTAGAAACGAAATCAACGAAACCGGCGTAAAGAATCTACGGAGGACAGCACCATTGATTAATCAAGCCGCGCGCATCTTTGAAGGGCTCTCCACCTTCGGCCAGATGGATACGCAGACCGTGTTGATCCGTCTTGGGCTCATGGCGGTGGGTTTGCTCCTGATTTATCTCAGCGCCAAGGACATTCTCGATCCGATGGTGCTGATGCCTATGGGTTTGGCCATGGTTCTCGTAAACGGAGCGACGCTGACCATTGCCGGACAACTCGCCAATCTTTTCGTCGATCCGATGTTGACCGAGCCGGAAAAGGTCGTGAACGGGATGCAGATTTTTTTCCTGCAGCCGATCTACAATCTGATGTTTTCCAACGGCCTCATCGCATGCCTCGTGTTCATGGGGATCGGAGTCCTCACGCCGCTGGACTACTTGATCGCCTGCCCGTTGACGAGTCTGTTGATTGCGCTCGGCGCCGAGCTGGGATCGATCCTCACGTTTCCCATCGCGGTGGCGTTTGGATTCAGCTACCGAGAAGCCGCTTCGATCGCGATCGTGGGAGGCGCCGACGGTCCGATGGTGTTGTTCACGACCTTGGAGCTGGCGAAAAATCTCTTCGTGCCGATCTCCGTGGTCGCCTATGTCTATTTGAGCATCACGTACGCGATCTACCCGTATATGATCAAACTATTGATCCCCAAGCGGATGCACGGGATCGTGATGGATTTGCGCTCTATTCCCAAAGTGTCGGCGCGGCAGAAGCTGATATTCGCCGTCCTGGCGGCCGCAGTGCTTTCCGTTCTTTTCCCGGTCGCATCGCCCTTGTTTGCTTCCTTCTTTATCGGCGTCATGGTGCGAGAGGCCGACCTGCCGCGTTACCAGAGATTCCTCGATGAAGTCGTGCTCACCGGCTCCACTTTTTTCCTGGGTTTCGTACTCGGCGCATTATTCAGCTTTTACATCGTGACCGATTCGCGCGTCCTTCTCATTATGGTCTTGGGACTCATTGCGATTATATTGTCGGGCCTGGGCGGCATCGCCGCAGGGCTGATCGCCTACAAGCTTTCCGGCGGGAAGATCAATCCGCTCATCGGCATCGCCGGCGTCTCCTGCGTGCCGACTACCGCCAAAGTCGCGCAAAAATGCGCGCTGGCCGTCAACAAGAAGGCGATTATTCTTCCGTTCGCCATGGGACCTAATGTGGCGGGCGTGATCACGACGGCGATCATCGCCGGCATCTATGTGGGATTGTTGCGCTGACGCTCCGTGCCGGTTCGAGTCCGGCTCCGGGCACCAGATTATTTTAGATTCTGGATTTTGGATTTTCGATTGACGGAGGGAAAATCAAAGCTATCATGGTTTTGCGCTCGGTTTGTAATCAGGCGTTACGCCCTTTCTCCCCAAAGACCGCCCGTAGGCGCTCCGCAAGAAGCACGGCAACGGCCTGCGCATTTTTGCCAGTCAGCATATCCCCGGAGTCCTTGCCCGGTACACGGTACCGCTTCGTAGGGCCTTTCCAGAATGCACTCCAGTCGAGCTTTTTCTGCGCTCCCGGTTTGCCTGGGAGGGCCGTCTCGAAGATTTCAAGGGATCTCAAGCGACCGTCAAGCGGTTCGCGGTGATAGCTATCAAGGGCTAAAAGGTTCGCTCGATAAACTTCAATCTGGTTCAGCTCCCGCTCAGCTCCCTTCAACGCGTTGTTATTCCCGATCAACGCTTGCAGCAAGCGAAACTTCGCCGCCAGGTACTTGAGGCGGTCTTTGGCTCCAAGCCGCTTCATCTCCTCACGATAGAGTCGCAGGCGGGACACGAGAAGGCTGTTAAACGCCGCTGCGCGTTTGAAAATTCGCGGCGCCGACGCAGGGTTCTTGCGCTCGATGTTTGCTTCTCGATAGGTTGGATCCAACAGTCCGAGGAATCCCACTGTCTCTCCCGAGGCCAGCAACTGGCGCGCCATCTCGTAGGCCACGGTTGCTCCAAAACACACTCCGATGATTGCATACGGGCCATGCGCCTGAACCGACCGGATCTCTCTTACATAAAGTTTTGCCATCTGCTCGATAGAATCGAGCGGCGCCTCTGCTCCGTCGAGGCCGACTGATTGCAGGCCGTAGAATGGCTGATCGGAACCAAGTTCGCGGCTCAGTTCCGCGAAGCAGATCACGTTGCCGAACACTCCGGGAATGGCGAAAATCGGCGGCAGAGTGCCAGCGATCCAGAGTGGAACGATTACTAAACGCGCCTTTGGCTCTGGGGTGCTTCGGTAATGTTCAGCGAGTAAGCGTACTGTCGGTGCCTTGAACAGGACGCCGAGCGGAAGCGAACGGCCGAACGACTCGTCCAAACGCGCGAACAGTTTCGCGGCCAAGAGCGAGTGGCCGCCGATCGCGAAGAAATCGTCGTCCAGACCGACGCGATCGACACCGAGCACCTCGGACCAAATGCGGCAGAGGACGCGTTCCGTCTCGTCTCGCGGCGCCGCGTATTCGTTGTGGTCTCGTGTGCCGTGGCTGGTCGCTTCAGGTAAGGCGCCGTAGTCCGTTTTGCCGTTCGCCGCCAATGGCAACGCCGGCAAATAAACGAAGGCCGAAGGAATCATGTAACCCGGAAGCTTTTGGCGCAGAAACCGCCGCAGGTCGTGGGTCGTGGGAGCATCATCTTTCGGGGCGATGTACGCGACTAATTGCTTTTCTCGATCTCCATCCTGTCGAACCGCGACGACGGTCTCGCGTATTCCCCCGTGCTGGCGTAGAGCGGATTCGATCTCTCCAAGCTCGATCCGAAAGCCTCTGATCTTGACCTGATGATCCAGCCGGCCGAGGAACTCTATGTTGCCGTCAGGCAGGCGCCGCGCCAGATCTCCGGTCTTGTAAAGGCGTTCTCTCGGCGTTGTGGCGAAGGGATTGGGGATGAACTTCTGACTCGTCAGCTCCGCTGCGTTGACGTAGCCGCGCGCCAGGCCGGCCCCGCCGATGTACAGTTCGCCGGGCATGCCGATCGGCGTAGGATTCAGGTGGGAGTCCAAAATGTAAACTTTGGTATTGCCGATCGGACGGCCGATGGGAATTGAAGTTAAAGCGTCGTCGAGCTTGGACGGGATTCGATAACAGCACGTAAACGTGGCGCTCTCGGTCGGGCCGTAGCCGTTGATAATTTGCGTCGACGGCAGCAATGAAAGCGCGCGCTGTACATGAGGTACGGAGAGCGCTTCCCCGCCGATGAGCAACTCATGCACTTGCGACAACGCTTCCGGAAGCTGGTCGATGACCAGGTTGAATAACGATGCGGTCAGCCACAGAGTAGTGACTTTATGCCGTTGGAGCAGGTCGCGCAGGTCGGCCGGGCTGGAAAATCCTTGCGGCGCCAAAACGCATTTCGCCCCGTGGAGCAACGCTCCCCATATCTCGAAGGTCGAGGCGTCGAAGGAAGTCGGCGCCAAATGCACGAACGTTCGGCCGGCATCGAGCTGCGCGTACTCGACGCCGAATAAGAGCCGGACGACGCCGCGATGGAGGATTTCCACTCCCTTGGGCTTCCCGGTGGATCCCGACGTATAGATCACGTAAGCCAGGTTGCCCGGTCCGGTCTCGTTCGGAAGGTTGTCGCGCGGCTGCTGAACGATTCCTTCCCGGTCTCGGTCCATACAAAAGACGCTCCTACTGTGTTGAGAAAAACGCTCGGCGAGCCGCTCCAGCGTTACGACTACTTTTGCTCTCACGTCGTCGAGTATGAAGCCCAATCGCTCATTGGGGTATTCGGGATCGAGCGGGACATAGGCGCCGCCGGCTTTGAGAATGGCCAGGAGCGCGGTAATCATCTCCGGCGATCGCTCCATGCAAACCGCGACCGGCACTTCCGGTCCGACGCCGCGCGCCTTTAGATAATTGGCCAGCCGGTTGGCGCGCTCGTTGAGCTGCCGGTAGGTCAACTGCTCGTCTTTGTAAACCAGAGCGACAGCGTCGGGCGTCCTCTCGACCTGCGCTTCGAACAACTCGTGGACGCACTTGTCGTTCGGATACTCTTTTTTTGTGTCGTTCCACTCCACCAGGAGTCGACGGCGCTCAGCTTCGGTGAGAATCGGTAGACTGGAGACGCGCTGTTCGGGATCAGCGACAATCCCTTCGACCAATGTTTGAAAGTGGCCAATCATTCGATCAATAGTGGTACCATCGAAGAGATCCGCGCTGTAATTCAGGACCGCCCGAAGCCCTTCGTTTTCTTCACGCATCGTCAGCGTCAAATCGAACTTGGCCTGGTCCCCGTCGCCGTGGATCGGGCTCAATTCCAGGCCGGCGAATCTCAGAGTGTCTGCCGGCGCATTCTGTAAGACGAACATTACTTGGAAGAGCGGATTTTGACCTAAGCTTCTTTCGGGACGCAGTTCTTCGACAAGCTTTTCGAACGGCACATCCTGGTGCGTGTAGGCGTCTAAACAAACCTTTCTTACCCGAGAAAGAATCTCTCTAAAAGTCGGGTTCCCGGAAAAATCGTTGCGCAGTACTAAAGTATTGACAAAAAACCCTATCAAACTCTCGATCTCCGGTCGTGTGCGACCAGCTATCGGCGATCCGATAACGATGTCTTCCTGGGCCGTATACCGATGGAGCAGTAGCTGAAAGGCGGCGAGCAATGTCATGAACAGCGTCACGTTCTCTTGACGGCTTAGCGCCGTAAGGGCGTCGGTTAGTTTTTTATCCAGCACGAACGACCGCTTTCCACCCCGATAGCTCCGCACCGGCGGCCGCGGCCGATCCGTAGGCAGTTGCAGTCTAGGAGCGCCCTCGAGCTGTGTTTTCCAGTACGATAGTTGTCCTTCGAGCACTTCCCCTTGCAGCCAACCTCGCTGCCACGATGCAAAATCGGCGTACTGGATCGGCAGATCATTCAACGGCGACGGTTTGCCTTGGGTGAAAGCCTCGTAGAGCACTGAAAGCTCGCGGAAGAGAATTCCCGCCGACCAGCCGTCGGAGACGATATGATGCATCGTCAGGAGCAGGACGTGGTCTTGCTGCCCCAGTCGCAATACCGCGACGCGCACGAGGGGCCCGGTCGTCAAATCAAAATATCTTTGCGACCCCTCCACGGCGCGACGTCGGACCTCGGCTTCGCGCTCGTATTCAGGCAGGTCGCTGAGATCCACTATCGATATCGGCAGCTTCAGCGAAGGCAGGATCGTCTGTACCGGTTCTCCATGCACCTTCGAGAAGACAGTCCGCAGCGCTTCGTGGCGCCGCGTGACTTCTTCAAAACACCGCTCCAACGCGGCGACATCGAGAGGTCCGCTGATACGGAGAGCTCCCGGAACGTTGTAGACCGCGCTCCCAGGCTCGAGCTGATCTAAAAACCACAACCGCTGTTGAGCAAAGGAGAGAGGAAGATCCTCTTCCCTTGATACGGCAATAAGGGGAAGCGCTTGCGCGCCCTGGGCCTTGCGACGAGTTTCTTCGATCTGCTCAGCGAGTCCAATCACGGTCGGTTTCTCAAACAGAACTCGCAAAGGCAATTCTACCTGCAAGGACTCACGTATCCGGGAGACAACTTGGGTGGCTAGCAGCGAATGGCCGCCTAGATCAAAGAAGTTATTGTGGATGCCAATCTTCTCCAGTTTGAGAACTTCCGCCCATATTCCCGTTAGCAACTCTTCTACGGGAGTGCGCGGCAGGACATAGCCCTCTTCCATCTCAGGCCGGCTCTGATCGGGAGCCGGAAGGGCTTTGCGATCCACTTTCCCGTTGGGCGTCAGGGGAAGGATATCCAGGAGCACGAAGGCTGAAGGCACCATGTGCTCAGGCAGTTTCTGCTTCAGAAAGTGCCGCAGTTCACTGGTCGTGCAAGTTTGCTCCTTGCGTGAAACAACATAAGCCACCAGCCGTTTCTCACTCGGCCTATCCTCCCGTGCTACAACCACAGTCTCCCTCACCATAGGGTGTTCAGAGAGCACAGCTTCAATCTCCCCCAACTCAATGCGAAAACCCCGGAGCTTTACTTGGTGGTCAATGCGACCGAGAAACTCGATATTGCCATCCGGAAGATAACGGGCGAGATCCCCGGTCTTATACATACGCGCCCCGGGTGTATCGCTGAAGGTATTAGGAATGAATTTTTCAGCTGTTAGCTCAGGACGGTGGAGATATCCACGCGCCACGCCTCGACCACCAATATATAACTCTCCCGCCACGCCGACTGGTACCAGCTCGCGGACTTGATCTAGGATGTAGACATGCAGGTCGGGGATTCGTACGCCGATTACACTGCCCTGTGTAATGCTGATGTTCGCGAGAGTGATTGGACGATAAGTGACGTGGACGGTGGTCTCGGTGATGCCATACATGTTAACGAGTTGCGGGCGCTGATCGCCGTGACGAGAGAACCACGGCTTCAAGCTGTGCAACTCCAACGCTTCACCGCCAAAGATGACATATCGGAGAGCCAGATCGGAGGCAGCACCTCTCACGTCCTCGAACTGAATGAGCTGGCGGAAGGCCGAGGGCGTTTGATTAAGCACCGTGACCTGCTCTGTACGCAATAGCTCGTAAAATCTCTCCGGTGACCGGCTGACGAGATAGGGCACCACCACCAGCCGACCTCCATAAAGCAGCGCGCCCCAGATTTCCCAAACCGAGAAGTCAAACGCATACGAATGAAACAGCGTCCACACATCGTGCTCATCGAAGTGATACCAAGCCTCAGTCGCCGTGAAGAGTCGCTCGACGTTGGTGTGGGTGACCGGTACCCCCTTAGGCTTTCCCGTCGATCCGGAAGTAAAAATCACATAGGCGATATTCTCACCCCTCGCACCACTGACAGGATTTTGGCAATTCGCAGCAATAACTTCCCGCTCCGCATCGAGTTGGATCAGCTTGGCGGCGTGTTCAGGCAGACGTTGAATGAGCCGCCGCTGAGTCAGCAAGATCGGCACTTGGGCATCCTCAAGCATGAAGGCGATTCGCTCTTTAGGATAATCCGGATCCAAAGGCACATAGGCCCCACCGGCCTTGAGAATCCCCAGTAGACCGATCACCATCTCCAGCGAGCGTTCCACACAAACCCCGACAGGCACGTCCGGTCCGACTCCCAACGTCCGCAGATAATGCGCCAATTGGTTGGCACGCGCGTTCAGCTCCCGATAAGTTAATTGCTGGCCTTCAAACACTACTGCTACTGCGTCAGGCGTTCTCTCTACCTGCTCTTCAAACAGTTCATGGATGCACTTGTCCTTAGGATAATCTCTTCCAGTATCGTTCCACTCGACCACTATTTGGCGTCTCTCCGCCTCCGTCAGTATCGCTAACTCAGAGAGACGCCCCTCGGAATCGGCAACGATGCCTTCCAGCAGCCTCTGGAAATGTCCCAACATGCGACGGATGGTCTCTGCGTCAAACAGATCCGTGTTGTACGCCAAAGATGCCTTCAGCTCCCCTGCCCCCTCCACCACCGAGAGTGTCAAATCGAACTTCGCCGTGTCACTGTCTGTTCGTACCGACTTCACATCGAGCCCACGCAATTCTAGATCCGACCTCGGTACGTTCTGAAAGACGAACATCACCTGGAACAAAGGTGTGCGGCCTGACTTTCGATCAGGATTAAGTTCTTCCACGAGCTTTTCAAACGGGAGGTCTTGATGTTCGTAAGCATCCAAGGCTACGTTGCGCACGCGAGCCATGAGCTCCCTAAAACTCGGGTTGCCGGACAGATCGGTTCTTAACACCAGCGTGTTAACAAAAAACCCTATCAGCCCCTCGATTTCAGCGCGGGTGCGATTCGCAATCGCTGAGCCCACGGCGATGTCTTCTTGTCCCGTATAGCGATGGAGCAGGGTTTGAAAAGCCGCTAACAGGGTCATAAACAGAGTAACGCCGTGGTTGCGGCTTAAAGTTTTGAGCTTCTCCGAGACGGTTTTGGAGATCGCAAAGGACAGCCGCGCGCTGCGATAACTCTGGACTGATGGTCGAGGCCGATCGACCGGCAATTCGAGCACAGGAACACCGGAAAGTTGTTTCTTCCAGTAGGAGAGATGGGATTCAAGGGTCTCGCCTTGGAGCCATTGTCTTTGCCAGACCGCATAATCGGCGTACTGGATCGGTGGTTCCGGAAGCGCGGGAGTCTCTCCCTTTGCGAATGCTTCGTAAAGAACGGACAACTCTCGTCTAAAGATTTGGGAGGACCAACCGTCGGACGCTATGTGGTGCTGGACGCGGATGAGAATATGTTGTCGATCGGCCAAGCGTATGAGCAAAGGCCGCAACATGAGATCCTGAGTCAAGTCGAACGGGCGGCGTATGGTTTCGCCGATGAGCCGTTCGACTTCAGCGTCGCGTTCCTCGCCGGCATGTGAGCTAAGGTCGATGCAGGGGATTTCGACGGTTCGACGATGGGCAATCTTTTGTACCAGGTTGCCGTCAACAGTCACGAAGTAGGTTCGCAGTACTTCGTGACGTTTCACGATGTGATTGATCGCCTTGTGCAATGCATCCAGATCAAGGTGACCTGTCAGCCGCAGGGCTGAACCTTCGTTGTAAGCCGGACTTTCCGGTTCCAGTTGATTGAGAAACCAGAGCCTTTGCTGTGCGAACGATAGAGGGGCGAATTCCCGTTCCACGCGCCGCGGAATGGTTTGCAGCGGCGGAAATTGAAACCCTCTCTCCCGAAGGTGTTTTTCCAGAAGCGCCCGCTTCGCGGGCGAGAGATTGGCTACTCGGTCCGTTAGTTTCGCCTCGTTCATTGACGGCTATTCTTTTCCGTGCTCGCCTCCGAGTTTCTTTGCTTCTTCTTCCGACAAGGCTTCAAGCTCGCTTAAGATGCGTTCCAGTTCTTCTTCGGTCAGCCGGTTTTTTTGGCGTTCGTCAATCACCGCGGCCATCTCGGCGACCGTCGGCGATTGAAAAAGAGATTGTAGAGGAAGCTCTAAGCGAAACTGCTTGATGACCCGGGACACCACCCGGGTGGCTGCCAGTGAATGACCGCCTAGATCAAAGAAATTATCGTGAATACCAATAGGCGAAACACCCAGAACTTCTTCCCAGATCAGAATTAATTTTTGTTCCACTTCGTTTCGCGGTGGAACATAAGGATAGCTCAAATCCGGCCTCTTGTAGTCCGGGTGGGGAAGCGCTCGTCGGTCCAACTTGCCGTTAATTGACGGCAGCGACTCGAGATATACAAATTTTGCGGGAATCATATAGTCGGGCAATTTCTCCCTCAGAAATTTGCCAAGTTCGTTGATTTTTGGTCCTGGCGCCTCGCGAGGGACAACGTACGCCACCAAACATTTCTCGCCGGACTGATCATCCAAGGCCGTGACAGCGGCATCCTTCACATAAGCGCAATCACGTAACGCCATCTCGATTTCGGTGATGGCAACCTTGCTGCCCCTGATTTTGACCTCGAGGTCTTTGCGCCCCAAGTAGACGAGACGGCCATCGGGTAACATCCGGCCCAAATCGCCTGTCAGGTAGATCCGTTTGTCTCCGCCGCTTGGGTCGGGCAAGAATTTGGCGCTCGTCAGCTCGGGCCTTCGCCAGTATTCCGTCGAAAGATAGCGGCTTCTTACCGCAATCTCGCCGACTTGATTTCCTTCGACCTTGTTGCGATTGTTATCGAGCAAAAAAATCTCCTTGCCCTCGACCGGATAGCCGACGGGAACGATCGGGGTACTGATCTCAGTCTGTTTATCGATAAAATACCGGCACAGGTTTCCCGCCTCGCCGCAGCTTAATCGATTCATCAAAATACAGTCGTCGGAGAAATGTTCTTTATACGCATCCACTTCGCGCTTCGATAGCGGCTCGCCCCCGAGCTGAATCAAGCGCACCGAAGGAAAGATTTCCTTCGCGCCCACTTCATTGATGAAATAGCGGAAGGTCGACGCGACCGCGGCGTAACAGGTAATCTTTTGTTGATTGATATAAGCGGCTAATCCGGACAGGCCGTCTTTCTTGATGTTGAACGGAAAAAGCGCTGCGCCGGCGAGCAGTCCTTTGAGAATGTCTCGGCTGCCGTAACTCAAGTTACGCAAGATCAACACTCGATCTTCCGAACAGACGTGAGCCGTATTGATCGTCAACATGGCGCTGTGAAGATTTCTGCGATGGCTACGGACGATTCCTTTCGGTTGTCCTGTTGAGCCCGAAGTGTACCTGATTTCGGCAGGGGCATCTGCTGAGAGCTGCAAGCCAATATTCTCGTCAGAGAAATTCTTGTCGAGGACATCAATATTGACGACTTGCCGCGCGGTTTTCGCCAGAGCCATAGCCAACGAAAGGTTCTTGCTCTCAGTCAAGACCGCGCCCGCCTGCGAGTCTTCGAGAATGTAAGCCAGCCGCTCGACAGGAAAGGAAGGATCGACTGCTATCAAGATCTTGCCGGCTTTCAAGATTCCAAGACATGAGAGGATCGTCCCTGGACCCTGTTCCGAGAGAAGAATGGCAGGTTCAATTTGTGCCCCAAACTTGTCAAGAATAGCGCGTGCCACGCGATTGGCAGCTTTATTCAAAGAATCATAGCTCAGAGCATTGTTTTGTGTTTTGGCTGCTAGTCGGTTAGGGTACCTTCGGACGACTTTCTCAAAGCAATCGGGAATGGATTGTTCGATCTCTTTCTTATCGAATTCGACAAAAGTTCCGCTCGGATGGAAGCACCTAGCTTGGATAGCCTGTTGCTCCCGCGGCAGCTTGACAGAAACTGAGCTCATAACGTTACCTTAATAGCAGATTGTAGTCCGTTCATCTGCGTAGTTCGTCGGTTGTCGGTTAGCAGGCGTTTTCACGTTCGATTGAAATTCGACAGCTCTTCCATTGCGGGCACAATGAGACGCCAGGAAAAGCTGCTCCCTACGCCTTACTCCTCTGCTTTTTCCATCCGCTTTCTCAGGCTGAGCGGGCGCATATCCGTCCATACCTCTTTGATGTATGCGAGGCATTCCGCCTTGGTCCCGCTCTTGCCCGCGTCGTTCCAGCCGAGAGCATTTTCTTTATCGGCCGGCCATATCGAGTACTGCTCCTCGTGATTCATGACAACCTTGTAAATAGTGCTGTCTTCTTTTTCCTCCATGCTTTACCTCTACTGCTTTATGATTCGTGTTTTGGCGGCGATCTCTAATGTTTTCTAGGGTCTGCGAACTCCTTAGCGATGGACTTTTGTGCTTCCTCCTCGGACATTGATTCCAGCTCAGCCAAGATGCGCTCCAGATCTTTTTCACCTAACTTCTTGGTCTGGTGCTCCATGATCACCGCTGCTATCTTCGCAACCGTCGGCGATTGGAATAGAGATTGGAGAGGTATCTCTAACTGAAACTGCTTCATGACCTGGGATACTACCCGGGTGGCTGCCAGTGAATGACCGCCTAGGTCAAAGAAGTTGTCATGTATCCCTACCTGGTCGAGGGACAGAACCTCAGCCCAAATCTGGGCCAACTTCTTCTCAACTGAAGTTCGGGGCGCGACAAACTGTGTGTCCAAATCTGGCCGAGACTTGCCAGGATCCGGAAGCGATCTTCTGTCGACCTTGCCGTTAGGTGTGAGTGGGAGCGCATCTAAGAACACTAAATCAGAAGGAACCATGTAGTCCGGTAGCTTCTCTCTGAGGGCTCGTCGCAGGACGCTGATAGAGGGGGGTGGTTTTTCACGAGGTACAATGTAGGCCACAAGCCGCTCGTTGTCTGCCTCGACAGTCGCCTTTCTCGTGGATACCACTGCCTCCTTGACATTGCGCTGAGCGAGCAATGTGGCCTCGATCTCGCCAACTTCAACACTGTAACCTCTGACTTTTATCTGAAAGTCTTTTCGGCCCATATGCTCAATGCAGCCATCGGGCATCATGCGGCCCAGATCTCCCGTGAGGCAAATTCTCATGTCTCCGCCGTCGGGTTCGGGCAAGAATTTAGCCTGTGTGAGGTCAGGCCTGCGCCAATACCCTGGGGAAAGATAGTCGCTCGTAACGGCGATTTCACCGATCTCGTTAAACCCAAGTTGTTTGCCGGCATCGTCGAGTATCAGGACTTGCTTGTTCGCAAGAGCATAGCCCACCGGCACGTTATTCCCACTTCTTGGAGTCTCTCTATTAACGACGTTTAGACAAACGGTCCGGGCCTCGCCAAGCGACAAGGCGTTGACCATGACGCAGTCTTGGGAGAAATATTTCTTATAGGATTCGACGTCTTTCCACAGAACCGCCTCGCTTCCTAATCTGACTATGCGAAGTCTGGGAAACCGTTCCTCTCCGGACAGTGTGTCAATGAAGGATCTGAAAGCTGTCACGCTTGCACGGTAATAAGTGATTTCTTCCTCAATTAGCCATTTCGCCAGGCCCGCGAGTCCATCTTGCTTGGTATTCCAAAGGTAAAGGGCCGCGCCATTGAGCAAGGCGGCATACAAATCAGTGGCGGCCTGTCCGGTGCTTAAGGATCCTAGAAGAGTGGCGCGATCGTCGGCGCAAATGTGAAGCGCGTTCGTCACGTTCATGACGTTGTGAAGCATGTTGCGGTGATTCTCGAGGACGCCCTTGGGCTGGCCGACCGATCCCGAGGTATAGCGAATATATGCGAAAGCGTTTGGCAAAATGGGAACGCCAACATTTTCCTCAGAGAGATTCAAATCGACGGCATCAATGTTCAGGGTTTTTTGCTTGACGCTGGCAAGTGTTGCTGCCCAGGAGAAGTTCTTGCTATTTGTTACAATGAGATTGGCCTGGGCGTCGTTTAGCATGAAAGTGATTCGTTCGTCTGGAAACGAGGGGTCCAGTACGAGATACATCTTTCCTGCTTTTAACACGCCAAGAACTGTGGCTAACGCTCGCGCATCATTCTCAAGCAGTAGAACGACCGGCTCTTCTTTGTCTCCAGACTGTTCCAGTATCGCACGTGCGATCCGGTTGGCTGTCTGATTCAGAGCCTTATAGGTGAGAGTGCCGTTCTTTGTCTTGACGGCGATCCGGTCAGGGTATTTCCCAACGATCTTCTCGAAACAATCGGAAATGGATTGCTCGACATCTTCTTTTTTGAACTCAATAAAAGTACCGCTGGGGTGAATACACTTCGCCCTGATAGCTTCCTGATCCGGCGGTAGCTTAGTGCTAAGTTTCGAAGGGCCATTCATGTTGGGCTTGGTACGCTCCGGCTCTGCATTATACCGTGCAATAATGCGATACAAAATAGGAGGGAGTTGATTTAGCTTGGGTGACAGTAACCCCGATGGCAGAGCTGAGGATAAAAGTGTAATTTTAGGGATAATTTGGACAGCCGCTGCAATTGATAATCTTACCCGAGGGCTCGCAAGGACCGTTCGACTCGGCTCTGGGCACCATTTAAAAAATTTCTGTTGATTGGCGAAATATTGCGAGGGGTGTGTTGCAACCGCAAATCATGAATTAGGTTTGCCGACTTCGAACACAAACTGATATTCGGTTATCCCCGCCTCTTCGCCGATAGGCATGGACAGTCGAAATCTTTCGCCCGGCTTCATCGCCTCGATAAAATTATTTCCCAACCATACCTGAGAGCCGAATTTACTCTTGGCCTGAAGTCCGATGAAGTCGCTTGGATAAATAAAATCGTCAAGCGCTCCTCCCGGCGGGATGATGCTGGGCGCAGCCATCATTGCCCGTTCGGTAAATTGAATTCCTCTGTGGATCACAGGGTGAGCATTTGCCGCAACGTCGACGAACAAGACTTTGTTCCAGTCGATTTGAATACTGGTCTTTCGACGGTTCGAGATCTTGACGCTTAGCCCGAGGGGAGACGAGGTGGTCCGGCCTTCGGTTTGGTCCAGTGATTTTATGTCCATCTCAGTCACGCCCACATTCAAGTCGATGTCTTGTCCGGATATGCCAATTTTTCCATTGGCCAAAAAACGGCTCGACCGGAGTGTATACCAGCTTGAACCGATGAACTTTGACTTAGTCGTGACCATTCTCTCTATTTTAATCGGTGGACCGGAGATGATCTGCAAATTAGGGGATGCTTTGACCAATCGCAGTTCCAGAAGCGTCTCTTTTGTTTCGCCGTCTCCTGTGGGCCGGTATTGGTCCTGAAGGCGAGGCGCGCAGGCGCTTGCCGCCAGGATGGCCATAATACATAAAGCGTCGAGCCCGACCTTCATCCGCCACTCCTTGTTCATTTAGGCAATTTGGTGGATTCCATGGCTGTCCCTCTTATGCAACATAACAGGCTCATCGCTTGGTGCAATCACCTCGCTGTCTTTTTAAGTACTACACACAACTATTCGAGATCCCGCAGCACCGCGCGACACGGGGCGCCGTCGGCGCCGCGGATTCGGATCGGAAAACAGATTAGCTCATAACGGCCAGGGTTGATCTCTGAGAGGTCGATCCCCTCAAGCAGAGCCACACCCCGGTCTAGAAATGCTCTGTGAACTGGGACTTGCTCCTCTCCAGCATGTGCGACTGAAAGGTAGTCCAATCCTACCAGCTTCACGCCCTTTGCCACCAAGGCCTCAGCCGCCTCAACGGAGAAGGCGACAAAATCAGGCTCATAGTTAGAGCGCTTCAAGAGTTCGGAATTGCGCGTTTTAAAAAGGACTCGGGTTATGCCGTCAAATTGAATCGCCGCTACATGCTCAGCTTTGATGTAACGCTCTGTCTCGACGGCGTGCACCAGGGTCGGACCGATGAAAAGATCCAGCGGCAACTTGTCGATTGTGATTCCGTCCGGGACGAAATGAAACGGCGCATCCATGTGCGTGCCGGAATGGAGGCTCATCGTGACGGCGGAGGAATTGTTATGATCTCCGCGGCTCGTGCGCCGGCGCTCGTGCAGCTCGAAAGGCTGAGATGTAATCCAGCGGACGGTGTCGGCTGACAAACTGAGAGATATGTCGTAGTATTTCATTTGCTCCCTCCATAACGGCGCCGTGGTGACAATAGATCAAAATACTCCAACGCGCCGAAACGCGGCAAGCTCCTAGGTGCTCGACTCCCGAAAGGAGAAAGCCATGATCTCGATCGCGGATGCATTGGCCAATGGGGCCCTGGATGAGTTGAGCTTTTATTTCGCTCCTCCGGCGGTGTTGTTTACGGCATTGAAGCTCGGTGTCTTTGAGGCGATCGGCCAAACGGCAAAAAATGCGCATGATCTGGCTTCGGCTACAAGGTGCTCACCCAGGGGAATGACGATGCTGCTCAACTGCCTGGCTTCGATAGACCTGCTGGAAAAAGAAAACGGGATGTACAGATTAAAGGATCTTTCCCGGAAATATCTCCTTTCATCCAGCAAAAGTTATCTGGGCTCGCTGTTTATTTGTTCGGATCAGCTTTTGAAGCTGTGGCTTAAGTTGCCGGAAGCGGTAGAGAGCGGCCGCCCGACCCTGCCGCTTCTTGCAAAAAAAGAACGGGAGCGGCTGAATCTCGACATCGTAGAGGCGCTGTTCCACGTTCATAAAGCAGCGGCCTGGAAGCTGCCAGGTCTCCTCGATAAAGCTTTTTCATTCGGCAAAGAACAAACTAAAATACTGGACGTGGCTGCCGGCTCGGCGGTCTGGTCGCTTCCCTTCGCGCTGGCGCGCGCGAGTGTGAAAGTTACCGCCGTCGATTTTCCGCCGGTTTTGAAAGTGGCGAAGAAGTTCGCCCAAAAATTCAAAGTCCAGGACCGGTATAGATACATCGCAGGCGACATCAGAAAAATGGATTTCGGAAGCGAGAAGTACGACCTGGCGCTGCTCGGCCACATTTGCCATTCCGAAGGGGCCGAGTGGAGCCGGCGGCTCATCGAAAAATGTTTTCGGGCTTTAAGGAAAAACGGCAGGCTCCTCATCATCGACTACATCGTGGATGAGGAGCGGCGATACGGGCTCATGCCGTTGTTGTTGGCCTTGAACGCCCTGCTCGGGACCGAAGAGGGAGATACTTTTACATTCTCGGAATACCGGCAATGGTTGTCGAACGCCGGTTGTACCGAAGTCCGGGCCATGCCACTCGACGGTCAATCTACAATCATCACGGCTCTCAAAGCCTGATTGATCTCACGTCCATCGATCCTGTATGGTTTCACGGTGACTAACAAGACCGATAACGCCTCCGCTGAAGTTCCGCCGCGAAGAGCCAGGCGGCGCGGAAGCGCGACCTTGGCCGGACTTGAGCCCAAGGTTTTGGAGTGGTTGCGTCAGAGCGAAGGCTCTCCCAACGAGGAACTCATCGCCGAGATGCTCCAAACTATTCTCCGGCTCGATCAGAGCGCGGCCAGCCGCGGCGATCTGAAGATTTTCAACCGGACGCTGAAGGAGCTGCGTCAGGCCTTCAAACTTTTTGCACCGTATCGCTCGGTCCGGAAAGTGAGCATTTTCGGCTCCGCGCGTATTCCAGAAGATAATCCCCATTACCGGGTGGCCGTGGCCTTTTCACGCCGTCTTGCCGAGGAAGGTTTCATGGTGATCACCGGAAGCGGCGGAGGAATCATGCAGGCCGGCAACGAGGGCGCCGGCAAGGAACAGAGCTTCGGCGTCAATATCCACCTGCCTTTCGAGCAGGAGGCGAATCGATTTCTCCAGGGCGACCCCAAGCTCATCGCGTTTCATTTTTTCTTTACCCGCAAGCTCGTCTTTGTTAAGGAAGCGGATGCTTTCGTTTTTTTCCCCGGCGGGTTCGGCACGCAAGACGAGGCGGCGGAGGTGCTAACTCTGGTGCAGACCGGGAAGAGTCAGATGGTTCCCATCCTCTTATTCGACCTCCCGAATCACAGCTACTGGAGAGAATGGGAAAAGTTCGTGCGCAGGCGAATGCTCTCCGCCGGGTATATTTCCGAGGAGGATTTGTCTCTGTTTAAGATTGTCGAGGACGTGGAGGAAGCGGTGAAGGAAATTCAGCATTTTTATTCCAACTATCAGTCCCTCCGCTTCGTGAAACGAGATACGGTGATGCGACTGATTCATCCTCCATCCCCGTCCCTTATAGCGCAACTGAATCACGATTTCCGGGATATACTGACCGGCGGCGAAATACGCGATACGGACCCTCTTCCCGAGGAATCGGATGAACAACCTACTATTTTGTCGCTGCATCGTCTGCTGGTTCCGTTCAATCGGCGCAATTTCGGTCGCCTTAGGCAGATGATCGATGTCATCAACGGTCCGAAATAGAGGACTACACGTGGCAGCATTCCAAAAAATCGGCATCTTGAGCATCGGCGAGATGGGTTACCATTGGGCCCGTCTGTTGAAAGAACACGGTGTGGAGGTGATGACTTTCACGAGCGGTCGGAGCGAGATCACGCAAAAGCGCGCCGAGAACGCCGGCGTCAAGTCGGTGCCGCTGCCGCGGCTGGTTTCGGAGGCGGACCTTATCGTTTCAATCGTCGTTCCCTCCGCCGCGCGGAAAATCGCATCGAAAGTCGGCAAGGCGCTGGCGAAGGTAGGAAGGAAAGATTGTCTTTACCTCGACGCCAACGCCATCTCTCCTATGACGGCGGACGCTATCGGCCAGGTTCTCTCGCAAGCTCAAGCGGGCTTTGTCGACGGCTCGATCATCGGCTCGGCCAATAAGCTCTCGGACGCCGTTGTTTACGTTTCAGGTCCGCGCGCCGAAGAGCTGCGCGCGCTTGGAGACGGTGGTCTTACGGTAGCGGTGATCGGCGCAAAAATCGGGCAGGCCTCGGCCTTCAAAATCGTATACGCGGGATTGACGAAAGGCTTGCAAGCACTTTTTACCGAGCTGTTGCTCGGCGCCAGAAAGTTTGATCTATTGCAGGAAATCATGCGCCGTTATGAAGAGAGTTTTCCCGGTCTCGTCGGCAAGGTCGGCCGCGGCATCGCCGCGCTGCCGGTCCACGCGGGCAGGCGCGCCGAGGAGATGCGCGAGCTCGGCGAAACCTTTCGTCATAACGGATTGAAGGCGGTCATGGCGCCGGCGACGCAAAAAGTCCTTGAGGCGATCGCAGCATTGGAATGCGGAAAACCCTCCGAGACCGGCGGAAGAGAAGGGGATTTCCTGGAGACGTTGGAATTATTTTTTGAGAGGGGTCTGTTGCAGAAAAAAGATTAGGACGGCGAGTAGAGATCCTTCACGGAGCCTATCCTGAGACTCTAAGAAGGTTAATCCGAGATGCTTCACGCAGTTTACCCTGAACAAAATCAGATCCTTCGCTTCGCTCAGGATGACTCGTTGAAGGGTTCAGCAAGACAGAGGCGGGTTTGAGTGACCGTCGAAGGATTCAGGATGACAATCCACTCATGTTATTCTGAGCGCAGCGAAGAATCTCGATTTAGAAAGGGGATATAACAGTGGCAAAAGTGGCACCGGTGGAGAAAAAAAAGGCGGAGTACGGCTCCGATGTGGTCGTCGATTTGATGAAGGCGTTTGATATCGAGTACGCAGCCTTCAATCCGGGCGCGACGTTCCGCGGCATTCACGATTCGATCGTCAACTACGGCGGCAACTACAAGCCCGAAGTGATTTTTTGCAATCACGAGGAGATCTCCGTCGCGCTGGCGCACGGCTACGCCAAGGCCAAGGGCAAACCGATGATCGCGATCGTGCACAACATGGTCGGTTTGCAGCACGCGAGCATGGCGATTTTCAACGCTTACATCGACCGCGTTCCCATCATGGTTCTCGGCGGAACCGGTCCGATGAACACCAAGCGCCGGCGCCCGCGCATCGATTGGATCCATACGGCTCTCGTACAGGGCAACCAGGTGCGGGACTACGTGAAATGGGACGATCAGCCGTATTCCCTGGCGGATGTACCGGATTCTTTCATCCGCGGCTACCGTCTCGCGACCACGGAACCGATGGCGCCCGTCTATATCAACTACGACGCGGATATCCAGGAAGATTTGATAGCCTCTCCGATCGAGATACCCGACATCCGCCGGTATGCGCCCCCGGCGCCGATGCAGGCGAACCCGGAAGCGCTTCGGCATGCGGCCGAGTTGCTGGTGAACGCCCAGGCGCCGCTCATCATCGCCGACACGCTGGGCCGAAACCCGAAAACCGTTCCCGCCCTGATCGCTTTGGCGGAGCTTCTGGCCGTTCCGGTCGTCGATAAGGGCGCGCGCTTTAATTTTCCTACGACCCATCCTTTGGATGCGACCGACGGCGCGCGGGACTTATTGAAACAAGCCGACGTGATCCTGGCGCTCGACGTGGCCGATCTTTACGGCTCGCTGACCATCGTCAGCAAGCAAACCCGCGTCTGCGAATACGTCACCTCGCCCGGCGTCAAGCTCATCAGCATCTCGATGAACGACATGTTGGTGCACTCTTGGGCAGGCGACTATCACGCGCTTCAGGCGCTCGATCTGCCGATGTGCGCCGACACCGCGGTCGCGGTGCCGGAACTCACTCGTCTTTGCCGTGACCTGCTCGGCAGCGACGGGAAAAATAAAATCCGCATCGAAGCGCGCCAAAAAGAGCAGGGCGAAAAGCACAAGGCGCGCCGCGCCAAATGGCGCGCCGACGCCGAGGCCAAAAGCTCTCAGAAGGAAATTTCTACGGCATGGTTGGCGCTCGAGCTCGGCGAAGCGATCAAAAAAGAAGACTGGGTTTTGGTCAACGGCACTTCCAACGGCTGGGCGAGGCGTCTGTGGGATTTCACCAAGCCGAACCAATACCTCGGCGCCAGCGGCGGCGCCGGCGTGGGTTATGGCTCGGGCGCGGCGATCGGCGCGGCCTTGGCGCTGAAAGACACGGGCAAGCTCGCTGTCGATATCCAATCGGACGGCGACTTATTGATGACTTCGAGCTCGCTCTGGACGGCAGCCAAGCACAAGATTCCGCTTCTCATCGTCATGCACAACAACCAGTCTTTCTACAATTCCGAAGAGCATGGGATCGAGGTCGCCAAGTTCCGCAAGCGGCCGGTGGAGAACGCCGGCATCGGCACGCACGTGAGCGATCCCGTGGTCGACTTTACCAAAGTGGCGCAGGGTTTCGGCGTCCACGCCGAAGGGCCGATCGCCAGACCGGCCGACGTCCGGCCGGCGATCGAGCGCGCGCTCAAGTTCGTTCAGGAGAAAAAACTACCCGCGTTCGTTGACGTGATCGCAGAGCCGCGGTGAGAGCGGTTTCTATATACGATATCTGCCCCCCGCGCGGAATTGATTCCGAAAGTTTGATGAATTACAATTGCAGGGCGTGAAAGACATGTGAGCCCGACCGAGGTCATGGCGAAGCTTGAGGACCTGAGATCAGTAGAAGGAGGCTCATCGTATGAGTGAGCTGATGACAGTAGCAGAAGCGGATAAGCTTTACGAAGGCTATGGGAAACCTCTGGAAAAGGATCATCACGGGGAGTACGCGGCGGACGGACGGGTGGTTGTGGGGAAGGATGAACTTGAGGTCGTGGATCGCGGTATCCGCGAATTAGGCAGCGGTAACTTCGTGCTCTACAGAGTTGGTTATGAGTATGTAGAAAAGATCAGGCGGAGAACATGCTGGTCAGCAGCGACTATCCCTATCTCCAGGTTCGGGTAACTGTCCGCAAACAGAGCTTAACTTTCAGGGCGCTGCTCGATACCGGATTTGACGGCTACTTCATCGTGCCTGAGAGTTTGGAGAGCCAGTTGAGCGCCCCGGAATTTCAGGTTAAGACGCGCCTGGTAGATGGCAGCGAGAACATGAGGTCTCAGTATTTTGCGGGTATCGAGATTATCGCTTCAGGATTGGTCTACGTTGCTCGGCTCACGCTCTTGGGCGACGAGTGCCTGTATCATACGCCAACTGAAAGTAACGTTCGATCACGGCAAGGAGGTTCTCGTTGAGCCGTAATATTTTTAAAGAGAAGGATCTGCAGGGCAAAAGGGCGTATCCTATAACCGCATTTGAAACGCCGAGAAAGGAGATCCTCTCCAAGCACCCTGAACTGGGGAAGGAGAGCCCGGAGCAAGCGCGCCGAGAATTTGAGCGCATCACAAAAAAGATGAGACGGCATCTTCCTTTTAAAACCTGGCAGGAGATGGACAGGTTCGCGAAGGGAGATAGCTATGGTTTTACTCGATAGCAACATCTTCATCCTCTCGGACACGCCTTCCTATCCACACGCCTAATGCCTTCTTGCGGCGGCAGCAGAAATCAAAAAGATACTAAGACCTTCATC
>JBGQBP010000017.1:0-25622 GCA_041494945.1 Binatia bacterium | reverse complement strand
CGGAGTTTTTTAAGCCGCTCTTTCTGCGCGACGCCGAATCGGTGCTCCTCGTCGATCACCACCAGTCCCAGGTCCCTGAACACGATGTCCTTTTGCAGCAGCCGGTGCGTGCCGATGACGATATCGACCAGACCCTTGTCGAGGTCCTGGACGACCTGCCGGCTCTGTTGGGACGTCTGGAACCGGCTCAGCGTTTCGATCCTCACGGGGTAATTGCGAAAACGCCGCCGGAAAGTTTGCAGATGCTGCTGGACCAGGATAGTCGTCGGGGCGAGCACGGCGACTTGTTTTCCGCTCATCACCGCGACAAAGGCCGCGCGCAGCGCGACTTCGGTCTTGCCGTAGCCCACGTCGCCGCAGATCAGCCGGTCCATCGGCTTTTTCGCGCCCAGGTCTTTGAGCGTTTCTTCGATCGCCTTCTCCTGGTCGGGCGTCTCCTCGAATTCGAACGATGCCTCGAACTCGCGATAGAGATGGTCCGGCGGCGAGAACGCGTGCCCTTCGTGGACTTCGCGCGCGGCGTAAAGCTCGACCAGCTCGTGAGCCATCTCCAGGACCGATTTGCGCGTCTTGGCTTTGACCTTCTCCCAGGCGGTTCCGCCCAGCCGGTCCAAAGCCGGCCTGGTTTCTTCGCCGCCGATATATTTCTGCACGAGGTTGATCCGGTCCACCGGCAAATAGAGGCGGTCGCCCCCTTCATACTCCAGGTGGAGAAACTCCCCCTCGGCGCCTGCGACTTTGAGGAATTTAAGCCCGCGATAAATGCCGATGCCGTGGTCCAGATGAACGATCGTGTCGTCTTGCTTGAGCTCGCTGAGGCTGGTGATGAAATGGCCGGGAGTGCTTCTCTTGCCGCCTGCCGCCGCCCGCTTTTTACCGCCGAAGATCTCGTCGGTGGTGATGACGACCAGATGCTCGTCGGGAAGACGAAACCCCTGGGTCAAATTTCCGACCAGCAGGACGCGCGCCGTTTCTCCGCCGGCTTTCATCAGCGGCCCCGGACCCTGCTTCACGGAAAAGTCGAGTTCATAATGAACCAACAGATCTTTAAGCCGAGCGGCCTCGCTTCGCGTCGGTGCGACAATAAAAATTCTTTCGTCCGTCCACTCCTTGATGCGCGCCGCCAGCGGCGCGAGCGACGGCTCTTTTCCCTGGAGCGAGAAAATCTCGGCATGAAGATCGGTGTTGAGATACGATTTGATGAGGACCGTATCGGCGGATTTCGTCTCGCCGGGAGCGATGTCGAGCGACTCGGTCACGACCTGCCGAAAGGGTTTCACCTCCCGTTCCCATTCCTCGGCGGTCAAGTAGAGTGTTTCAGCCGGCGGCGCGAACCGGCCCTGCTCTTGCGCATGCGCCGCCATTTGCCCGACCAGATGCTCGAAGCGCCCGGCCTCCGCGGCCACGTGGGCGGCTTCATCGATCCAGAGGATGGCTTCGGGCGGCAAATAGGAGAAGACAGTGGCTAGGGCGGGATAAAAGTAGGGAACGAAGAATTCCATGCCGGCGACCGGAACGCCTTCCCGGATGGATTCGAGGAGCGAGTTTTTCACTTTACGATCCATTTCCAGGTCGGCGGCCCGCTTGTCGATCTCTCGCGCCACCGTGTCGATGTTGTGGCGTCCGAGAGAGAACTCTTTCATGGGCAGCAAGAGAAGCTCCTGAAGCTCTTTTTTCGACCGTTGCGTCGCGGGATCGAATTCACGAATCGATTCCAGCACGTCGCCGCTAAATTCCAGGCGCATGGGAAGCGGATACGCCGGGGGAAAAATGTCCACGATGCCGCCGCGGACACTGAAGTCGCCGCGCTCCTCCACGAGGGGAACGCTCTGAAATCCCCAGCCGGCCAGATGCGCAAGCAGCCCTTCGCGCGCGCTCTCTTCTCCCACGACGAGATAGCGATAGGAGAGTTTTAAGGCTTCTTTGGGTATGACTTTCTGCATCAACGCGCCGGGAGTCGAGATGAGGATCGGAGACTGTCCTTCGAGCAGATGGTAAAGTCCTTCGAGCCGGGCCGCGATGCTGTCCGGGTGAGGAGAGAGATTTTCAAACGGCAGAATTTCCCACGAAGGAAATAGCTGAAGCCGTTTATCCAGCGGCGCCGCCTGCTCCGCGCCGAGAAAAAAGCTTAGATCGAGGTAGAGCTGCTCGGCGTCGCGCGTCGTCGGCGCGACGACGACGATCGGCTCGCGCCGCTGCGCGGCAACGAGCGACATGAGATAGCCACGCGCCCCGCCATTCAGACCGTGGAGCCGCTTTTCCCCGGTCCATCGTTCGCCGAGCAGCGGCGCGATTTTTTCGAGTAGAGTAGACACCGTTAAAATAATCCGAAACGGAGCAAGGAAATCTTCGGCGCTTTCAACGCGGCGTCGCTCTTGCTCTCGGCCTCGTCCGCCCACGCCGCCATAGCTTGGATCAAGCCCGTCACTTTGATTCCGAGATAAGCCGGCTGATAGTTTTCCAGGCGGATGAGCGCCTGGCGCGCCATCCGGACGGGCCCTTTCACTTCGTCGAAATCGCGGGCCAGACGCAGAGCGGCGGCCAACTGGATAAGCCCCTCAAGAAAGGGTTTGTGTTTCTCTTCGGCGCGGAGATAAAAATCTTCCAGCGATTCGTGCGATTCAAAATAACGCCCCGCGTTGAACAGACCAATACCCTCTCGCAACCGAGCATCCACGACAAAACTCCCGGGTTCGAATCTAACAAGTTCGACGGAGCGGCTCAAGGAAAAACGAAGAATGTCTTTTTTCTTTCCGGCCGTTGCAGTATCTTTTCGACGTGACTCAAGCCCCAGGTGCTTCCCAGACCGTCCGCGGCTACTGCGCCCTGTGCACGGCGCATTGCGCGACGATCGCGACCGTCGAAAACGGCCGCGTCGTCAGGCTCGACTCCGACCCGGACCATCCTCACGGCGGCGTCATGTGCATCAAAGGCAAAGCGGCGCCGGAGCTTCTCTACCATCCCGACCGGCTCGATTATCCGCTGAAGCGCACGCAGCCCAAAGGCGATCGGGACCCCGGCTGGCAGAGAGTCGGCTGGGACGAAGCGCTCGATTCCATTGCGCAGAGGCTTTTGCAAATCCGCGGCCGCTACGGCGCCCGCGCCGTCGCCTTGGCCAAGGGGACCAAAAGCGGCACGTCGGTCGACGACGCCGAGCGCTGGCTCGGCCGGTTGCTCTACGGCTTCGGCAGTCCCAATTGGGTCTCGACCACGCACGTTTGCAACTGGCACAAGGACAGCGGCTTCAGCTACACCTTCGGCGTCAACCTGCCAACGCCGGATCTCGAGCGCAGCGGCGCGTTTCTTCTCTGGGGCCACAATCCGAGCTCGACTTCTCTGATTCTAGCGCACGACATCGTCGCGGCGCGAGCGCGGGGAATGAAGCTCGTCGCCGTCGATCCGCGCCGCGTCGGTATCGGCGGCCAGGCGGACGTCCTTCTGCAAGTTCGTCCCGGCACGGACGGCGCGCTCGCGCTGGCGCTCGTTCACTGTTTTCTGGAAGAGGGCTGGTACGACGCCGACTTTGTCCGGAAATGGACCAATGGGACTTTTTTATTGCGCCGCGATACCGGAGAGATTTTAACGGAATTCGACATCTCGCCGTCGGGCGAGCGCGGCCGCTACGTCATGTGGGATGAGATTTCGGACCGAGCCGTGATTTACGACCCTGCTTACGGATCGTCGGAGACCGATCGTGTCCGGCCGCTTATCTTCGGTGAGAGGCGCGTGCGCGGCAAAGACGGCACGGAGATTTTATGTGAGCCCGTTCTTCAGGCTCTCGCTCGCATTGCAGCGCGCTATAGTCCGGAGCGCGCCGCGCCGATCACGCGGGTTCCGGCGGAGAAGGTCTGGAACGCGGCGCTTCTGCTGGCTCACAACCGTCCGGTCAGCATGTATATGTGGAACGGCCTCGGCCAGCACACCAACGCAACCCAAACGAGCCGGGCCATCGCCGCTCTCTACGCCATCCTCGGCGACATCGACCGGCCGGGCGGCAATGTAGTTTTCCCCAGGCCGAAGTTGAACGGCGTCGATGGCAAAGAATTTCTGACGAAGGATATCGCAGCCCAAAGAATCGGGCTCGCCGAGAAGCCGCTCGGACCTCCGTCCAAGCCGGGGAACTGTGCCGCGTACGATGTCTTTACGGCGATTCTCGATGGGAAGCCCTATCCCGTGAAAGCGCTGCTCAACTTCGGCTCGAACACGGTGATGTCAACCGGAGATTCGCGCCGGGCACGGGAGGCTTTCCGCGCTTTGGAGTTTTCCGTGGCCGCGGAACTCTTCATGACGCCGACCGCGGCGCTGTGCGACTACGTGCTGCCGGCAACTTCTTTCCTGGAGATGAGCAATCTCTCGAATGGCTTTGAGCACCGTCGGCGGGGAAAGCTGCATCTGCAATACCGGAGCGCCGTCGTTCCTCCGCTTGCCGAGCGGCGTTCGGACACGTGGATAATATTCGAGCTGGCCAAGCGGCTCGGCCTTGCCGACCGTTTCTGGAACGGCGAGATCGAAGCCGGCTATGCGCACGAGCTCGCGCCCAGCGGAGTCTCGCTCGCACAGTTGAAGAACTCTCCCGGAGGCATTACGGTTGCGATTTCGACGCGCTATGAAAAACACGCCGAGGTCGGCGTGAACGGAAAGTTCCGCGGCTTCGCCACTCCGACGGGCAAGGTCGAGCTTTATGCGCACCGCTTCGCCGATCACGGCTACCCGCCGCTGCCCGACTATCAAGAGCCGGCGATGAGCCCCGTAAGCCGGCCCGAGGTCGCCAAAGATTTTCCTCTGGTGCTAACGAATGCCAAGTTCACCACTTTCATCCACAGCCAGCAGCGCGCGCTGCCCGCGCTGCGGAAATCCTCGCCGGAGCCCACCGCCGAGCTCCATCCGGAAACTGCGGCAGCCTTCGGAGTGAAGAACAAAGAATGGATGATCGTCGAAAGTCCCAAAGGCGCGATCCGCGTGCGCGCCCACGTGACGGAGAGGATTATTCCCGGCGTCGTCTGCTGCCAGCATGGCTGGTGGCAGGAGTGCCGCACGCTCGACCGGCCCGGTTACGATCCGTATTCAGACACTGGAGCGAATCCGAGCGTTCTTATCGGCACGGAACTCGCCGATCCTATCAGCGGCTCGCTGCCGCATCGGTCATACCTTTGCCGAGTTCGGCCCGCGGAATAAATAACGAGTTTTCCGCCCGCCCCGAGGTTTCTCGAAGGGCCGATGCGTGAGACGAGGAGCGTCAAGCGTACTTCAGAATTTCTCTTAGAACTCTCGTGCAGCGTAACACCGACGTATCGCATCGGCCCGGAGAGAGACTCACGGGCGGGCTGATGGTAGTTCGACAAGCGCACCACCCTGAGGAAACTCGAAGGGAAGATGAGCCTTTTTCAACGGCCTGTAGTCCACAGCCGCTGATCGTACGTAACCACCCGCCGGGCCGTGACCAGCCAGATGCATAAATCCGAGAGCAAAAGAACGAGGGTAGAGAGCACGAACGAAACCAGATAGCTGCCGCTGATGTCGTAAAAAAAACCTCCGAGCCACGACCCCAAGGCGCCGCCGATGCCGACACTGACAACCGAATAGCCGAAGATCGCGCCGAATCCCTTGCCGGAAAAAATATCGGCGGAGAGCGCCGAGAAAATCACCGCCCTGGACCCGAAGCCGATACCGAAAAAAATTACGTAGACGTAGAGCAGCCAAGGCTGGGACGGATCGCGCGCCAGCATCAGAGCCCCGACGCCGACCAACGTGGTCAAAATATTGAGCGTGTAGGCGCCTTGCTTGGAAAACAGGTCCGCGACGTAGCCGAACACCATCCGGCCGGCGGTGCTCGTCATGCCCATCAGTCCGAAGATCGTCGCGGCGTAGAGGCGGCTATAGCCGATATCGATGACGTGCGCCACTTGATGCGTGACAATCACCGTCGTGCCGCCTGCGGCGAACACCCGGGCAAAAAAAATCAGCCAGAACTGGCCGCTCTGCAAGGCGAGCTTCGCGGTCCAACGGTTGCCCGCTTTATTATCTTCACCGTGTTCTTCCCCGTAGGGGCCGCTGCGAAAAAAAATTAACACCAAGGGAAGCAGAAAAACTACGACCACCAGCGCCAGGGTCTGAAGCGCGCGCTCCCATCCCCAGTTCGAGATCAGCCATTCTGTCGAGGGAGCTATGAGGAGAATCCCCACGCCGGTTCCGGCATACACTACGCCCAACGCGGAAGCTCGCCTGGAAGAGAACCACTCGGAAATCAAGACTACATGAGGGACCATTCCCATGAAGCTCAAGCCCAACGCCGAGACCAAACCGAAGAAAATATAAAATTCCCAGAGGCTCTGAATCCTGCTGCTGAGGAGCAAGCCCGCCGCCAACAGCACACATCCGGCGCCGACAATCTTTTTGGGTCCAAAGCGATCTAAGAGATGACCGACGACCGGTGAGATGCAGGCGTCCACAATCAAGACAACCGAAAAAACGCCGGCCGTGATCGCCCGGCTCCAGCCAAAAGCGTCGAGCAACGCGACGTAGAAGACGCCAAAAGACGAATTGATGCCGCGGGAAAAGCCCAAGGTAATGAAGGCTAGTGCGGCGATAGCCCACGGGCGGGAGAGAGAGCGCATCTATCTTAACCTGTGGAGTGAAAGGAATATCAAGGATCGGCGGGAGGGGAAAGAAAAAAAAGGAGGCGCCTGATCGTCAGGCGCCTCCTTTCTGTAAAGCTTGAAACCGCCTTACTTCGTCGCCGGCTTGCTTTCCATGGGCTTGTCGGACTTGGTCGAAGTCGACTTTGCCGGTGCCTTGGTCTTGGACAGGGACTTCAAGGTGAGCTTGCCGTCTTTCTCGGTATAGGCAACCTTCACCATGTCTCCCACCTTTACTTTACCGAGAGACTCCTTGGCGTCTTCGGTCTCGGCGGAGAGACTGAGCTCTTTGTCCTTCGTCTTTACCTTCGCGGTGCCCGCTTTGGCATCGGCGGCAGTAAGCTCGCCGGTAGCCCGGATGACCTTCGGGGCCGGAGCTTTCTTCTCCGCCGCCGGCTTGGCCGGGGCGGTAGACTTGGTCCCCGTGCTTCCGGTCGAGCCGGTCTGAGCCAGGGCGACTCCAGCAAAAGCCAGAGTTACGAGAGAAACTAGAACCAATCTTAGGATACTTTTCATACCTTTCACCTCCCTTTGTCCCATTTAGACGTTCCCTTTGGAGATCCATTCAACTGCAGTATGGGTTCCATCTAAGTAAGCAGTAAACCATCGGATGTCAAGGAGGCTTACGAGTCCGTAACAGCCAGCGCGTTAAGCGAAAAGTTTCAACTGCTCCCTCGGCCGCCGGAAGTGTTCGGCACTCAATTCCGGCGATCTCTTATGGATCCCGGCCTTCTTGCATGCCACGCGGAACAGCTCGTTCATCTGTTCGGCAAAGATTCCCTGTCCTCTCATCCGGCTGTGGAATTGCGGATCGTTCAAGTTGCCGCCGCGGATCGCGCGGATGCGATTGAGGATTTTGTTCTTTTTTTCAGGGTAGTTGCGCTCCAGCCATTCTTCGAAGAGACTCTTCACCGCGTGCGGCAGACGCAGGGCAACGTAGCCCGCGTAGCGCGCGCCTGCCCCAGCGGCGGCCTGAGCAATAGCCGGCGCTTCTGAATCCGTGAGGCCAGGGATCATCGGCGCCTGGAGATAGCCCACGGGAACATCTGCCTTGGAAAGAGCCGCGATGGCGGCCAGACGCCGGGCGGGGCGGGAGGCGCGCGGCTCCATCAGGCCGGAAAGCTTTTCGTCCAGCGTGGTGAGCGAAATAAAAACCGCCGCGCATTGAAAGCGCGCCAGCTCGGAGAGAATGTCGATGTCGCGTGTAACCAGATAATTCTTCGTGATAATCGTTACCGGATTACGGAACTCCAGCAACACCTCCAGGCACCGGCGCGTAAGCTCGAGCTTTTTCTCGACCGGCTGGTAGCAATCGGTTACTCCGCTCATCGCCAGGACTTGCGGCGCCCACTTTAGGCTGGACAACTCACGACGCAACAACTGGGGCGCATCCGCTTTCACCATGATCTTGGTTTCGAAATCCAACCCCGCTGAAAAGCCGAGGTACTCGTGCGTGGGGCGCGCGTAACAATAGATGCAGCCGTGCTCGCAGCCACGGTAGGGATTGAAACTGGCGTCGAAGCCCACGTCCGGGCTGTCGTTGTAAGCAACGATCGACTTGGAGGAATCAGGCAGAAAGATTGTCGCGGGAGAAGAAGTTTCGTCCGCGTCCGGCGGCCCCGCAACCCGCTCGACTTTTTCGAAGCGGTTCTTGGGATTGTTGGCTGAGCCGCGGCCGCGAAGCGGAGACGGCGTCTTCATGAAATTTTACCCCGCGGCGGGCGGCGTCTCTGCGGGAGCGGCCGCGGGTGCGGCCGGGGCGGGCACTGCCGGCTCCGCCGCCTTGGCGGCTTGAGCGGTTTTGGTCTCACGAGCAAGATGACGTGTCAGACGCTTTAGCAGTCTGATTTTTCTCTGAACCTTTTTGAGCTTCTTGGAATCTCTAGATGACGACAAGACTTCGGTCTTTTGTTTTTTCAGCTCGCGGATATCGTGCTTGATCGAATGGATCGCGTTGACGTCCTTATGGGTCTCGTCATAGACAATCCCCTTGGCTTTAGCGATGGCTTTGATCAACTCCTCCTTCTCCATCCCAATGACCCCCTCCAACTCGGTCTCCGTCTTTGCATAATCCCGCAATTTAGGAAGAGTCTTTCTTCTAAGCTCTTTTAACTCCATGAACCGTTTCCTCCCTTTGACAACGTATACAATCTGCTAACATACTTTGCCGGAAAACCAAAATGGCCGCTAAGTCTAAACCCAGTTCCAAACCAGCGCCGAGCCCAGAGCGGGTGAAAAAGATCATCGAGCGGTTGGAAAAGGCCCATCCCGACGCCAAGCTCGCCCTCGACTATAACAATCCGTTAGAGCTTCTTATCTCGCTTATTCTTGCCGCCCAGTCGCACGACAGTCTGGTAAACCAGATCACGCCGGCGCTCTTCGCCAAGTATCACACGGCCCAGGACTACGCCGACGCGCCGCTGGAGCAGCTCGGTGAGGAGGTCCGCAGGATTAACTTCTCGCGCGTGAAGAGCCGGCGGATAAAAGATTGCTGTGCTGAGCTCGTGAAGCGTTTTAATGGCGCGGTGCCGCGAAATCTGGACGATCTTTTGACCCTTCCCGGCGTCGGAAGAAAGACAGCGAACATCGTTCTCGGCAACGCCTTCGGCCGGCAGACGATCGGCGTCGATACTCACGTGATGCGGCTCTCGCAGAGACTGGGCCTTACCAAGAATACAAATCCCGACAAGATCGAGTTCGATTTGATGCCGCTGGTGCCGGAAAAGAAGCGCGTCCATTTCTGCCATTTGCTCCAGTATCACGGCCGGCGAGTATGCGTGGCCAAAAAACCCAAATGCCCGGTGTGCCTTATCGACGATCTCTGCCCGTATCCGGATAAGACAAAGACATAAAACGACAGAACGATCTTACCGGCCAACGCAGACTGAAGAGGTTAGACAGACCGACGCGTCTATAGATTTAATTTAGGCGCAATCCAGAGTAGAGGAATCTGCTTATCCCGCGTCAAACTAAAGTTGACACGGCTACGCCAGGGGCGTAGTATGGTTCGGTGTTCACGTTCATCGAGTCCGCGGTCTTCGAGCGCGTGCGCGATGTCTATCTGGATGACGATGAGTACTCCGAATTACAGCAGTTCATGATGGAAAACCCGGAAGCTGGGCAAATGGTACCGGGTTCCGGCGGGGTACGAAAACTACGCTGGAAACGCAAGGGCATGGGTAAGCGTGGCGGTTTGCGCGTGATCTATTTCGTACGCTATCAGCCCAATGAATGCTGGATGCTGACTCTGTATGCTAAATCGAAGCAGGAAAATGTGCCTGGGCATATTCTCAGGCAACTCAAGGAGGCGTTTGGACATGGGTAAAAAACTCAGCGGTAGCGCGCTTGCCAAGTTCGAGGCTGGACGCGACGTCTGGCAGGAAGCACTGGACGGGGTGCGCGAAATAAAGTCTGGCGGTGGTAAACGGTCTGTGATTGAGCCTCGCTCGCCGATTGTGCGTGCACGCTTGAAAGCCGGCCTCACTCAGGGGCAGTTCGCGGCGCTGCTCGGAGTCTCAAGACGTACGCTGGAACAGTGGGAACAAGGCCGCCGCAAGCCAAGTAGAGCGGCAAAGACGCTCATCAAGGTTGCAGAGTTGCACCCAGAGATACTGCGCAAGATCGCAGCATGAACAGCCTTCTTGAGGGATGATTTTCTTAATCGAGTACAATCGACCCAAAGGCCGAATCGTAACCTTCAGAGTCTTCGACAAGTCCAAGCAGGCGAAAGCTGAAGACGCGCGCCTTAACATCGAATTGGATATGAACCGCAGAGGCATTCAGCATGAGGTGGTTCTACTGGAGGCAGTCAGCGAAAAGGCGCTGCGCCGGACGCATCGGCGCTACTTCGAAAATGCCCGCCAGATCCTGACATCGGCCACAGGTCGCGACGCATAAAACCTTGCAACACATGCTCATGCAACGTCGGTCTGACCGGTCCGTATAAGCCTCTGCGCTACATAACCGCCCTCGCAAATCCTCTCAGCGTTTCTTCCCGGCTTCCGCCTGGTGCACTGTAGGGGATGATGGCGATTTGTTGGATGCCGCTTTTTTTAATTCGCTCCACCTGCGCACGGCATTCGGAGACGGTGCCGGCGATGGCGAACTTGTCCACCAGCCAGTCGGGAATCACTTCTGCGTGGTTCGCCTCCTGTTCCATGTGGTGGTAGTAGTCGTAGGTCTTGCGGATCTCCGCGAGCACTTTCTGTTCCTTCGCGTCGAGCACGTACGGCTGCGGATGCGCGACCACGCGAGCGACGTGCGCCTTCACCGCGTCCTTCGCCGGCGCCTTGTCCGACACCGCGCAAGGCACCCAGAGAACCAGATGGATGTCGCTGAGCTTTCGGCCCGCGGCCTTCGCGCCCGCCTCAATCTTTTCTTTCGCCTGGCGGAGATAGTCGTCGGCGACGCCGACGAGCACGATGATGCCGTCGGCGATCCTGCCTGAAAGCTCCAGCATCTTGGGTCCGCTGGCAGCGATATAGATGGGAATTTTATTTTTGCACGGATGCTTGAGGTGAATCTTTCCCGTCTCCAGTTGTACCTCTTCTCCGGCAAGCAGCGCCCGCATCTGCCTAATCGTTTTTTCAAAATAATCCAGCTTCGCCGGCTTCATCCCCATCGTCTCGACCGAACTGTCTCCGAGACCGATGCCGACGATAAAACGACCCGGCGCCAATTCTTCCAGCGTTGCGTAGGCGCTGGCGACGACAGACGGATGGCGTGTGAGCGGATTAGTCACGCCGGTGCCGAGTTTAATCTTCGAAGTGTTGAGCGCCGCGGCGGCCATGTTGACGTAGGCCTCGCGCCAGATGAGATGCGAGTCGCCGATCCAGACGTGGCTGAAGCCCAACTCTTCGGAGAGCTTGGCGAGCTGGATCATTTTTTGTAACGGCTCCGTGGGAAAAAGCCCCACGCCGAATTCCATAGTTTTCACGTTTCCCTCACCCTCGCGCTCTCCCTGAGGGAGAGGGAAGGGGTGAGGGTTCGATTACCGCTGCCCGCTCCGAAGGCGGCGTCTGTTGGCTGCGGCCGGCGACGCGGACTTCGCCGTCGATGATCACCATCGAGATGCCGGGCAGATCGCCCTTGGCGAAAGAGTCCAGCGCGTCTTTCGCCACCGAGCCGGCGATCTTGTGCAGCAACACGATGTCCGCCGGCCGTCCTTCTTCGAGCAACCCGATATTGAGACCGTGCGCGCGGCCGACGTTGCCGGTGGCCATGCAGATCGCCGCCTCGGGCGGAAACTCACCGACCGAAGATAGAAACGCGATCTCGCGCAGCATGCCGCGTGGGATGATACCGGTCCCTCCCGGTGTGTCGGTGCCAATGAGAACGCGGTGATAGGCGTTGCGCGCTTTGACCGCGCGGACAAGGCTCAGCGCCATGCGGTAGTTGCCGGAGCTGCAAATCTCGACGCGGTAATCGGTCTCGGCGACAATGCGAACCATCTCGGCTTCCGCCATCGGAATCGGGCCGCCGGTGATGTGGCCGATGATATCCGGCTCGATTTTGTTGACGATATCCCAGCCGGCGATCTGGCTTACGCCCGAGCGCGACACGCCGCCGGAATGGATTTTCACTTTGATGCCGCGTGAGCGCGCCCATTGGACGTAACGCTCGGCTTCACCGTTGGGCAGCAGGCTGTAATCGTAAAAAATGAATTTCACCAGTCGGATTCCGGCCGCGGCGATCTCGTCGAAATCCTTTTCCGTAAGGCCCGGCACTAAAAGCAGCGTGCCGGCAAAAACTTTGACGCCGGCGGGGCGGAGATTGTCGTAGCAGCGCTTGGTGAGAAGCGCGAGCGACAGCGCCGTGCGCGCGTCGGGCGGCAGCGGCAGACCGGGCATGTGCAGCTCGCCGGCCGAGATGAGCGCCGTCACGCCGCCATGCATGTAGTTGGTGATCCATGAAAGCGAATTCTGCGCGGGCGTGTATTCGCCGATGGAGGGATGCGAGTGTGAGTCGACCAAACCGGGAATGGCCGTGATCCCCTGCGCGTCGATCGTCGTGTCCGCATGCGTGGCGATGCCGTTACCGATGGCGCGGATGATTCCATCTTCGATATAGATCGAGTCGGCGCGGCGCAAAGGGTTTTTCAGCTCGCCGGTGACGAGCGCGCCGATGTTCTTGATCAAAAGGGAAGACATAAAAACGCGGAGTAGCGGACTATATCAGAGCGATGTGTGAAGAAAAAGTCGCCGGATATTCAGTAGCACCGAATCTCGATCTCGTTTTTGTCCGGGTCGTGGAAGTAAACGGAAGTGGCCCGGCCGCGCGCGCCCCAGCGGGAGATCGGACCATTGAGGATAGGAACGCCGCGGGTCTTCAAGTAATCTTCGATGCCGGAGAAATCCCCTTTCTCCACTACCATGCAGAAATGATTGAGGTTGCCTTGCCTTTTCTCGCCGTTTTCCTTCGATGGGAAGAGATCGATGATCGTGTGCTCGTTGATGCGCGCCGACGGAAAACCGATCTTGCCGGCGCGGAATTCGTCCAGCCGCTCGATGTGAAGGCCGAGCACGTTGGCGTAGAAATCGAGCGACCGGTCGATGTCGCTTACGTTGAGAACGATGTGATCCAGCTCGGTGACTTTTATCGGCTTCATACATCGGCTCCTTTCCCGTTTGCGATCGCGGCTATCTGCTTAAGCAGCGTCTTCACCTCGCCCGGCGCGCCGACGGTGATTCTCAGACAATCCTCCAGTCCCGTCTGGTCGAAATAGCGCACGAGAATTTTTCGGCGCTTGAGCTCTTCGTACATTCCCTTCTGGCTTTGCCCTTCCCGGCGCGCCAACACGAAGTTCGCCTGAGAAGGATAGACCCAAAAGCCCATCTTTTTAAGTCCTCCGGACAATTTTTTCCGGCTCGCTTGAATTCGACGCACGTTGCGCCTCATCCACGGCAGATCCCGCAACGCTTCGATCGCGGCGATCTGGCTCATGCGGTTCACATTGTAGGAGTCCTTGACTTTGATCATCCCCGTAACGATCTCGTTGGAGGCGAAGGCAAGACCGATGCGCATGCCGGCCAAGGAAAACGACTTGGAGAAGCTTCGCAGCACGACGATATTCGGATTACCGTTAAGCAATGCGAGAGCCGAGACCTTCTCGCCCTCGGCGAAATCGATATAAGCTTCGTCCACGACGAGCACGCCGGAGACCGTCCGAGCCAATTTCTCGATCGCTTCCAGCGGCAACAAAGTCCCCGAAGGCGAATTGGGATTGCAGACAAATGTGAGCGCCGCCGTCTGTGAAAAAAGTCCCTCCGGCAAAGAAAAGTCGGCCGGATAGGGAATCGCCACCTTGAGCCCTTCCTGAATCGCTATGAGGGTATCATAGAGGCTGTAGGTCGGCTCGGGATAAAAGACCCGATCATGCGCGCCGACAAAGCAGCGCATCAAAATCGATAACAGCTCGTCGGAGCCGTTTCCGACCAGGACTTTCTGCGGCGAGACTCCATACGTAGAAGCTGCGACGGCGCGAAGGCTGTCGCTCAAAGGCTCCGGATAGAGACGAAGCGAGCGGGCCGCGGCTTTTCTGAGCGCGGAGAGAACGCGCGGCGAGGGAGGATACGAATTTTCGTTGGTGTTGAGCTTGATGAAATCACCCTCGCGCGGCTGTTCGCCGGGGACATAGCCCTGGATGGCTGCAATATTGCTTCTGAAGCGGTAAGACACGGCATGTCGATTCTAAGCGAAAGCCGACTGCCAAGCAAATCGCAAGCTTTCAAAGGATACTGGGTTTTGCTAAAATGATCTGGATGACAAAAAAGCGAATTCCCACGGGCATCGATGGGTTGGATCCGCTGATCGAGGAGGGATTCCTGCCGGCCAAGTCGTACGTCGTTATGGGAGACGCCGGCACGGGGAAGACCACCGCCTGCCTACAGTTTTTGTTAAAGGGGCTCATGCACGGCGAGAAAGGGGTATACGTCACGGTCGATGAGAGGCCGAGCGATATTCTGGATTCCGCAGCTTCTCTGGGCTGGGACTTACAACATTATATTCAGGAGAAACAGCTCGTCATTTTGGATGCTTCGACTTTTTTCAGCGGACGCGCCGGCTCGGTAAGAGAAAAGGAAGTGGACGTTGCGCGGATCGTGACGGACCTCGCAAGCCATATTAACAGAATGCAAGCGCAGCGGTTGGCCATCGACCCCGTGGGCCCGCTGATCAGATCCGATACCTCCGCCGGTCGGGCCGAAGAGCAGGCGCGGCTCCTGATTCAACTTCTGCAAACCCAACTACAGACCACGAATTTGCTGAGTTCCCATTCCACCGGCAAACGAGATCAGGAAATAAGCAGCATCGAAGAGTTTTTGGCGGCCGGAGTTTTCGTGCTCAGGATGAGCCGCGCCGGCGATAAATTCGTTCGCACGCTCTGGATCAAGAAGATGCGTGGAACCGCCGCCGAGCCCGCCGAGTATGAATTCAGCATCGCCAAAGGACAAGGCATTGTATTGAGCTCGCGGATTCTTCAGTCCCTCGAAGAAGGACTGCAACCGTTCCAGGTGTTAGACGGCTCTCCCAACGGAACGGAGGACGAGCCCGTGAAAGAGACCTTACAAGCCTTTGAGCCGGAGAAGCTCCCGACTGAAAAGTAAGGTTCGCTCCGGCGTACGGTCCCTGCCCGGCATTCCCCTCATTAATATTTGGTCCCGCTTCCTTGACGCGCCATACCGGCGTGATTAAATTTCTTTTACCATGCGTCTCGATAAACTGACCGTCAAATCCCAAGAAGCCTTGCAAAACGCCCAAGCGTTGGCGGAAAAGCGCAACCATCAGGCGATCGACGTCGAGCATCTATTGATGGCGCTCGTCGGCCAGAAAGAGGGCGTCGCCTTTGCTCTATTGCAGAAACTGGGCGTCCCGCTGACAACGCTGGTTGAGCGGGTTCAGAAATCGCTCGACCGGATGCCCCAGGTAACCGGAGCTTCCGCCGGCCAGACCCACATCACGCCGCGGCTCAAAAAAGTCATCGAAGCGGCCGAAGGCGCAGCCCAGAGTCTTAAAGACGACTACGTCTCGATCGAGCACCTTCTGATGTCCATTGCGGACGACGATGGTGAGACGGGAAAAATTCTCCGCGAGCTCGGCGTCTCCAAGGACAAAATTCTTAAAGGCCTCGTCGATATTCGCGGCTCGCAGCGAGTCACCGATCCCAATCCCGAAGAAAAATACCAGGCGCTGGAAAAATACAGCCGCGATCTAACCGATCTCGCGCGCAAGGGAAAACTCGATCCCGTGATCGGCCGCGACGAGGAGATCCGCCGGGTCATCCAGGTCCTCTCGCGCCGAACCAAGAACAATCCGGTGTTGATCGGAGAGCCGGGAGTCGGCAAGACGGCGATCGTCGAGGGACTCGCGCTCCGAATCGTCAACGGCGACGTCCCCGAAGGGCTGAAAGACAAGCGCCTGGTCGCCCTCGACATGGGGGCGCTCGTGGCCGGGGCGAAATTTCGCGGCGAGTTCGAGGAAAGACTCAAGGCCGTCCTCAAAGAAATTACCGAAGCGAACGGCCAGATCATTCTGTTTATCGACGAGCTTCATACGCTGGTCGGCGCGGGGGCGGCCGAGGGCGCCATGGACGCCTCGAACATGCTCAAGCCGGCGCTTGCCCGCGGCGAGCTGCGCTGCGTCGGGGCCACGACGCTCGACGAGTACCGTAAGCGAATAGAAAAAGACCCGGCGCTCGAGCGCAGGTTCCAGCCTATCGTTGTCCCCGAGCCCTCGGTGGACGATACCATCGCCATTTTGCGCGGACTCAAAGAAAGATACGAAGTCCATCACGGCGTGCGCATTACCGACAGCGCCATCGTCGCCGCCGCGACCCTGTCGCACCGCTACATCACCGACCGCTTCCTTCCCGACAAGGCGATCGACCTGATCGACGAATCCGCTTCCAGTCTTCGGATCGAGATCGACAGCCTGCCGACCGAGATCGACGAGATCGATCGCAAAATCATGCAGCTCGAGATCGAGCGCCAGGCGCTCAAGCGCGAGAGCGACAAGGCCTCGAAGGAGCGGCTGTCCCGTCTCGAGCGCGAGATCGCCGACCTGCGGGCGCAATCCGACGAGCTCAAAGCGCACTGGAAACAAGAGAAAGAAGCCATCCAGCGGCTGCGCGCTTTAAAAGAAAAAATTGAAGCCACCAAAGTCGAGGAGCAGCAGGCGCAGCGCCACGGCGATTTGAACCGCGCCGCCGAGCTGCGCTACGGCGTTCTCATCCAGCTCAACAAGGAGATCGAAGAGGAAAACCGCAAGCTCGCCCTTCTGCAAAAGCACCGCAAAATGCTCAAGGAAGAGGTGGACGCGGAAGACATCGCCGAGGTGATCGCAAAGTGGACCGGAATCCCGGTATCGAAAATGCTCGAGGGCGAGGTTCAGAAATTACTCAAAATGGAAGAGCGCCTCAAGCAGAGAGTTATCGGCCAGTATCAGGCGATCCAGGCCGTGTCGAACGCCGTGCGGCGTGCCCGCGCCGGCTTGCAGGATCCCAATCGTCCGATCGGCTCGTTTATTTTCCTGGGGCCCACGGGCGTAGGAAAAACCGAGATGTGCCGCGCCTTGGCGGAATTTCTCTTCGACAACGAGCAGGCGATGGTCCGGCTCGACATGTCCGAGTTCATGGAGAAGCACTCCGTGGCGCGGTTGATCGGCGCGCCTCCCGGCTACGTCGGCTACGAAGAGGGAGGATATCTCACGGAAGCCGTTCGGCGCCGGCCCTACTCCGTCGTCCTTTTCGACGAGATCGAAAAGGCCCATCCCGACGTGTTCAATGTCCTGTTGCAGATTTTGGAAGACGGTCGTTTGACCGACGGGCAAGGAAGGACCGTCGATTTTAAAAATACCGTGATCATCATGACCTCCAACCTGGCGAGCCAGTTCATTCAGGACCTGGGTCAAAAAGACCGCAAAGAAATGGAGCGGCGCGTCACCGAAGCCCTGCGCGAGGCTTTCAAGCCGGAGTTTCTCAATCGCGTGGACGAGATCGTCATCTTCAACCCGTTGGGACGGGAAGAGATCAAGCAGATTGTGGACATTCAGTTAAAGCGCCTGGAACGGATGTTGGCGGACAGAAAAATCAGACTCGAAATGACGGACAGAGCCAAGGCATTTCTGGCCGACAAAGGCTACGACCCGGCCTATGGAGCGCGTCCGCTGAAGCGAACCATCCAGAAATTGATTCAGGACCCGCTCGCGCTCAAAATTCTCGCCGGAGAGATCGGCGAAGGAGACAAGGTCGCCGTCGATTCCGACGGACGCGAGCTTATCTTCCGCCGTGGCGGCAACGCTCACGCTGAAGAGACCGAAGCCCTCCTCCACTAACGCCGCAGCTCCATTCTCCGCTACGCCGCCGAGTTTCTTTTCCTCCTTTGTGCTATAGCACTAAAAAGTTTCTGGAGCAGGTTTTCGAGAGGAGAGCGCTCGGCAACGATGGAGGCAACGCAGACGGCGGGCGGCGCGCGAAAAAAATTAACGCTCATCCTCGTCAATGTCTGCATCGGCCAGTTCATCGTCGGCCTCGATAACCGCGCCCTGCTCGTCGCGCTGCCGACGCTGACCGAAACTTTCCACGCGAGCCTCACGACCATCCAATGGACCGTCCTGATCTATGATCTCACGCTGATCGGCCTGGTGATCACCGTGGGCCGCCTGGGCGATCTGCTCGGCCGGCGGCGAATCTACACGGGCGGATTTCTGCTTTTCATCTTAGGCTCGGCCCTCTGCGGCGTTTCCCAATCGCCCGTTCAGCTCATCGTCTTCAGAGCGCTCCAGGCAATGGGAGGCGCGATGATCATCGCCAACGGCCGGGCGATCGCCTCGGTTGCTTTTCCATCCGCGGAGCGCGGCAAGGCGTTGGGCGTTATTTCGATGGCCTTTCACATCGGATTTTTGACCGGCCCGACCCTCGGCGGTTTTCTGATCGACACCGTCGGCTGGCGTTGGATTTTTTACATCAACCTGCCGATCGGCATCTGGGGCGCCTACCTCGCCTGGAAAATCATGGAGGAGACGAGAGAGACAAAAGGAAAGGTCTCGATCGACTTTTTTGGGGCGGCTCTTATCCTGCTCACCACCAGCTCTTTTATCTACGCAATCGACCGGCTGCCCCGCCTTGGACCGCGTCATCCTACTTTCCTGGCGGCGATATCGATCGCCGCCGTCGCGCTTGGGCTCTTCGTCGTGACCGAGCTCAGATCCAAAATGCCGATCCTGATCTTCTCGCTGTTCCGCAACCGTCTGTTCAGCGCCTCGATGCTGAGCCTATTTTTCATTACCTCGACCCAGTCGGCGATCAGCTTCCTGCTGCCGTTTTATCTGCAAAACATCATGGGCTACTCTCCCACCCATATGGGCTGGATCATCATCGCCAACTCCGTGGTGATTATCATGGTGGCGCCCATCGCCGGCTGGCTCTCGGACCGCCTGGGATCGCGCTTGCTTTGCACCATTGGCTCGAGCCTGATCGTGACGGCGCAATTTTTCGTCGCTTCGTTGGGACTCGATTCGTCGGCGCTCCGAATCATGTTTCCATTGGCGCTTTCCGGGCTCGGCTGGGCGCTCTTCAATGCGCCCAATCAGAGCGCGATACTGGGATCGGCGCCGAAGGACAAAGTAGGCGGAGCTTCCGGGATGACCGCGACGACGGCGCGGACGGGAGGCGCCATGGGCATCGCCCTCTCGGCGACCATGTTTACTTATTTCCTTACGTCGGCGGGCTTGAGCGGCGCCGCGATCGAATCGCCCCGTGCCTGGAGCGCCGCGCCGGATCTTTTCATCCATTCTTACAACCATACGGTTCACGTGGTTAATTTTTTCACTCTGCTGTCCGTCTTTTTCTCCGCAGTAAGGGGTGGACGGCGAGAGGCTATAACGGCTAAATAAGAGTTATATGTCCTGGTATCTTCATCTCGATATGGACGCCTTCTTTGCTTCCGTGGAGGAGGCGCTCAATCCTGAGCTTAAAGGCAAACCGGTTATCGTCGGCGGCAAAAGCGGCAGGGGAGTCGTAACCTCCGCCTCTTACGAAGCGAGAAAATACGGCGTTCATTCGGCGATGCCGGGTTTTCAGGCAAAACGGCTATGTCCCCACGGAATTTTTCTCCCGAATCGGCGCCGGCTTTACAGCGAATACTCGGAAAAAGTTTTTGCGCTTCTCGAGCTGTATTCGCCGGTGGTTCACGCCGTCTCCATCGACGAAGGCGTCGTCGATCTCACCGGGACGGAGAAACTCCTTGGCCCGCCGGTGAAGACAGCCGAACGGATCATCAAGCGGATAAAGACGGAGTTGGATCTTCCCGCGTCCGCCGGCCTCTCGACCAGCCGAGTGGTCGCGAAGATCGCCGCTACTCGGGCCAAGCCGCATGGTTTGATCCACGTGCTCGAGGGCTCGGAGGAAATATTTTTGTCGCCGTTGCCGGTGTCGCTGGTGCCCGGCGTGGGCCCCAAAGCTAACGAGGAATTGCTCCGGCGCGGGATAAAGACAATCGGCGATTTATTACAGCACCAGGAACTCAGGAAACGATTCTTCGATCTCGACGCGGGAGACGATCGTCGTCGAGTCCGCGATCACTCCATCGGGAATGAGACGACGTTGGACAAACCGCTGCAACGGAGAGAAGAGATGGAGAAGGTCTTGTGGGAGTTGGCCGAAGAGGTGGGAAAACGGCTTCGACGAGAGCGGCTCTTTGCGCGCTGCATCACCGTGAAAATCCGCTACAGCGACTTTAAGACCCTCACCCGGTCGCGGACACTCGCAACTCCTACATGTTTCGACCGCCAGATCTTCGAGGTGGCCGGCGATCTACTGAGAAAAAATCTTTCGCCGGGCCGCCCGGTCCGTCTTCTGGGCGTCACCGCAAGCGCGCTGTTAAGCGCAGGCTGGCAGGAATCTCTCTTCGACATTCACGAGCGCGGCTCTTTAGAAAAGCTCTACCACGGCATCGACCGCCTGCGCGCGAAATACGGCGAAGGCGCCATCGGCGCAGCCACGCCGCGCACGAGAACGCGTTGAGAATTTTCACAGAAAAACCGGGCAGGCGCGGACGTGATCGGCAGCAACGAAGAGCAAAATCTAATTTTCAAGATGCGACCCCAGTAGCCTTCTGGATAAACATTGGACACGTCACATAAATGTGCGGTATAAATGTTCAATGTTTTACTAGCAAAGATGCGAGATGGTTCAGCAGAGTCACAGACATCACTACGTCCCAGAATGGTATCAGCGACGGTTTCTTGCCCCAGGGCAGACAAGCTTTAAGATTCTGGATCTCAACCCTCCTAAATTTACTCGCCGAGATGGGACTGTTACTACTGGGCGACAGATTTTGGACAAAGGCCCTAGCGCATTTTTCTTAGAACATGACCTTTACACCACGCGTTTTTTCGGAACCCCCAATGACGAAATTGAACGCATGCTCTTTGGGGTGATTGATCGAGCGGGACAGATAGCCATTGATGCGTTCATTGCCCAAGAGTGGGAAACGGTTCACAACACATATTGGGACATGTATGAATTCATGGATGCCCTCAGGCTCCGCACTCCTAAGGGGTTGCTATTCGTGCGGATGGTATCCAAAGCAAAGACCTACAACGATCTCCTGTACTGGATGCAGCTATTTCGCCGCATGCTTTGCGTAATGTGGGCCGAGGGTGTTCTTGAGATTGTGTCAGCCGAAGATTCGCCCTTGAAGTTCATCTTTTCGGATCATCCAGTAACACTATTCAGCAGGTTCGTCTTTCCAGGTGACCCAAAAATTCCACAGGTCATTGACCCATTAGTAGAGTGGATGGGTACGCAAACATTATTTCCCTTCGATCAGAACCGGCTATTCGTTCTAACTCACCTTGAGTGGGCCCGTAGCCCCAGCCCCTTCAAGGCCAGGAAGAGTCGAACCAATGCGCGATACTTTGATACTACGCATGTCAACTATACGCTTTGTATTAGAAACCGGAAATTAACTGTGGATCAGGTCCGAGAGGTAAATTACATTATTAAGGCAAGAGCACATCGCTACATCGCGGGACGAACTGAAGATGATTTATTTCCAGAACGTCATTTGCACACGACAATGTGGAATAAGCTTGGCCTCTTCCTCATGCCTCATAAAGATGAGATAGGAGAATTTGGTGGCCAAATTTACGCGGGCATGAACGACGGCACATACTTTTTCCAAGACGAATTTGGCCAGCGTCCCAAAACAAAAGAAGAGTACGAGCAGCGCGTAAAGGAAGCGAAAGAAATAGAACAAACTGTTCGTGAAGCCTTAGAAAAGAATAGGGCTAGAATAAAGGATTCTCTTAAATCGAAGCGCTAAGTCATGAAATACACCGAAGAAATTTTTGTAAAACAGTTTCCACTTGTAAAATGGTTTATTTACCACCTAATGTATTATCGCGAACTGAGAAAGTGCGAAAACAAGAAATTCAAAATTCCCTTTTGGGTATTTACGACTGACGCGCACCTGCTACATGCAACAAGTCTGTGGTGTATGGTCTTCGGGAGCTATAATAATCCGACCCACTGGAAATACCTAGCACCGAACAAAGAAGACCAAGATAAGCTTCGTGAAGGCTTCCAGAAAGCCGTGATAGCCGAGACTGGCTTTACAGAAGAAGAATGGAAAAAATATTGGGAAGAAATCGCCAACTTTCGCAACAAGTATGTAGACCATAAAGATGATTTCAAAAATCCGGTCCCGAATTTCGATAAAGCACTGGAAGTTGCGTATGCGTATGATGGATGGATCCGTGAGCTCTTCCCCGGAAGCTGGGAAGAGCCTCCTCTGAGGGAATCAACGGAACAGGCAAAAGAACAGGCCAGAGCAGTTATAAAGATATTCCTCAAAGGGTGACGATGCCGTTTTACCATCCTGTGCCAGAGAAGCTTCTCACGCAAATTGGGAACATGATTGTCTCCTTTGCGGCCCTCGAACTTCACTTGCAGCTGATTTTTGGAACCCTTCTTCATCAGCCAGCACGTATCGACCAGATACTCGCCTGTCAGCTCCCGTTTAGTCGATTGACGACGTATTCGTGAAACAAAAAACTCCACCTTGTTATGCCGGTATTCATAAGCTATTCACATTCCGATAAGGATTTCGTAAATAAACTCGCGGCTCAACTCGCGAAGAATAGAATACATATTTGGGTTGATACGTGGGAACTTCGTGTAGGCGACTCCCTCCTCTCAAAAATTCAACAAGCCATTCAGCAAGCAAGTGCTCTCTTAGTGGTACTTTCTAAGGCATCAACAGCTTCAGAGTGGTGCAAGAAAGAGCTAAACGCTGGGCTTATTCGGGAACTCGAGGAAAAAAGGGTGGTCGTGTTGCCGCTCCTACTTGAGGAGTGCGACATTCCTATATTTTTGCGAGATAAATTGTTCGCCGATTTTCGATCAAATTACGACGACGGCTTTCGGAAAGTTCTTGAAGCAGTTGCAGGAGTAACTTCCGATATTTCAGGGCGAATTGATGAACCTGAGTGGAATGTTAGTTGGGCTATTGACTGGGGTGAAGTTGACGCGAGAATGTGGCTTCGAATCACCTTGGTAGAGCAAGCAAAAGATCAACCCTATTGCGTATTGAGCGATGTTTTCATGTTACTTAATGATATTGCGACTTCACGATACTCAGAATACGAAAAGGTGGGACTTGATTTCGTCGCGCGCGATTTATTCTTGAATTTACTTGTTGAAACGGAGGAGTTCGCGAAATTATACATACTAATAGGCGACGACCTCCCGCAGAAACTGGAAATCACGGTACATGACCCCAAAACTGGACTTGGTTTCCAAGTTACAGTGACTTGTCGACGACTCGGAGAAGACACGGGCAAAGATATTCTCTTTCACGTGGGCCAGCAAATTGTTCAGATAGCAGAGCAAACGCGAGCGGCTCACAGGCCGCTAACAGAAGAGGAATCTCTAAAGCTAATGCGGATAATCTCACAAACTCCTCGTCGAGCTAGCAAAGAGGATACGGGCCAAACTATTTAGAGGATGTTTAGGGTTCAGGTCTTGCAACCAGAAATTCGTACGGCACCGATCTTCAGTTCGCCAGAAAAGTTCAGGCACACTTCGCGTGAATAAGAATTCTCACTCTCGCCTGTAAACCACTCCATAATTCGACGGCACCTTTGCCGTTGTGCACTGATCGTTCTGCGCGATTTATAGCGCGGGAAGAGTCCCGTCGATTTGCTCGGCCCATCGGCCCGGCGTCGGGAACGGAATCCATACCTCCGCGTCGAATGAACATGAGTCCAGAGTGTGGCTGCAGCCGCGCTTGGAAGGAAGCGTCCGCTCGTGATACAGACGCAGAGTATGAGAAGAATCGGCATCGCCGCCGCCCTGATGCTCTTCCCTTATTGTCCAAAGGGGCGTCTTGAAGCGGCGGAGAATTTGCGCGCGGCGAGCAGCGGCTTTACCACGGCGATTCACGCGGTGCTCTGGGCCGCGAACACAGATACCCGATGGTCAAGTCTTGCAATCACGCATCCGACAAAAAGGCCTGTTGCGTACTTGCGCAATTGCGCAACTTCGCAACAGGGCTTCGCGGAGTCGGGTCTTGGATCTTGACTTGCTCCCGCGCGAACGAGAACGCGCTGCTTACAACTGTTCTTTTATCGGGCTGACAAACAGCAGAAAGTTGACGCTGGCGGCATTTATGGGTAGGATATTCTCGTTATGACGGCAATTGCAAAAAAACTCGATGCCAGACTCAACCGGTGGGCGCCGGAAACGGCTAAGAAGGTTCAGCAACTCGTGGCCGAAATCATTGAACTCGCCGACCACGACGCGCTTGACCTGGTCCGTTCGCGCAAGGTCGAGCAGGAAGTTCTTGACATCATCGATGGCCGCAAAACCGGGTGAGGTATGGCTCGCAGACTTGGGTCTCGCCGCAAAGACCCGTCCCGTCGTTATTCTTTCGCGAGATGATCCGCAAGCGCCGCGCGCGCTTGTGACTTACCTCCCGCTTACCACACAAGATCGCGGTAGCAGTTACGAAATCGAACTTGGCAATCTCAGGTTCTTGAGAGAAACATCGGTCGCCAATGTTCAAGGTATCGGCTCCATTCCCTCTGTTCGATTGCAGAGAAAACTCGGTTCGCTTCCCAGCGAAACTCTAGAGAAAATCAAGCAAGCTGTCCGTTTGGCTTTGGATCTCTAAGACCGATCAGTGGTCAGGCGGACCCTCTACTTTTTTCCCTCGGATCACTTCTTTCCGAATACCGGGCCTCGACTCTCCTCCGGGTGCTACTTGCGCAATTGCGCAACTTCGCAACATGTCGCTTCGTTCACGGGGCAAAAACTATCGTCGCACTTCGGGAGCGACTCGGATTTCGAGAAGCGGCTTGCACCGGCCCGATTTCCGCTGATAGGGGCTGATTTGGGTCTCAATTTGATTTCCACGACAGTCCACCTTACAGTTACACGCTGAAGTAACCGACATGGCCAATCCGACTCACCCCTTTCTCGCCGCCTGCCGCCGGCAGAAGACTCCCTACACGCCCGTGTGGCTGATGCGCCAGGCCGGACGCTACATGCCGGAGTATCGCAAGCTCAGAAGCGAGTTTTCCTTTCTCGATCTGTGCAAGCGGCCGGATTTGGCCACAGAGATCACGGTTACGCCAGTCGAACGGTTGGGCGTCGATGCCGCAATTCTTTTCGCCGACATCCTGCTCATCCTCGAGCCGATGGGACTGGGGCTCAAGTATTCCAAAGACGACGGCCCGGTCATCGATGCTCAGATTCGCAGTCGGACCGACGTGGAACAGCTTCAGGAATTCGAACCCGAAGAAGCCTTATCCTTCGTCATGGAGACCGTCCGCAAGAGCCGCGCCGCGTTAAACGGCAAGGTTCCTCTCATCGGATTCTCAGGCGCGCCTTTTACTCTGGCGTCGTATATCATCGAGGGCGGCGGCTCGCGCAACTATCTCCGGACCAAGAAACTCATCTACTCCGATCCCGGCGCGTGGCGCGCTTTG
>JBGQBP010000016.1:0-27194 GCA_041494945.1 Binatia bacterium | reverse complement strand
TGATGCTATCCGCCGACGCCGAGGCGACGACGGAAATGGCCTACGTCTTCGCCGAAGAATTCGCGCGCATGGGACACGACAGGCGGGAAATCCTCGGCCTCTTCAAGAATCCGTTTTACGGCGGCGCTCACGGCGCGTACCAGGCGCTCGGCGAAGCGGCGATTCAAGCAATCGTCGATGAATGCATCGACGCGTGGGGCCGGATTAGAATAGCGGTCAGCGATCAGCCGTCAGCCGATTCAAAGGGAAGGGAGCGATAGCGATGGCAAACGTTCACAACTGGCAGATCGGGCGGGAGATGAACTACCCGTATGAGGCGGCGTTTCCCAAGCGCCAGTTCGCTTTCGTCTTCAACATCAACCGCTGCATCGCCTGCCAGAGCTGCACCATGGCCTGCAAGTCCACCTGGACCTTCAACAAAGGCCAGGAGCACATGTGGTGGGCCAACGTCGAGACCAAGCCTTACGGCGGCTATCCGCAATCCTGGGACATGAAAATTCTCGAGCTCCTGGAAAAGGCGAATCCGGGCGCGCAGAACTGGTCGGACAAACCCGGCAACGATCCGAAAAAACCGTACGGTAAATTCGACGGCATGACGGTCTTCGAGGCGCAAAAGATGCTCACGCCCGACAGCGCGCGCATCCTCGGCTATCTACCCAGCGACGAAGAGTGGAACTCGCCCAACATTTACGAAGACAATCCCGTCGGAAAAAAAGGCGTGCGCGGCGAGCTCGACAAGGAAGGAGTCGCCCTGCCCGAGCACAAAACCTGGTTTTTTTATCTCGCGCGCATCTGCAATCACTGCTCGTATCCCGCCTGTCTCGCGGCCTGCCCGCGCAAGGCGATTTACAAGCGGCCTGAAGACGGCATCGTATTGATCGATCAGGAGCAATGCCGCGGCTACCGCAAGTGCGTCGAGGCTTGTCCGTATAAAAAGACGATGTACCGCGGCAACACGCGCGTCTCGGAGAAGTGCGTCGGCTGCTACCCACGCGTCGAGGGCAAAGACCCGCTGAGCGACGGCCAGCCGATGGAAACGCGCTGCATGGCGGCCTGCATCGGCCAGATCCGCATGCAGGGGCTGGTGAAGATGAACCGCGACGGCGCCTGGACCGAGGACCGCTACAATCCGATCTATTACATGGTCCACGTCGCGAAGGTCGCGCTGCCGCTCTATCCGCAATTCGGCACCGAGCCCAACGGCTACTACATTCCGCCACGCTGGGTGCCGCGCGATTATCTGAGACAGATGTTCGGCCCCGGCGTGGATGAGGCGATCGAGCGCTACGCTTATCCGGACCGCGAGCTGCTCGACGTGCTGCAGCTCTTCCGCCGCTCCAACCGGATCATCTTCCGCTACGAGATCAAGGAAGGGCCGAAGGTCTACGAAGCGACGCTGAGAGGCAGAAAGATCACGCTCTACAACGACACCGTGATCGCCTACGGCCAGGACGGGAAGGAAATTTTTCGCACGACCGTCGAAGAGCCGCTTCACGTGCGGCCGGCCGTGCATGCGAATTCGATATGAGAAGGCAACAGGCATTAGGCAATAGGAACGCAGATGGAAACTGATACTTTAGCAGCGACAGCGCAAGCCGCCGACATCGATATCGCCCTCTGCCGCGCTACCTTATATAGCGCGCTGGCGCTGGGGTTTCGGCCGCCGGAGAAGGAGACGAAGGCGCGTCTCACTACGCAGGAAGCCGTGGCTGCGCTGGCCGAAGCTGCTGCTTTGCTCGATGCGGGCGGCGACGCCGGTCTTGGCGCGGCGGTGAAAACGCTTGTCGCAGCAGACGCAAGCCCACTAGATGATCTGGTCGAATCATACCGCCGGCTCTTCGGCCACTCCGCGCGCGGCGCCGTGCCGCCGTATGAGACCGAGTACGGCGCCGAAGCGCTATTTCAGCAGCCGCAGGAGATGGGAGACTTGATGGGCTTCTACAACGCTTTCGGTCTCGCCTTGAACGGTCGGCAACACGAGCGCGCCGATCACGTCAGTTGCGAGTGCGAATTTCTCTGCTTTCTGGCGCTCAAAGAGGCCTATGCATTGGAGCACGGCGACGACTCCATGTTGGAAGAAACGCGTAAAGCGGAGCGGCTGTTTTTGCGCGACCATCTTGCCCGCTTCTTGCCCGCGTTCGCCAAGAAGCTCGTCCGCGAGGATGCCGGCGGCCTGTACGGATTCCTGGGCGGCGTGGGCTACGGATTCATCGTCCTCGAGTGCGCGCGATTCAGCGTTCGGTTGGGGCCGGAAAACCTCACGCTCCGGCCGGCCGATGACGAGCGCGTGCCGATGGCCTGCGGCAGCGGCGAGTGCCCGGCGATGCCCGGCGTGTCGGAGCTGGACGAAACGGAATGAACGCGATCACGGAAAACTTTGTGCGGTACGAGCCCGGCTTCGTCGAGTCCGCGGTGTTTTTTGCCGTGCGCGAAAGGTCAGAGGAGCGCGTTTACCACCGCGAGCGCAGCCGGCTCTACGGAATCGGCGATCCGGAGAAGCGCGAGCGCGCGTTTCAGAATCTCGACACGCAATGGTTCGCCCGTCTGGGCTTGGCCGATCCGATCGAGCGGGCGGTCGGCGAAGAGCCGCTGGTGTTGTCGAAAGTCGGCCACTGTCTGGTGGCCGGCGCTCCCGAGAAGAAAGCGGAAGGAGCGGAGCTGTTCGTGACGCCCGAAGCCGCCGCCGGACAAAAAGAAAAACCGACCGCGTGCATTCTGCTGCAACCCGCGTCGCTCCTCGACGCCGCGAGCCTGCTGACGTTTCTCCGCCACGAGATGCTTCACATCGCCGACATGATCGATCCCGGCTTTGGCTACGAGCCGGCGCTTCCGCCGGCCGAAGGCGGTCCCACCCACGACGCGCTGCTGAAAAATCGTTATCGAGTTTTGTGGGATACGACGATCGACGGCCGGATGACGCGCCGCGGCTGGGCCGAGCCGGCGCTCCGCGCCGACCGCCTGAATGATTTTGCGCGCGAGTTTCCGATGCTCGGCGAGCGGACGGAAAATTTGTTCGGCCGTTTTTTCGACCGCGAGTCCCACACGCACGCCGACCTGGTCGCTTTCGCCCGCGATCCGAGGAACGGCGCGCGCGATTCCTCGGCGACGGTTTCGCCGGGAAGCCGATGCGCCCTCTGCGGCTTTCCCACGTTCGATTTTGAGCCGGCGCCCGAGCGCCTGCCCGAAGCGATGATCGCGCGCATCACCGCCGATTTTCCTCAATGGCGTCCCGAGCGCGGCCTCTGCGGCCAATGCGCGGAGCTTTACCGTGTCCGAGAAATGTCTTTGCGCGCCGCGCGCGAGCTGCCGGGCGCGCGCTCAGGTTAGAACCATGCGCTCTTTTGACGAACTACTGAAAGAATCCGCTTCGATTCACGGCCACCTCTGCGCGGGCCAAGTGCTGGGCGTGCGCATGGCGATGGCGGGCTGCCGCGAGGTCGGCATCGACGAGCCGAGGGCATCGAAGAAGCTCGTGGTCTACGTGGAGATCGACCGCTGCGCGACCGACGCGATCCAGGCGGTGACCGGCTGCTCGCTGGGAAAGCGCAGCCTAAAATTTCTCGACTACGGCAAGATGGCCGCGACGTTCGTCAATCAGGAAACGCAAGCGGCGGTTCGGGTGCTTGCCAGGGACGAGGCGCGATCTCTCGCCGCTTCTTATGCCGGCGGCGCTCCCAACCGTCACGCGGCCGAAAGACAGGCTTACATCGTCATGCCTGAAGCCGAGCTGTTTTCCTTTCGGCCCGTGGAAATTCAAATCCCGCCGATCGAGAGGCCGGGGAGCCGCGGCGAGCGGGTATCCTGCGGCAAGTGCGGCGAAGGAATTAATTTTCAGCGCGAGGTGAGAAGAGACGGGCAAATCCTCTGCATCCCCTGCGCCCAGGGAAGTTATCTTCCCGTTCGAGGAGAGCGGGCGATGAACGGGCGGCCGAAAATGCTTTTCATCGGCGGCCCGTCGAACAGCGGCAAGACCACGCTGATCGAAAAACTCATTCCCGAGCTTACGGCGCGTGGCTACCGTGTCGGTACGGTGAAACATCATCACGGGCCGGACCCGCTCGTCTTCGATGGCGAAGGCAAAGACTCGCAGCGCCACCGCGAGGCCGGCGCCGCCGCGGTCGCTCTGGTTTCTTCGGATGAGCAGATCGTCTTTCGCGATCTCAATGAAGGCGCCGGCATCGACGCCGTTCGCGGCGATCTTGCGGATGTCGATATCGTGCTGGTCGAGGGTTTCAATGCCGAGCCCGGCGCGCGAATCGAAGTGCGCGGCGCCAACGGTAATGGAAGAGGACGTGAGAAAACGAATGGCGCGCCGCTTGCCGTGGTCGAGCGCGAGAAATCCAACGGCCACCCTAGTTACAAACCTGACGATATCGGTCCGCTTGCGGATTTGATTGTTCGCGAAGTTTTGCAATGAGCGCCGGGTTGCGCGATCAATATCCTCTTTCCAGCCACCAGTTCGCGATCTCGATGCGGCGGGCGAACCAGACTTTGGAGAAGCCCTGCGCGTAGCGGATGAACTCTTCGATGATCTTGGTCCTGTACGGAATGCCGGAGACAAAGGGATGCAGGTTGAAAGCGAAGAATTTGGGAGCGCCCTGCTCGCCTTCCCAGTACAGGTAGTCGAACTGGTCCTTCATGATCTGCAAGAGATCTCTCGGCGTTCGTCCGGTTCCGTAGGTCGAGTAGTCGTTGCAGCCGGGGACATTGTATGGGACGACGGCGATCTTTTTCCCGCGAACCTCGATCGTGTAGGGATTGTCGCTGTTCAGCGGGTCAGCCCACCAGACAAAGCCCGCCTCGGCGACCAGCTCCGGCGTGTTGTCGGTCGAGGCGTGGCCGGGAGAGAGATAGCCGGTCGGCTTCTGTCCTAGGACTTTTTGGAACGCAGCGACCGTTTTCTGAATCGACTCCCGCTCCTGCTCTTTGGTGTACATGAAGGAATATTCATGCTCGTAGCCTTCGGAGGAAAACTCATGGCCCATAGCCTGAAACTCCCTCACCTCGTTCGGGAACTGCTCGACCTTGAGGCCGTTCATCAGGAACGTGACTTTCAACTTGTAGCGATCGAACAGATCGATCAGCCGCCAGATCCCACAGCGGTCGCCGTATTCGCGCTCGGTGACGGCGGCCAGGTTCTGCTTGTAAACCGCGTTCGGCGGCGGAATGGTATGGCTCGAGTGACGCTGGAGAGACTTGTGAGTCGCAAAGTTCTCCGGCCACACCTCCCACGGCACAATAAAGGTCACGCAGATCTTGGCCTTGTCCGGCCATTCGATGGTTCTTGGTCTTGGCATCTTCTTACACCCTCCTGATTGGTTGATTGGTTTTATTTACTTGAGAGACGAACGGGGAGCAAGAGGGCGTAAACGTTTGAGTCTTTTTCAGCAGCCTGACGGTTATTCGCAGCCGGGGCCGAAACGTCGATCGACCGAGGCGGCCGCTTCTTTGACGAACCGATCGAGGAGAATTTCCTGCGCGCTGAAAGAAGGGGGAAGCTTTTCCACCGCCTGCTCCTCTTGGATGACTTGATTCAGTCCGGCTTCGCTCACTTCGCCGTCCTGCGGAATCCGCTCGAACATGTGATACTTTCCCTGCCACAGGGACTGATCCATGTCTTTATCGAGATCGTAACCGGACTGCAAGACGATCTTCATCGTCGCGTCATAGTTTTGATTCATGAACCGGTAGCCGCGAATCAGCGCGCGCAGCAGGCCTATGACGCGCTCGGGCTCTTCGCGGACGATATCGCCCCTGGCGGCTGTGATCCTGACCGCGTAGCCCTGAGGATAGATTTTGCCGAGATCGGCGAGCACCGGATAGCCGTCGGCGATCATGCCCGGAACGTCCTTCAGGATAATCATCGCCGCGTCGATCTCGCCGGAGTCGAGCAGCGGCTGCTGGATGCGGCGCGAGCGAGCGCCGTTGATGACCCACTCGACCATCCGGTCCGCGTCCAGCCCCTCTCTACGGAAGAGCTGGCGCACAAAGCGGGCGTCGATCCCGTCCGGCTCTCTCGCCGAAACTTTCTTTCCGTCCAGATCTTTAAATGTCTCGATGCCCCTGCCCTTCGCCGCGACAAAACCGTAGGCCGCGCTATTGAGCCAACCGCCGACAATGAAGAGATCCGCGCCGCCGCACTTGGCTTCGCAGACGAGATAGGGCTTGGGATCGAGACCGATGTGGTAGCGCCCCTCCCGCATTCCTTCTATTGTTTTGGCATCGCTGCCGGCGAAGAGAAACTCGCAGTCGCCCGCCGCTTCATCTTTGAAGTAGCCGCGCGCGCGGGCCACCAGCGGTGAGATAATGTGGAATAGATGATAGTGCCCCGCTGCGAGCAGCCATTTTTCTCCGCGCATCACGTTGGGACTCCTTTACGGTTTCACGGACAGAGGGGGCACGCCTGCCACTGCGGCAGATTTGTCACGCCAGTGGGGCGAGGAGGTAAGCGAGCGGTAGATACCGGCCTTGGCGATGCTGTACTTGACGAAGAAGTCGCCGATCACCGAGGCCAACCCTACCAGGGCCACGGCTCCCAGAGAGAGAGGCGCCCCCAGGCCCGTGAGGCCGATCCCGATCGGAACGCCCAGACCGACGAGAAGAGTTCCGACGTAGAATGACACAGCGGCGCGCCCGCGCAGCAGTTCTCTCACGGAGTACTGCTCGATGGGACTCGAACCCGACATCACGCCCAGGTAGAAGAGAATCATCACCGCCGCGCTGATCCCGATCCATAGCTCCAGGAGGCCGAGCGCGGAGGAGTCGAGGTTGATACCGTTAAACGAACAAATCACCAGCAGCGCCGCCACGCCGCCGCGTAGCGCATACGCAAGATAGAGCGCGGGAAGAATCGGCGACGTCCAGAACGGAACGCCCTTGGATGAAGAATAGACGAATCCTTTGTAGAAGAGCAGGAGGATCATCCCCGCAAGAGCGAGAAAATATCCCGCCTGCGCGATCAGGGAGCCGCTCTGCCACGGTGAGGCTGAAAGAAAGATCGGGATAAGATAAAGCACGCCGCCGCCCAGGAACAGCGTGAGTCCGACAAATCCTCTGGCGATCCACGAGCTGCGCGCATGCCACATCTTCCAGAAGCGCGCCGGGCGTCCGAGAAAGCCCAGGTGGGCGGCGGCGCTCAGCGCCGCGATAGCGTAAGCGACCGCGAGACCGGCCGGGAAGTGGAAGACGAGCGAGAAGAGCCACGTGCCGGCCGCGACGCCGGAGAGAAAATGGCCGACGATGAGCAACAGACCCTGCCGCTCGATCCACTCGCGCTGCGGCCTCACCTCCGCGCGGAGATCCTGTATAAGCTGTTCATAACGTCCGCTGGTGACTGACATAATTTTCTCCTGTTTGTCCGGCTGTGCCCGCCGCGCCTCACGGCGGGAGATAGTAAACCGCCGGGCCGGTGCCCAGCTCCGGGTGGAGCGTGTAGCCGCCGCGATCTTTGATGAGACGCGAGACCTCGCTCGTCGGATCGTCGAGATCGCCGAAATAACGGGCGATCGCGGGACAGTTGGCGACGCAGGCGGGCTGTTTCCCTGCGCGCACCCGGTCGCGGCAGAAGTTGCACTTCATCACCACGCCGGCCTCATGCCGCTGGGATCGGGCGCGCTCATAGGGCGTTGGGCCGTTGCCGGGAAAGTAAAACTGCTCCTCGTCGTGATAGTACCGCTGGGTGTAAGGACACGCCATCATGCAGGCGCGGCAGCCAACGCACTTCTCGGCGTCGATGTCCACGACGCCGTCGGGCCATTTAAAACTCGCCTCGGTCGGACAGACGTCCACGCAGGGCGGATCGTCGCAGTGAAAACAGAGCACCGGAAGGAAGAGCTGGCGCACCGTCGGGTAGCGCCCTTCCTCCTGCTTGAGCACCCGCGCGAAGAAAACTCCCGGCGGGGTGCCGTGTTCCGCCTTGCACGAGAGCTGGCAGCCGTAGCAGCCGATGCACCGCTTGAGATCGATCGCCATTCCCCATCTCATCGGCGCGCTCCTTTCGCCCTGGTCACCTTGACCTTCACGCACAGATCCAGGTTGAGATTCACCGGGCTTACATGATCGAAGTCGAGCTCAAGGAGGTCGTTGAAAAAAACTCCCTTGCCCTTGGCGATCGGCATGCCGTCGCCCCAGTGGCCGGCGCAGGCCGCGATGCCGAGCCCCTCGGGATGAACCGCCTCGGTCAGGTGGACGATTCCTTTGACCCGGCGGCCCGCGCGGCTCTCGATCCAAACCTCGTCGCCGTCTTCGATCCCCTTGCGCCGCCCGGTCTCGGCGTTCATGGCAATCGTGTAGGAGAAGGGATCGAGCCGCGCCGCTTCGTCGAGCCAGGGATTCTCCATCGTGAAGCTGTTGGTGTGAATGATATCGCGATAGTAGAAGGCGAAAAGATCGCGGTCGGATCCGGGGTCGTCGTGCGCCGGGCAAGGAATCCAATCCGGCAGCGGCTCGTAGTAGTGGCGCGGAATTTTCAGCCCGCGCGGCTCGGCGAGGGCGGCGATTTTTTCTCCGAGCTGCGGTAGAAACTCCCAGTAGATCGGCACGCGCACGTCTACGAAGTGGCGCCAGTAAACCTCTTCCGGCTTCTTGGGCCATTTGATGAGGCCGTTATTCTTGAACCACTCAAGCCCGCGCTCGGCGCCGAAGTTCGTCTTCAGCTCGGCGTCGCAAACCTCCTCGTAGGAATATTTCCGGTCCGATTGCAGGCGGAACGGCCCCTCGAGCTTGAGGATCGCATTGTAGGCGGCGTTTAAGTCTTCCCGCATGCCGATCCGGTCGGCCAGCTCGATCAGCACTTCGCTTGAGCGGCGCTGCTCCCCCTCCGGTTTGACGGTCGGCTGTTTGATCGGCCAGCACCACTCGCCCATTCCTCCCGGCAGGCTGAAGATGAAGGGGAAGTTGGGCCGCGAATCGACCGATTCCAGATAATCGCAATCCGGCAGCACGATGTCGGCGAACTCCGACGACTCGGTCAGAAACAGGTCAAAGGAGACGATGAATTTGAATTGCGTGAGGGATTTCGCCACCGTCTCTCTGTTGGCGATGCTCATCAGCAGGTTGGTCCCATAGTTGAGCAGAATCTCCGGCCGGTAGGGAAGCTCGAACTTTTTCCACATCTCCTCGCGGTCCGCGGAATCCGAAAACGGCGAGGTCTGGCAGAGAACGAACAGATCCTGCATGCCGAGCTCTTCCGGCAGGCGTGGCTCGCGAATCGGATAGGGAACGTGGTGCGCCATCCAACTGCCGGTGACCATCAGGCCGTCGGGACCGGGCTTGGGAATGTAGCGCGGACGGCCCGTCTCCGGGTGGCCGTGGCTCGCCGGATTGAAGCCGAGGCATCCTCCCGCCATGTCGGCCGAGCCTACGAGCTGGTTCAGAAGATCGACGGCGAGAAAGTTGTAGACCGAGTTCATGTGTCCCTGCGATCCGCGGAAGGCGATCGCCGCGACCGGTCTGTAGGGAACGGTCACGCCTTCTATTACGATCGTGCTCCCGACGCGCGCCTCGTGGCCGAACTCAGTGCCGAGCCGCCGGATGTCTTTCGCCGGAATGGTCGTGATCGGCTCGGCCCACTCGGGGGTGAACCTGGCGAGGTGCGTTTTTAAGAGTTGAAACGCCGGCCGGCAGGAGACGCCGTTCACCGTGAAGTCTCCCTCAAGCGCCATGTCATCGGGCTTCGCCGCATCGTAAGCCCGCGCTTCATTCACGCTCGAATCCCAAACCAGCGGCTTGCCGCTTGCGACATCGCGCATGTAGAGCTTGTCGGGACCGATGAGATAAGCCGCGTTGGTCTTGGCCCTAAGATAAGGCGCGTCGAAGATGCCGAGCTCGTTGACCATAACGTTGCACATTGCGAGCGCCAGGGCGGCATCCGTCCCCACGCGAAGCGGCACCCACTCGGTCGCCTTCGCCGCCGCGAAGTTGCACATCGGATCGACGACGACCATCTTCATCCCGCGAGCGCGCGCATCCGCCGCCATGCCCATGTTCGAGCAGGAGGCGTGGCCTGCGCCGTGGCCTTTGGAAGCGCCGAAGTAGACAGCGTAATTGCAGTACTGGAAATCCGGCACTACCGACCACGAGGCGTGCATTATGCCGCTGATCAGATGCGCGCCGTTGCCGCAGTGGAGGCCGCCGCCGGCCGAAGAGCGGTTGGGCGTGCCGAAAGCCCCGGCGAAAACCTGCATCGGCGTACGGCTGGAGGTGACAGTCGTGGTGCGCTGAATGAAGAGCTTGCGTGGATCTTCGGCGCGCAGCTTGCGCAGCCGCTCGGCGACTTCGTCCAGAGCCTCGTCCCACGAAATCTCTTTCCAGCCGGGATCGATCCCGATCCCTTTCACCGGGTTGGTGCGGCGCAGCGGGACGCGCACCCGGTTGGGATCGTAATGCGTCATGAGGCCGCTCACGCCCTTGCCGCAGAGCCGTCCTTTGCCGACCGCGCTGTCAGGATTCCCCTCGAGCTTAATCAGGACTTCATCCACTCGATGGGCGAGGATCGAGCAGGTGCCGTAGCACAAACCGCAGGTGGACGGGATCCAAACGTCGTCGCGCGCTCCGCACGTAGGAGTTACTTCCGAGACAACCTCCATGATTCCCTCTCCTTCTCTACCCCCCCTCGGAAGCCATTAGAAGTATAATTCCCACTTCCGCCGGGGAGCCGTTGCTTTTCAACTTCGTCTCCAAACCATTCACCTGCGCGTCGTTGACAAAGACCTGACAGTAAGAATGCATCTCGCCCGGAACCCTGAAAATCCGATCGACGAATTCTCTCCCGAAGCGTTTCTCCAGCTCCGCGAGCACGTCGCCCACAGTCGCACCGCTTTCCATCTCAAAAGCAACCAGACGTTGGTTGGCCAAGATGCCGAGTATGCCGAACAGGCGGACGTTCACGATCATCGCCGCGTCCTCTTCAAGGCTTGGCCGCCCAGAGCTTGTTGAAAAAGCCGCTCTTCTCCATCTCGTCGAGATAGCGGCGGTCGACCAGCTCTTGCGGCGTAACCTTCTTCGCGCGCGGATCGATCGGCGCAATTTCGTCGAGAGTGGCCTGCAACCCCTCCAGCTTGATGTCCAGTCTCCGCTCCAGCGCTGTGATCTCGACGTTATAGGAGCCGTCGAGTACCTTGCGGTCGTCGACGCGCAGATGCTTTCCCAAAACCTTGTAGGCGAACTCCCTGTCGGTGTGCAGGATGTTCGCCGCCTCGGCCATCGCTCTCACAAACTCGGCTACCACCTGAGGGCGCTTCGCGATCACGGAACGGCGCGTGGCAAAGATCGTGGCGGCGTAGGGAATGCGGAGGTCTGGGCCGTAGACCAGACGGTGAGCGCCCGCCGCGACCGCCTGGGCGTCCGCCGGCGGAGTCATCGAGGCGGCATGAATCCCGCCCTTGAGGAGGGCGGCGAGCATCTCAAGCTCTCCGCCGGTCTGGATGAAGGTTACCTCCTTCGTAGCATCTACGCCGAAGCGCCGGAGCGCCTGGATCGCGAAGTAGTGGGTGTTCCCTCCGACGCGGCTGACGCCGATCTTCTTGCCTTTGAGATCCTCCGGCCGTTTGATCTCCGGAATCGCCACGATGCTCTGCGTCATCACATTTTTCACCCCGGCGATAAACACGAGATCCGTGGCCCCTTGCACGTAGGCGCGAACGATCCCGACGCCGCCTAACAGCGCAACTTCGGCGTCGCCGCCGAGTATGGCGGCGGTTACCATCCCCGACGAGGCGATGTGAACGAGCTGGAAATCCAGGTTGTGCTTCTGGAACAGCCCAGCCTCCTGCGCGATCCAGGGCAGCGATTGCGACATCACGCGGGCGGAAAAGATGCCGACCAGCTTCTCCGCGCCGAAGGCCCCGCGAGAGACAAAGATCATCGCGCCGGCGACCAGAGCCGCGATCGCGTACAGAAACGGCTTTGCATAATATGTGTTCATTTTTTCACCACCGAAACCAGCTCCCGATAGAAGCTGGTTTTCTCGACGCGCTGCACCGGCGTGTCATCGATGACCTCTTCGGCCTTGATCCCCATCACTTTCGGATTCGTCACGGCGAGGAGGCGCTGCATGTTCTGGATGCCCTTCAAGCTGGGCCGAATGTCGAGGCTGTAGAGCCACTGCAAGACTTCGTATCCGTTCTCGGCCTCCTGCGCGCTTTTCAGTCTCAGATTTTTAGACAAAGATTTGAGCACCACGTCTCGGCGGGCCGGCTGTTGGATAAAGGCGATGGACTCAAGCGCGCCTCGAAGAACCGCATCGACGATCAGCGGATTTTCCCGGAGATACGAACGCCGCGCGGCCAGCGCGAGGCCCTGATAAGGGATCGGCGCTTTCCCTATGTCTAAGAGAACGCGGAAGCCTTTTTCCTTGAGCAGCGTGCTGAACGTGTAGCCCAGGTAGGCCGCGTCGACGGCGCCGACCGACATCGCCTGTGTCAAAACAGACTGGTCACCCAGGACCATCATGAGGATTTTGTCTCTGATCGGCTCCAGCCCCAAATGCTCCAGGGCCAGCATGGCCAGAGACCACACGCCGCCGCCGATGCTTTGAACGCCGACCCGTTTGCCTTTGAGATCTTCAGCGCTCCGGATCGCCGGAGCAACGACGAAATCGCCGTCGGCGCGGTTGACCAGTCCGCCGAAGAACGCGACGTCCATGCCCGCGGCGGCGGCGCTCAAAACCGTTCCGGGAATCGTGTAGGCGATCTGGATCTCGCCCGAGGCCAGAGCCGCGATGGTCTGGGGGCCGCTGCGGATATTGATCACCTCGACGTTGACGCCGTGCTTGCGAAAAAATCCCTGCTCGACCCCGATCCAGAGCGCCTCCACTTTCTCATTGAAGGCGCCGTGGGCGATGCGGACCAGGGGAAGCTCGGCCGCGCGAGCCAAGGACAGTGTCGGCATAAGGGAAAAGACTCCGAAGCCGACGGAGAGAAGAAACTTGGCCCGGCAACGCAAGAACCTTAAGAGCGATCTTCGCGGAGCATCCATGTTCAATCTCCTCTCGACGATCCTTCCACTAATTGCCCCCCTTAAGCCTGGCGATCTCGGCATCCAGCTCGCGAATCCGGTGCGACATCTGCTCTACGATCCTAAAAGCCAGGGAAGGGTCCTCATGCACCCTGCGGAGGAAACTCTTTCTGTCTACGCCATTCGTGTTCCTTGGCCCCGCGCGGGCCATTGCCGCGATGGACCGCCGCGATCCTTTTCTCGTGCAGCGGAGTATTGATGCGGACGCTCCCCTCCTCCATGTGCAGGACGTAAGAGTCGATCCCCCGCTGGACGACGTTAGGAGGCATCTCGATGCCTTCGACCATCAGCGATTGCACCAGCGACTCCGAGACGATTCCGCCGCACATGTTGCAGCCTTGAGGCGCGGCAAGGGAGAAATCCCTCGGCTCGTAAATATCCACCTGGAGATCCAACCCTATCCTCTGCGCCGTTTGCAGCAGGAAGTAGCTGAAAAAAGAACCGGCGGGCGCGCCTCCGATCACCGCGACACGAGAGCCGTCGTCCAATTTCAGATTGCCGCTGTTAGTTTCTCCCGCCGGAGTTGAGTTTGGCATCCACATCCCCCTTTGAATCGCTGCTAAAGCACTCCCTCCAACTCTTCCCTCCACTTGGCCATCAGCCGGCCGCGCAGCTCGGGGCCGACTTCGACAACGGGGTAAGCGCGCTCCTTCCACTCATAGGGCCAGCAAGCGTCGATCACCGCCTTGGAAGTAAACACGGCTGCGGGATTTTTGTCGGACCCTTTGTCGTCCGGCGAAACAGCGGGATCGGCGGAGCTGCTCCGGCCGCGCCGAAAAATCTCAATGGATTTCTCAGGATCCGCGCGCGTGGAAATCGCCCAGATGACATCCGCGAGGTTGGTCGCATCGATGTCGTCATCGACGACCACGGTATATCTGCCGATATAGACGCCCGAGGCGCACTGCGAAGCAATCATGCCGGCCTGGCGCGAGTGGCCGGGATAGCGCTGCTTGATGGCGACGACGTTGAAGAGCCTGCTCGATCCCGCCTCGTGACACCACACCCCGCGCACGTCGGGAACGCCGGCCTTTTCCAGTTCATCCCAGATCATAGCCGAGCGGAACACACAGAAAGCTAAATTGTACCCCGGAGGCCGCGCGGGCTGCGCGCAGGTGAGAATGGGATTGCTGCGATGCCATAGAGATTTGACGCGGAGCACGGGCTCGCGCACTGGCGTCAAGCCGTTGTTGGCGTAATAGCCCGCCCATTCGCCGAACGGCCCTTCGTCATGAGTCTCCCCCGGCAAGCACTCTCCTTCGACGACGATCTCAGCGTGCGCCGGAATCGGCAGCTTGGTGTAAGGCCCTTCGAAAACTTCGATTGGGCTCCCCTTCAGCCCACCGGCAAAGTCATATTCCGAAACTCCGGCGGGCACCGCCATCGTGCTCGCCAGGAAAAGCGCCGGGTCCGCGCCCACCGCGACAGCGACTTTGAACGGCTGCCCGCGCTCGAAGTATTTGTCCCGCGCGGTGCGCCCGTGCCTGCCGGGACTCATGTGAAGCCCGATCGAGTCGTTGCCGAACGCCATGCAGCGGTAAGTTCCCAGGTTGACCCAGCCGGTGTCGGGATCGCGTGTGATGACGCAGTGCGCCGTCCCGAAGTACCTGCCGCCGTCCAGCTCGTGGTGCCTGGGCAAAGGGAACTGGAATAGATCGATACGCTCTCCCTCCAGCAGATTTTCCTGCACCTTGCCGCGCGGAACGACGCGCGGAGGGAGCAGTTCCAGCTTGCTGAGTTTGTCTCTGCACGCCCTGACGCAGGAAATCTTGTCGGGCCGGTCCAGCGACAATCCGAGCGTCAGCGCGAGACGCCCAACGGAATCGAGCTGGCCGAACAGAGCGCGATGGCCCGGCGGAAAACCCGTGATCTCGTCGAAGAGCATGGCCGGCGCCGCGCCTTTCGCCTCGCGCGAGACGATCTCGGCAAGCCCCGCCATCTCCAGGTCCCAGTGCGCGCCGCGCACGAGCTTGAGCTCTCCCAGCTTCTCCACTCTTTCCAGCCACTCTCGTAAGTCGCCGTAAGTCGGGTGAAGCTCTCTGCGCAGATTCATTTTTACCTCGCCGGGGAGACTACGGGAGATAACGCATGTCGAGCAGCTGCGGAGCCTCTCTTTGGCTTGCCGGCTTGGGCGCGGAGGCGAGTATCAGTTCGAGTTCCCTGCTCTCGACCTTAAGCGATTGCGGCGCATAGTCGGCGCGCCAGGTTTTATAGGTATAGTCGAGCAGGGACGCATCGTTCGCGTGCGTCCAATGGGCCAAAGCCCTTTTGGCGATTTCCGGCTCCTCTTTCGCTTTTCTGACGCCGTCCCAATAGCAGCCGAGGAAGCTCCTGACCAACGCGGGGCTCTCTTCGAGAAATCTTTTGTTGGCGCCGAACACGATATTGACGTACGGCAGCCCAAGCGCGGCAAAATCAATGATGACGGGATAGCCTTTTTCCACCGCCACTTTTTCCTCAGGCACGAGCAGCATCGCGGCGTCCATCGCCCCACTGAAGAGAGACCCCAGTCTCGCCGTCGGATCGCCGGTCTGGAGTATCGTAACCTCTTTCGGGACCTCCAGCCCGTTCTTCACCAAACTGTAGCGCAGCAGAAAGTCGGGCGCGCCGCCGAACCGGTTGACCGCGATCTTTTTACCTTTGAGATCCGCAACGCTCTTGATCGACTTGCCCGCGACAAGCTTGTAGGGCGGTGGCCCCATGACTTTGGCGACGATGACGATCTGCGCGCCCTGCAACGCGGCGTTGACGATGGAAGAAGCCGAGACATGGATGAATTGAACATGGCCGCCGACGATGGCGCTCACGGTGGGCGCAGAGCCGCCGCCGAGCACCAGCTCGAGCTCTATCCCTTTCTGTTTGCAAAGCTCCGCGTCCTTAGCCACGAAGAGCGCCGTGCCGGTGAAAGTGGCGTTGCTATAGAGAATCGTGATCTTCTCCGCGGCGAGCGGATGCGGGATCGCGAGGAGAAAATAGACGGCGGCAGTCGCAATGAAAGATTTCACGACCAAGCATCCAGCTGAAGCATCCTGACGGCCTCAGCCTCCAATGTAGAAGACGGAGGGATTCAGCCCCTTCTCCGGCAGGAGCGGGCGCGCTTTTTTCGCCGCGACGAGCTGCGAGACCTCGCTTTGAGGATCGTCGAGATCGCCGAAGAAGCGGCATTCGGTCGGGCAGGTCTGCACGCAGGCGGGATCGAGCCCCTGATCGACGCGGCCGACGCAGAAGTTGCACTTCATCACGACGCCTTCGGGGATGTTCTGCTTGGCGGTCTCGAAGAGAGTCGTGTGGCCGGGGAAATAGGCGCCGTTGCCGTCGTAGAACGTCCGCGAGCCGTAAGGACAGGCCTCGATGCAGGAGCGGCAACCGATGCAGAGATCGTAGTCGATCAACACCACGCCGTCTTCCCGTTTGGAGGTCGCGCCCGTCGGACAGACCTCTCTGCACGCCGGCTGCTCGCAGTGGTTGCAGAGCACGGGGAGAAAGACGCGCCGCGCCGCGGGAAACTTGCCGACTTCTTTCTCCAGCACCTTGGCGAAGAAGACTCCCGAAGGCGAGGCGTGTTCGGCCTTGCAGGCTATCGTGCAGGCGTTGCAGCCGATGCACATATTGAGATCGAGGACCATTCCGTAGCGCGTCATAGTGCAACTCCTTTTTTAGAGCAGCGGATCGTACATGCCCGCGCGAATGACCAGGAAGCGGAAGAGATAGTCGCCGAAGAGCCTCAAAACCGCCATGACGACCGTCACCACGAAAATTGTCTGCATCTCGGAGCGGCCGGCAAACGGCCAGCCAAGCAGCAGCGGCACGACCAGACCCAGGCCGATCACGCCTCCGAGGAAAAGAGTCGCCCATTTCCCGCGCGTCAGCAGCCGGATCGACTCGCGCGCGGCCGTTGCGGAGCCGGACATCACCGAGAGATGGCTCAGCACGAAGATCAGACAACCGAGCGCGAGATAGTTCTGCCAACTCTCCAGCGAGCCGAGATCGAGAGCCGGACCGGGGAGCAACGGCGAGGTGAGTATGAGAATGTCGATGCCGGCGAGCAGGGAGTAGGCGAAGAAGATGATCGGGAAAAAAGTCGAGTTCCAAAACGGAATGGCCGCGGAAGGAGACAAAACAAAGCCGGTGTAGATCATGACGAGCACTGCGGCTGCGGCGGAGACGAGTTTCAGGGCCGTCGCGATGCCCGGGGACAACTCTATCTCGAAGACGCGCAGCGCGACTTGCAGCGCGCCGAGCGCGACCAGCAGCGTGATGAAGAAACAGCCCCGGCTGATCCACGAGCTCTGCGGACGATAAAACGCGCGCCAGAAACGCTCCGGCCGCCCGAGGTCGAGCAAGAGCAACCCGGTGCCCAATATCACGACGACAAGTCCCAGTGCGCCGGCCCAGCCGTGGTCGATGTAAAGCGAAATGAGAAACAGCCCCGCGCCGGCGCCGCCGAGGAACAGATAGGTGATGACCAGCCAGCCCCATTCGCGCTGGGGCTTGACGCCGATCAGAAATTCATCGATGCGCGCTGTCATCGTTATTCCTCCTTTTTTCGCTCAAGCAGCCCTTGACACCTTTACCCTGATGCAAGAATCCACGCCCGCGGAAACCGGATCGATGCGATCGAGTGAGAGCGGCAGCAGCGTGTTGAAGTGAACGCCTTTGCCTTTGGCGACCGGCTTTCCCCTGGCCCAACTCCCGAACACGCCGGCGATGCCGACGACTTCGGGATGGATGCATTCGGTGAGCTTGGCTTCGCCCTTGACCTTCCCGGCTTCGGACTCGACCCAGATCGTCTCGCCGTCTTTGATCTTTTTTCGCGCGGCGGTGTCGGCGTTGATCAGAATCTTGTACGCGTACGGATTGTGCTCGGCCAGATCGTTGAGCCACGGATTCTGCGTAGTGATCGAGAGGCTGTGAAACGGAATCTTGAAATTTACCACGAACAGATCGTAGGAGCCTTTGCCGTCTTCGTAGGCGGGGCAAGGCTTCCAATCGGGCACCGGCTGGTAATCGGAGGTGTCCCAGTCATGTCCCATGCGGGCGGCGACGCTCTTCACCGACTGTTTGGCCCGCAGCATGTTTTCAAAATAGACGGGGAAACGCGACCGGATGAATGGACCGGGATACTTTTCTTCGACGGCCCTCGGCACTTTGTGATAGCCGTTTTGCTTGAACCATTCGATCCCGCGCTCGGGGCCGAACAGCGTTTTGGTCCAGCGGTCGTAGATCTCGTCCATCGAGTAGCGCTTTTCAGGATCGAGTTTGTAGGGCTCTTTGAGCCCCATGCTCACGTTCATCAATTTGTAGACGTCGCTTAAAAATCCCATGCGGCCGGCGACTTCAAAGAGCACGTCGATCCAGCGCCGGGCCTCTCCCTGCGTCTCCACCACCGGCTGGCGCAAGCCCCAGTAAAACTGGCCCGTGGCCGGGCTCATCGTGTGGCTTGGCCGGTTGGGAAAGAGATCGAACCTTTCCAGATAATACTGCTCGGGCAGGACGAGGTCGGCAAATTCGGCGACTTCGTCGAGATGCGTGCTGAAGCTCACGATGTATGGAAATTTCCTGAGCGATTCGGCGACCAGCTCGGGATTCACGTTGTTCATCATGAGATTGCGCCGGCAAACGATCAGCATCTCCGGCGTGTAGGGAAGCTTGAACAAGCTCGGATCTTGCAGGTTCAGTTGATACATCGGACTGCGGTTGGTGGTGATGGGAAAGAGCTGGTGCAGCCCCAGATCATCCGGCTCGCGCTCTTCGAAGTCGTAGTACTTTGCGCCGTGACCGATGGCGGAGGGCGGAGTGATCATTCCCTCGGCCGTGACTCCCGGCCCCCAACGCCCGGACGGGCCGACGAGATTCGGGCCCCGGTGTCCGCCGGGGACGTAGTAGGCCCCGACGATCATGTTTAAGATCTGTACCGCCAGCGCCGTGTGCGTGCCGTGCTTGTGCGCGCCCGCGCCGCGGTAGATGTTCACAGCGACCGGCCGATAGGGAAGCACTTTGCCGTCGATGACGATGGTGGAGCCGATCCGCGCGGCCTCGCCGAACTCCTTCGCGATCCGCCGGATCGTCGCCGCGGACACCGTCGTGATCGGTGCGGCCTTCTCCGGCGTGTAGGCTTTGACATGTTCTTTTAATGCCTGAAATGCCGGCTGGCATCTCTCGCCGCCGGCCGTAAACCAACCTTCAAGCGCGGGGGATATCCCGTTTTCATCGAATGGCACGGCCATCCCGCTCTTTTGGTCCCAGGCCAACGGTTTGCCGTCGCGACCTTCTTTCAGGTAGCTGCCATCCTCCTTGACCAAGTAAGACCCATTGGTGCGGCAGCTCAAGAACTCGCGGTCGTAGCAGCCGAGTTCATTCAACAACACATGGATGATGCTCAGAATAAACGCGCCGTCCGTGCCGGGACGGATCGGCACCCACTCATCGGCCTTCGCCGCCGCGTTGGTCCCGACCGGATCGACCGCCACGACGCGCATTCCCCGCCGCCGCGCGTCCGCCATCTTCCGCGCCATCACCGTCGCGTTCAGCCCGGCCATAAAGCCCTGCTGGTTGCCGAGGAGGATGGCGTAATTGCAGTAGTCGAGATCGAAATCCGAGTGAAACGAGCCGTTGGTGAGATACATGGAGGCGTGGAGGTAGTTGCCGCAGTAGTAACCGACCCAGTCCGCGTTCGGCGTGCCGTAGGCCACCGCCCAGACCGGGCGTATGAAATAAGAGAGCGCGATCTGGTCGAAGGTGGAGATCACCAGGCCGCGCGGATCTTTTTCCCGCACCTTGGTCAGCTTGTCGGTCAGGATATACAGCGCGGTCTCCCACGAGATCTCCTCCCAATGCGGATCGATGCCGATCCCTTTTTGCGGATTGATGCGGCGCAGAGGGCGCGTGACTCGGGAAGGATCGTACTGGCCGATCAGCCCTGCCTGTCCTTTGGCGCAGAGATGGCCGCCGCTCGCCGGGCAATTCGGATCGCCCTCGATCTTCACCAGCACTCCGTCCACGCGGTGCGCGAGTATCCCGCACGCCGCAAAACACATATCGCAAACGCTGTGAACCCACGTATCTTCTCTGGGGGATGCCATCGCTTAGCCTCCTTCCGGGGGATAGACGCCGACCACGACGCTCAGATTCTCCCCGCGCTCAAGCCGGGTTTCGAAGCCTTGCAGTTGGGCGATATCGCAATCGTTGACGCAGATAAGAGTAGTCGCGCGGAGTTCTTTGGCCGACCTGAAAACGCTGGCGCGAAATGGATCGCCGTGCCGGTCGATAAGCCGGGCGAGTAGCTCGCCGACGGTGATGCCGGGCGCGATCTCGATCTCTTCCTCGCGGCAGCCGATGACGTTGCGCACCAGACCGAGATAAGAAACTTTGACGAGATTGGGTGAAGACATAAATGATTAAAGGAAAATCGAGCACAAACCATGCCACAGGCGGGTAGAGCCGCATCGTCTGTGCATCCGTGAGAAATCGACCGAGCCGGGAGGTTGGGCTTTTCTAATTTTGGGAAAAGCCGGGCCGAATTTCTCAGTTTCTGGAGGCTCGGCCAGGCCCGGGCCCGGTCGCTCCGGCCGGGCGGATCTCCTTGACGGAGACAAACCGGGTCAGTAAATTTCCGCCTTCACGCCGGCGCGCCAGCGCACCTGGCTCGCGATCCATTCCAGCGTGGGCCGGTTGACCTTCGAGATGCGCGAGTCCACCGGCGTCCGGTCGAGCGTGTAGACCTGAACGAGACCGGGATGGATTTCTCTGAGACTCTCGATCCACAGAGCGATCGAATCCGGATCGGCGTTGGTGATCCTGCCCTGGACGAACAAAGATTGTAGGATCACGTCTTTCAGGTCTTTCAGCCCGGTAACGATATCTTTTAAATAAAAGGGCGGCGCCGGCCCGTTCAACTGATGGATGATCTCTTCGCTGCCGGCGTCGAGCTTCATGATTCTCAAGTCGAGACGGTCCAGCGCCCCACGGGTCTCCGGCCGCGTGACGGTGGAAGAGTTGGAGAGCGCCGCGAGCTTGAGATGCGGCAGGTATTTGTCGCGCAAGCCGATCGCTCGCTCGACGATCTCCGGAAAGTCCGGATGCATCGTGGGCTCGCCGTTGCCGGAGAAAGTGATTGCGTCGAGCTTCTGCCGTTTTCTCGCGATCGCCTTCAGCGCCTTCTCCAGCGCGTCGGACACTTGGTCGGGACGCGGCAGATCTTTCAGCGCGTGGGTCGCGTCGGTCGTCGGCTCCGCTGTCCAGCCGTACTGGCAATAAACGCAGTTGAACGAGCAGAGCTTGTAGTCTTCCGGTAGGAGATTGATTCCCAGCGAAAGGCCGAGCCGCCGCGAGCACACGGGTCCGTAGACGATGCCCGTTTGCAGCGAGATGGCTTTCAGAGAATCCATGGCGGTGCTCATACGAACCGTTCAGACCGGCATCAGGCCGTGCTTCCTTCTCGGCGGCTCGTCCGTTTTGCCGGCGCACAGCGCGAGCGCGCGGATGATCCGCGGCCGCATGTCGCGCGGATCGATGATGTCGTCGACGTGCTGCTCGGCCGCCGAATAGTACGGATTTACGTACTTGTCGAAAAATTCTTTCAGCCGCGCCGCGCGCACGGCTTCCGGATCTTTGGCCTCGGCGATCTCTTTGCGGAAAAGAATGTTGACCGCGCCTTCCGGTCCCATCAGGCAGACCTCGGCCGTCGGCAGCGAGAAGACGAAGTCCGCGCCGAGATCTTTGCTGCACATCGAGAGATAGCCGCCGGCATAGGCCTTGCGCAGGACCACGGTGATCTTCGGCACGGTCGCCTCGGCAAACGCGTAGAGCATCTTGGCGCCGTGGCGGATGATGCCCTGGCGCTCCATCGCGGTGCCGATCAAAAACCCGGGAATGTCCTGCAAGCTCACCAGCGGGATATTGAAGGCGTCACAGAACCGGATGAAGCGCGAGCCCTTGTCCGCAGCGTTCACGTCGAGACAGCCGGCGAGATGCTTTGGGTTATTTGCCACGATGCCGACGGTTCGCCCGTGAAAGCGCGCGAAGCCGACGACGAGATTCGGCGCGTAGTCTTTTTTGATCTCGAAAAAGCTCTCGCGATCGACGATGCGCGCGATCACGTCGTGGATGTCGTAGGATTTTTTCTGGTCCGCGGGAATTAGGGTCAGGAGATCCTCTTCGCGCCGCTCCGGATCGTCGCCGCTTGCGCGGATCGGCGGAGCTTCGCCGTTGTTCGACGGCAGATAACTCAACAACGCCTTGGTCCGGTCGAGACAGTCGCGGTCGTCGGTGGCGGAGAGGTCGGACACGCCGCTCACGCGCGCGTGGATCGACGGCCCGCCCAATTGTTCGTTAGTGGTTTTCTCGAAGACCACGGCCTCCACCAGCGGCGGGCCGGCGATGAACATATAGCTCGTCTTTTTGACCATGAAGATAAAATCCATCAGCGCCGGCGAATAGGCCTGGCCGCCGGCCACGGGGCCCATAACGAGCGCGATCTGCGGGATGACTCCCGAGGCGCGCACGTGGCGGAAAAAAAGCTGGCCGTATTCGCTGAGCGAGCCCATCTCTTCGGTGACGCGCGCGCCGCCCGAGTCGTTGATGCCGATGACCGGCGCGCCCATCTTGCGCGCGAGATCGACGGTCTTACAGATTTTTTTTCCGTGGCGCTCACCGTACGTGCCGGCGATGACCGTGAAATCTTCCGAGTAGACGAAGACATCCCGGCCGTCGATTTTGCCGTGGCCGGTGATGACGCCGTCGGCGGGCACAAGGGCCTTGTCCAGGCCGTAGTCGGCGCCGATGTGACGGGCGAAGAGGTCGAACTCGATGAAACTTCCCGGATCGAGCAGATAGTCGATGCGCTCGCGCGCGGTCATCTTTCCCTGCGCGCGCTGCTTCTCCTGGAGCTTCGGCCCGCCGCCCTGTCTGATTTTGTCGCGGCGCTCCTCCAGCTCCTTCAGCTTCGTCTCCATCGTCTCCGGGGCGGAATCGTGTTTTTGCGCATGCGATTCTTTTTCGGCTTCGTCCGGCGGGACGCGGGCGAGAGCGGGCGATTCGGCGGTCATCGGTTGGCCCTCCTGTAGCCGAGGGCGTCCTGGGCGATGATGAGCTTTAAAATATTCGACGAGCCCTCGACGATCTGGTACGACTTGGCGTCGCGTAAATAGCGCTCGACGGGAAATTCGGTTGAGTAACCGTAGGCGCCGAGGATTTTCATCGCCGCGTCGGCGTTGAAGGCCGCGGCCTCGGCCGCGGCATACTTGGCGATGGCGGTCTCGAGGCTGTGCGGCCGGCTCTGATCGGCCAGAGCCGCGGCGCGATAGACGAGGACGCGCGCCGCTTCTTCATGAACGATCATCTGCGCGATCAGATCCTGGTTCATCTGAAACTGGCCGATCTTTTGCCCGAACTGCTCGCGCTGGTTCGCGTAATCGACCGCCGCTTCCCGCGCCGCGCGCGCCAGACCCACGGCGCCGGCGGCGCAGGTGAGGCGCGTGTGATTCAAATGCGTCATGCAGATCTTGAAGCCTTCGCCCTCTTGTCCGATCAGGTTTTCCGCCGGCACCGCGACGTTTTCAAAAGTCAGCTCGCCGGTGGGGGAGGCGTGCGCGCCCATTTTCTCCAGCGTGCGGCGCGCGACGCCCGGCTGGTTGAGATCGACGTAAAAGGCCGACATGCCTTTGTGCTTGAGCAACCGGTCGGTGTAGGCGAAGACGATCCCCGCGTCGGCGACCGGGGCGTTGGAGATCCACGTTTTCGTTCCATTGAGAAGATATCCGCTGCCGCTGCGGGCCGCGGTCGTGCGCATCGCCGCGACGTCCGAACCGGCGTCGGGCTCGGTGATGGCGAAGCAGCCGATGGTCTCGCCGCGGATCAGAGACGGAATCCATTTCTTCTTTTGCTCCGCGGCGCCGAAATCGGCGATCGTCGTCGCCGGTCCGGTCTGCATGTTGATGTAGACGCGGATCGCGCTGTGCACGCGCGAGATCTCCTCGGCGATAATCGCCAGAGCGAGAAAGCCCAGATTGTTGCCGCCGCAATCTTCCGGCAGCGTGCAGCCGAAAAATCCGAGCTCGCCCATCTTCAGGACGAGATCGCGGCGGAAGCGGTGCTCGCGGTCGTCCTCGGCCGCCTTCGGCGCGATCTCTTTCTCGGAAAATTCCCGCGCCAGCTCGCGCACGGCCGCCTGCTCCTCGGTGAGGTCAAAATCCATGGGGCTGCTCCTTCTTGAGTAGATTTCTCGCGATGACGAGCTTTTGGATTTCCGAAGTGCCTTCGTAAATTCGGAGCGCGCGCACGTCGCGGTAGAGCCGCTCCACGGTATTTCCCACGACGACACCGTTGCCGCCGTGAATCTGCACCGCCTGATCGACGATTTTCTGCGCTGCTTCGGTCGCGAAGAGCTTGGCCATGGCGGACTTGAGCGGAAGATCTTCTTGGCCGCGATCGCTCGCCCGGGCGGCTTGATAAACCAGGAGCCGCGAGGCTTCCAGCTCCGTCGCCATATCGGCGAGCTTGATCTGCGTCGCCTGAAACTCGCAGAGGGCGCGGCCGAACTGCCGCCGGTGTTGGCTGTAGCGAATGGATTCATCCAGCGCTCTTTGCGCCAGCCCGACGGCGGCGGCCCCGACCGTGCAGCGCAGCGTGTCGAGCGTGCGGAGCGCGATCTTCAATCCCTCTCCTTCGCCGCCCAGTCGCTGTCCCTCGGGAACGGCGCAATCTTTGAATGCGAGAACTCCGATCGGATGAGGCGAGAGCAGATTGGTTTTTTCCTTGAGGAAAAATCCCGGAACGCCGGCTTCGACGATGAAGGCGCTGATGCCTTTACCTTTTTTATCCGGATCGGTCGATGCGAAGACCACGTGGGTTTGAGCGATCCCCGCGTTGGAAATAAAATGTTTCACGCCGTTCAAGCGATAGCCCCGTCCGTTTCTTACCGCGCGCGTCTCCAGGGAGGAAACGTCCGATCCGGCATTGGGCTCGGTCAGGACGAATGCGGCGATGGCCTCGCCGCGCGCCAGCGGCGGAAGATAACGCCGCTTCTGTTCTTCGCTGCCAGCAATGACTATCGGGTAACTTCCGAGCGCCTGGACTCCGAACATGGTGTCCGCCAGAGCCGATCCCCAGGCCAACTGCTCGCGGATCGCACAAAGGTCGCGTGCTTGAACCTGCTCGCGGGCGCCGCCGAATTCTTTCGGCGCGACGTAGGCCATGAAACCGTCACGGCCGAGACGGGCGACGAGGCTGCGCGCTTCGGTGTCGATATCCAATCCGGTGCCGTCATGCGAGAGAAGATTTTTCTCCGCCCACGAGCGAACATGAGAACGCAGCCGCAGTTGTTCTTGATCGAGAAAGCAGTCCATAAACAATGGTTCGACCTCGCTCACCACGGGAGGTCAGCCGGCCGTCTCCTTTTGGAAATGCTGCATCTTTCCCTGGGCGAAGCCGAGGCGGTTAAAAAAGTCCTTCATCTCCGGTTGATCGTTGTTCACGAGAGTGAAAATCGTTTTGACGCCGTGGTCTTCCGCCGACGAGGTGAATCGATCCAACAGCGCGCGCGCGATGCCCTGGCGGCGGTACGCGGGGTCGACGCCGATGATCTCGATCCAGGCCACGGTTCCCGGCAGTCCGAACTCGAGCTCTGCGGCGCGGCCAAAAACAAAGCCGACCACGTGGTTGTCGAGCTCGGCCACGAGCGACGCCCAGTGAGGCCGGATCGCCTCGGAGATCTCGATCCGTTTCTCCCAGTAGTCGCGCCGGCCGATCCCCGTGACGCGCTCCTCGATGTTGACGATCGAAGCGAGGTCGTTCTTCTCGAGACTTCTGACGTAGACGTTTTTTCCCATGGCTTTTTACCTCCGCAGTCTCATGGTTGGTTGAATCTCAGCGGGCGCTTTTCGACGAACGCCCTGTATCCTTCGTGAAAATCCGGCGTCTCCATGCAGCGCGCCTGGGCCATCGCTTCCATCTCCAGCGCTGTCTCCAGGTTTGTCGCCGCTTCGAAGTTGAGCAGCTCTTTGGTCACTCCGAGCGCGTAGGACGGTCCGTCTCTCAACCGGCGGGCGAGGGCGTAAGCTTCTTCGATCAGCTTTTCGCCCGGAACGACGCGGTTAGCGAGACCGATGCGATAGGCTTCTTGCGCGTCGATCGCATCGCCGAAGTAAACCAGCTCGGTCGCCTTGCCCGCGCCGACGATGCGCGGCAGCAAATAAAGCGCGCCCATGTCGGCGCCCGCCAGACCGACTTTGACGAAGAGAAAAGCGGCTTTGGCTTTGTCGGAAAAAATTCGGATGTCGGAAGCCAGCATCAGCATCGCGCCGGCGCCGGCCGCGATGCCGTTGACGGCGGCGACGATCGGCTTTTTCAAGTTGCGCATGTTCTTGACGACGTTACAGGTCATGCGCGTGAATCGGTACAGCTCGTCGCCTTTCATCTCGATGAGCTTGCCGATGATTTCGTGAACGCTGCCGCCGGAACAAAAACCCTTGCCCGTTCCGGTGAGCACGAGAACTTTGACCGCATCGTCGTGCGCGGCGTCGGCAAAAAGTTTTTCAAGCTCGCCGTAGGTCTCGAACGTGAGCGCATTCAGCCGCTCCGGGTCGTTCAAGCGCACCGTCGCGATCCCGTCGTCAACTTCGTAGATGAAACTGCGATAAGCCATGACTACTCCTTCTCTTTCACGCCATCACCGCGCCGCCGTCGATGTTGATCGCCTGTCCGTTAATTCCTCTCGCCGCTTCGGACGCCAACATCACGGTGAGATAAGCCACTTCGTCGGGGTCGATGAGCCGATTCTGCGGCGAAGCGCTCTTCAACATCTTCAGTGCGTCTTCGAGCGGCTTGCCTCTTTTCTCAGCCAACAGCAGAGCATTTGTTTGCGTGAGGCCGGTATCGACGTATCCCGGACAGACGGCGTTCACCGTGACGCCGAATTTTGCCGTCTCGACGGCGAGCGAGCGGGTGAGTCCCAACACCGCGTGCTTCGAGCTGGCGTAAGCGGAAATGTTCGGATACGAAGTCTTCGCAACCGTCGAGGCGATATTGACGATCCGTCCCCATTTCGCGGCGATCATTTCCGGCAGAAATACTTTGCAGCAATAGTACGTGCCGGTCAGGTTCACGCGCATCACTTCTTCCCAGAGACTATCCTCCATTTCTAGGAAGCTCACGGCCGGGGCGATGCCGGCGTTGTTGACGAG
>JBGQBP010000015.1:0-28497 GCA_041494945.1 Binatia bacterium | reverse complement strand
AATCATCAACGCTAAAATGGAAGAAGCGATCAAGGCGGTCTCGTCGCAGCGCGGTTACGACATCCGCGACTTCACGCTGATCGCCTTCGGCGGCGGCGGCCCGATGCACGCGGGAAGAATCGCCCTCGACCTCGGCATTCCGACGCTGCTCATCCCTCTGACACCCGGAGTTACTTCTGCCCTGGGCCTCCTGCTCGCCGACGTCAAACACGACTACGTACGTTCGAAGCTCGCGCCGCTGAAAGAATTGGATTTGGATGAAATCAACCGTCTCTTCTCTCAACTGACCGAGAGGGCGAAACAAGATCTCCGCGGCGAAGGCTTTGCCGATAACGAGATCGCGCTGCAAGCGTTTCTCGATTTGCGTTACGCCGGGCAGGGATACGAGCTGACCGTGCCTTCGCTCATGCCGCCGTTCAAAGCGGCGGACCTGGACGAGATCCGCCGGCGCTTCGACGCGCAGCATGAGCAGGCCCACGGTCACAAAGCGGAATCCGAGCCGGTCGAGCTCGTGAGCTTGCGGCTGGTTTCGACCGGTCTTGTGCCGGAGGCGAAGCTTTCACCGGCAAAAGCGGCCGGTGGAAAAGTCGAGGCCGCGCGCACGGGAGAGAGAAAAATTTTCTTCGGCAAAGAGCAGGGCCTGCTCACTTGCCAAATTTACCGCCGCGACCTGCTGGAGCCGGGACACAAGATTGCCGGCCCGGCGGTCATCGAGCAGCTCGACACCACGACGGTAATCCACCCGGAGCAGGAAGCGACAGTGGACAACTATAGAAATTTGATTGTGAAAGCGAAGAACGTTTAAACCCGAATGTAGGGGCGACCGGCCGGTCGCCCTTACCACCGGTTGGTTTTGATGACAGTAGATCCAATTACGCTTCAGGTGATTCAAGCGCGCTTGGCCGGCATCGTCCAGGAAATGCAGAACTCCCTTTTCCGCACCGGCTACTCCACCATCATCCGCGAATCTCAGGACGCAAGCTGCGCGATCTTGAATACCAAAGGCGAAGTCGTCGCGCAGCACGTCGTGCTGCCGCTGCACATGGGCGCTTTTCCCGCCTGCGCCCAGGGCGTGCTCAAGCAATACCAACCTTCCGAAATCCATGAAGGCGATGCGTTCATCACCAACCATCCGTATTTGGGCGGCAGTCCGCACGCGCCGGACATGGCGGTGCTGACGCCGATTTTTTTCCGCGGCGAATGGGTCGGCTTTGCCGCCGACATGGCGCACAAGAGCGACATCGGCGGCCCGGTGCCGGGAAGTTGCTGGAGCCAGGCGCGGGAGATTTTTCAGGAAGGGTTGCATCTGCCGCCGATTAAATACGCCGCGCGCTTCGAGCCCAGCCGCGACATCGAAGAGATCATCGGCGCGAACAGCCGCACGCCCGAGCTGGTGATCGGCGACATGCGCGGACAGGTCGGCGCCGACCGCCTGGGCGAGCGCCGCTTTCAGGAATTGATGGAACGATACGGCCGCGATACCGTGCTCGATTCTTACGAGGCGCTGTTCGCTTTGACGGAATCGAAAGTCAGGCGCGAGATCGCCTCGTGGCCCGACGGCCGCGGCGAGGGCGAGCGGTTCGTCGACAGCGACGGCATCGAGCTGGACAAACCGGTGCGCATCCACGTGAAAGTCGAAAAATCCGGCGATCGCCTGCTCTTCGACTTCACGGGCTCCGCCGCGCAGACCAAAGGACCGGCGAACATACGCCCCACGGTCGTGCGGGCCGCCTGCGCGTACTGTCTGATTGCTCTGGTAGATCCGGCGCTCGCGATCAACCACGGCATGGCGCGCGTCGTCGAGATCAAAGTGCGGGAGGGCAGCGTCGTCGATCCGCATTTTCCCGCGCCGGTAAACACGTACAATCCGACGGTCCACGCTCTCGTCGAAGCGCTGTTCGAAGCGCTCAGCCGGATTACGCCGCACAAAAAAGTCGCCGACGGCTGCAGCAGCCGCTCGATCATCATCGGCGGGCGCAGCAACAAGACCGGCCGGAGCTATGTGCAATACGAGATCTTCGGCGGCGGCTCCGGCGGGCGCACCGGGAAGGACGGAGTCTCGGGCACCAACGTCAATCAATCCAACGCGCGCATCGCGCCGGTGGAGATCATCGAGTCGGAATTCTCCACGCGTATCCGGCGCTTCGAGCTGATCCCCGACTCCGGCGGCGCGGGCAAGTTCCGCGGCGGTTTAGGATTCGTGCGCGAATACGAGATGCTCGACCAGGAAGCGCGCTTCGCGCTCCGCTCGACCAAACATTCGGTCGCGCCCAAGGGGATCGAGGGAGGGCGCCCGGGAAAAACCGGCAAGTGCACGCTCGATCCCGGCACGGAAAAAGAAAAGGAGATTCCCTCGCGCTTCTCCGATCACCTGCTCCACCCCGGAGACGTGGTGCGCTTGGAAACTCCCGGCGGCGGAGGTCTGGGGAATCCGCTGGAGCGCGAGCCGCTGAAAGTCCTGGCGGACGTGAGGAACGGCTACGTTACGAGCGCGAAAGCGCGCGAAATTTACGGCGTCGTCATCCAGGCGGGAAACGGCGACTTCGTGATCGATGAAAAACGGACCAACGAGGCTCGCAAGACAGCTACAAGCCTCTAAAAAGATGACCGATACGAACAATTAATAATGACTCCACGCCTTACTAACCTCCGCTACGGTCAGGTACAGTTGAGCGCGATGAACTGGCCGTTTTTTATCGCCGAGGCGCTCGATCTTTTCCCCGAACAAAATCTTTCCGTCGAGCGCAATATCTTCACTCGTCCGCCCGACCCGGTCGCCGGACTGATCGATGGATCGCTGGATATCATTAATGTCATTCCCGACGTCGCCCTGCTAGAAACGGTCAATGGCGCGCCGCTTTCCATCATCGCCAACACCAACGACCGGCCGCAGTATCGTTTGATGGCGCAGGCGGATATTCAGCACGCCCGGCAGCTCGAAGAAAAAAAAATCGGCGTGAACGACGGCCGCTCGGCGGAAGCGCTGATTCTCAAAAAACTCCTGCGCGCTTACGGTCTGAAAGACGACTCGTACCAATTGGTTCCGTCGGGCCCGCCGCTGGAGCGATGCGAGAAACTCAAGCAGGGCGCTCTCAACGCGACGATGGTGACCGAGCCGTTCCATTTTCTCCTGGAGAAAGAGGGTTTCAGTTTTCTCGGCTCTTCCGTCGAAGTCGTGCCGGCGTATCCATTTACGGTTGGTATCGTACGCAAAACAGTTGCAGTCGACGAAAGGTTCGTGAATTTTCTGAGAGCGATAAAGAAGGCGTGGGACTGGCTCGCCGATCCGGCGAATCGCACGAGAGCCGTGGAAATCTTGAGCCGCGCGACCGAAACGCCGCCGGCTTTGGCGGAACAAACCTACGAGCTTTACCTTAATCCGCCCGAGCCGCCTAGCCTCGAGCCCACGGAGATCGGCGTCGCCTCAGTGCTCGATCTGCTCGCGGAGAGCAAACGGCTGCCGCTGCCGTTACCACCGGCGAGACGGTACATCGACGAGAGATATTTTGAAAGACTGTAGGGGCGACCGGCCGGTCGCCCCTACCAACGACTATATTTTATGACCGTTGACCCCATAACCCTTCAGGTGATCCAGGCCCGCCTCGCCGGCATCGTCCAAGAGATGCAGAACTCCCTTTTCCGCACCGGCTACTCCACGATCATCCGCGAATCCCAGGACGCAAGCTGCGCCATCTTGAATACCAAAGGCGAAGTCGTCGCGCAGCACGTCGTGCTGCCGCTGCACATGGGCGCTTTTCCCGCCTGCGCCCAGGGCGTGCTCAAGCAATACCAACCTTCCGAAATCCAGGAAGGCGACGCGTTCATCACCAACCATCCGTATTTGGGCGGCAGTCCGCACGCGCCGGACATGGCGGTGTTGACACCGATCTTTTTCCGCGGCGAATGGGTCGGCTTTGCCGCCGACATGGCGCACAAGAGCGACATCGGCGGCACCGTCCCGGGCAGCGGCTCCGGCCAGGCGCGCGAGATTTTTCAGGAAGGGCTCCACTTGCCGCCGGTGAAATTCGCCGCCCGCGGTCAAGCGGTTAAAGAAATCGAAGCTCTGATCGCCGCCAACAGCCGTACGCCCGAGCTGGTGATCGGCGACCTCCGGGGACAGGTGGGCGCCAACCGCCTTGGTGAGAGAAGGCTCGCCGAGCTTATGGAGCGCTACGGCAAAGAGACCATTCTCGACGCGACGGCGCTTCTCTCCGCATATACAGAGGCAAGGATTAGACAGGCGGTCTCCTCGTGGCCGGACGGCGTCTCGGAGGGAGAAAGCTTCGTCGATCACGACGGCATCGATCTCGGCCGTCCGATTCGTATTCACGTGAAGGTGGAAAAACAGGGCGGCCGAATCCATTTCGATTTTTCCGAGTCTAGCGACCAGACGCGAGGCCCGGCCAATATCCGGCCGCCGCTCGTACACGCCTGCTGCTCTTACTGCCTCGTCTCTCTCGTCGATCCATTCCTGCCCATCAACCAGGGGCTCGCCGCGGCAAGCCGCGCCACTTTCCGCGAAGGCAGCGTGCTCCATCCCCGCTTCCCGGGAGCAGTCAACACGTATATGCCGACGGCGCTGGCGGTCGTGGAGGCGCTCTTCAGGGCTTTGGGCCGTTTCGCGCCGGAGAAAAAAGTCGCCGGCAGCTCAGGCAGCGGAGCGATGGTATTGGGCGGACAGAGTCAAAGCGCCGGCAGACCCTACGTCCACTATGAAATCTTCAGCGGCGGCACCGGCGCGAGACGGGGCAAAGACGGCATCTCGGCCATGGCGTTTCATCTGAGCAATTGCCGAACGGCGCCGGTGGAGATCATCGAATCCGAATTTTCCACTCGCGTGGAGCGCTTCGAGCTCGTCGCCGACTCCGGCGGCGCCGGCGCCTGGCGCGGCGGTTTAGGCTTCGTCCGCGAATGCCGGATTCTCCAGGATGAAGTCCGCTTCTCGATGCGCACGGACAAGCACCTGATCGCGCCCGAGGGCGCCGAGGGAGGAATGCCGGGTAGAAAAGGAGCCTGCATCGTCAATCCCGGCGAGCCGGAGGAAAAGAGACTCCCTTCCCGCTTCGGCGACTACATTCTCCGCAAGGAAGACCTCCTGCGGCTGGAGCGGCCGGGCGGTGGCGGCATGGGAGATCCCCTGGAGCGACCGGCGGAAAAGGTGCTTGAGGATGTGCGCCAAGGCTACGTTTCGGCCGAGCGCGCAAAAATCGACTACGGGGTGGCGCTGACGCTCGACCAGGGCGAATGGAGGGTGGACGGTGAAGCGACCCACGCCCTGCGAGAAAATGAAAAAAAGGCTGGTAAAAAAAATTTTCCTTTGCTATAAACACGAACTAGTAAATCCCTAACTCCAAGGAGGAGAAAATGGCGGCAAAAAAACGTAAACCGAATGCTGCATTCATGAAACCGGTGCAGCCGTCCGCGGCTTTGGCAGAGGTGGTCGGGAGCAAGGCTCTTCCGCGCACTGAGGTCACCAAGAAGCTCTGGCAGTACATCAAGCGCAAAGGGCTCCAGGACAAAAAGAAGCGGACGATGATCAACGCCGACGACAGCTTGAAGGCGGTCTTCGGCGGCAAGAAACAGGTCACGATGTTTGAGATGACCAAGCTGGTTAGTCGTCATCTCAAGTAGCAGAACCTTTTCTTCCTCAAATCTCTTCGAGAGCGGCCGGGGCAAGCATTCGCTTGTCATGGCCTAGCTCGTTCTGGTTATGGCAGCGCAACGAAGTAGGTGGACCTTTATGACCGCCCTGAGCGGAAGATTTGATCGAATTGCTTCACGACGCTCTCGTAGCGGGGTCCCCACTGTTCGGCGGACAACACGTGCACCTTGCCCAATTTTTTTCCGCCGAAGTCCCACTCCATATCTTTCCGCGCCACCAACCGGTTCTGCTCGGCGTAGACCTGCTGGCCTTCGCGTGAAAAAAGAAAATCGATCAGCAGCGCCGCCGCGTGCGGATGCGGCGCCCGCTTGAGAATCCAGACGCCGCTCGGCTCTTTGAGAATCATCGGGTCGGGAACGACATAGTCCACCGGAGCGCCTCTCTCCTTGAAGGTCCGGAGCTGATAGTGATAGCCGTCGATGATGACCTTGAATTCCCCCGCCGCCATGAGCTGCGTCAGAAGCGTGTGGCCGCGCTGGAGGCGAACGCCCTGCTTGGCCACCGCGCGCGCCAGTTCCAATCCTTTCTTTTCCCCCATGGTATCCAGCATGCCGGCAAACCAGTCGTAGGCTTCGTAGTCCATCGCCATCTGACTTTTCCACGCCGGCGCCAGAAGATCCTGGTAAGACGCCGGCGCCTGCGCGGCGGGCATGAGCTTGGTGTTGTAGCCCAACACGAGGCTATAGGTGAATGGGCCGAGAAAATAGCCGCGACCGTCCATAAACCCCTCGCGAATTTCTTTGCGCAGAGGCGCCAGGTTTTTCGCCACCAGCCCTGCCGTCATAAGCGTGTGGTGAAAGTTGCCGCGGCCGCCGATCACGTCCGCCTTATCCGCGCCCGCCTTACGCTCGGTCAGCACGCGGCTGACGACGTTGGTGCCGCCGCCGCGGGTATACTGCACTTCGATGAACGGATATCTTTTCTTGAACCTCTCGATCAAGTCCTTGACGTCGGCGACTTGCAGCGAGCCGTACCATTCCAACGCCCCTTCTTTGCGCGCCCCGGCAACGAGCGCGTCCATCCGCTCTTTCGCCGGCATGCCGTTCACGCGTGCCAGCGCGGTTTCCGCGTCGGCTTGCGCATGAGCGCTTCCGGACGGAGAAAGAAGCAGCACGAAAGATACGACGAGAAAGCCCGGGAATCTTTTCATCACGCCTCCTATTGGCCCAAAAAGATCGCGCGCATCTCTTTCGTCGCCGCCTCGTACTCGCGCGCCCATGAAGGGTCGCTGGCGAAAAGGCGCAGTCCTTTAGCCTCCTTGAGAACCTGCGGCTCCACGTCCGCTCGGCTGGGGATTCGCCCCTGAGCGCTCAACATTCTCTGACCCTCTTTCGAGAGAAGAAAATTGATGAAGAGCTTGCCGGCGTTCGGGTGCGGCGCATGCCGCGCCAGCGCGACCGGATGAAGATAGGTGATGACCGGCTCGACCAATACCCACTGGACCGGCGCGCCGCGCTCTTTTTCACGCGCCAGGATATGGCCGTAGGTATTCGCCACTGCATGAAACTCGCCGGCGGCCAGAAGCTGCGCCAGGAGATTGTGCGCTTCGTGAGTGCCGGGCTTCTGCGCCGCCAGCCTGCGCATGAAGTCGAGTCCCTGCTCCCGGCCCTTGAGCTTGAGCATGTTCACGAACCACTCGGCGTCGCGGGTATTGAAGCCGAGCTTGCCGCTCCATTTGGGAAGGAGCAGGTCTTCGTATTTCTTCGGCGCTTGGCCGGCGGGAACCAACTTGGTGTTGTAACCCATCGAGAGATAGAGCGAGTGCAGGTTCGTCCATTGCCCGTCCGCGTCGCGGAACCCCTTCGGAAACGCCGCCGGCTCGTCTACATCGTGTCTCGCGGTCAGTCCCTTTTCTTTGATCGATTGCAACTGGAATCCCGCCGACGAAAAAACGTCCACGGCATGGCGGCCGGTCTGCGCCTCGGTCATGATCCTCTGAAGCACGCGCTCGCTGGTGCCGCGATAAAATTCGACTTTGACGGACGGATATTTTTTCTGGAAAGCGTCGCGGAAGGTGACGATCTGCTCGTTGTTGAGCGCGCTGTAAAAAACCACCTCGCCCTCTCCTTTGGCAAGATCTTCGACGGATGCGGCGCGGGAGGAGGAGGCACACAGAAGCAGCAGGAGAAGAATAATCGCTTTCCCCATAAGGTCTCTCGACAACACTACGGGAATATCGTCAATCAAAGGGAATTGTCAACGATTTGAGGACGGTCAGAAAGACTCCAGCTACAAGGCGCACGAAGAATCGGCGAGCGTAGGCGCACTCTTTAGTGCGTCGAGCGAGACGATTCGAGTGCAACGCAGTAGATGGGCCTTTATGGCCGTCCTCTCAGCGTTGCTGGAGAGCGTCGAAGAGATGGAGCTGGCGGGTGTGGCCCTCGTCATCGAAGTGGACGGGGTAGTCGCTGGTGAAGCAGGCGTCGCAGAAACCCTGCTTGTCGCCATCGTTCAAAAACGTATACATGCCGTCGCGGCTCAAATAGAAGAGGGTGTCGGCCTCGATGAACTTGCGGATTTCCTCGACCGTGTTCGTGGAGGCGATCAGCTCGGCGCGCGTGGGCGTGTCAATGCCGTAGTAACAGGGGCTGACGGTCGGCGGCGAGCTGATGCGCATGTGCACTTCCTTCGCGCCCGCGTCGCGCAGCATGCGGATGATCTTCCGGCTCGTCGTGCCGCGCACGATCGAATCGTCCACCACCACCACTCTTTTCCCCTGCAGCACCTCGCGCTGGGCATTGAGCTTGATCTTGACGCCGAAGTGGCGGATCGACTGCTGCGGCTCGATGAAAGTCCGCCCCACGTAGTGGTTGCGGATGAGCCCGAACTCGAGCGGGATGCCCGACTGCTCGGCAAAGCCCATCGCCGCCGGCACGCCGGAGTCCGGCACCGGCGTCACCAGGTCCGCCTCCACGGCGCTCTCGCGCGCAAGCTGCCGCCCGAGCTCTTTTCTCACCTGATAAACGTTGCGCCCGTAGAGATTGCTGTCGGGACGGGAAAAATAGATATATTCGAAGATGCACTTGGCATGAGGCACGGGCGGAAACGGCTTCAGCGACTCCATCCCCTTCGGACCGAAGGTGATGATTTCTCCCGGCTCCACTTCTCTCAGATACTCCGCTTCGATCAAATCCAGCGCGCAGGTCTCGGAGGCGACGACGTAGCCGCTGTTGGGTTTCGATGACTTGAGCTTTCCGAGAACGAGCGGGCGGAACCCGCTCGGATCGCGCGCGGCGATCATCCGGTCGGGCGTGAGAAAGAGCAGCGAGTAGGCGCCGCGCACCCGGCTGAGCGCCTCGACGACGCGGCCCATCAAGGTCTGCTCTCTGGAAGTCGCGATCAGATGAATGATCACCTCGGTGTCCGAGGTGGATTGAAAGATCGATCCGGAGGTTTCCAGCTCGTCGCGGAGCACGTGAGCGTTGACGAGATTGCCATTGTGAGAAATGGCGATCGGGCCCTGCGAGTATTCCACGACGAAAGGCTGGGCGTTCCTCAAGTGGCTCTGGCCGGTGGTGGAGTAGCGGTTGTGCCCGATCGCGCTGGGGCCTTCGAGACGCCGCATCACGTCTTCTTTGTAAATATCCGCGACCAACCCCATCTGCCGGTGCGAGATCAGAATCTTTCCGTCGGACGAAACGATGCCGGAAGATTCCTGGCCGCGGTGCTGCAGGGCGTAGAGACCGAGGTAGACCAGGTTGGCCGCCTCCGGATGGCCGTAAACGCCCATCACCGCGCACTCTTCGTGAAATTTGTCGAACATATCTCTCTATCGGCCCGTTCACCCTTCGACGCGCTCAGGGCGAACGGGTGACAATGATCCGTTCATGCTGAGCCTTGTCGAAGCATAAGAACAACTTTCAACCCTTAAACCTTTCAACCTTCTTGAATCCGCCGCTCCAACCCATGCGCCCATATCGAGCGAAGCTCCTCGACCGGCAACTGCACGAGCTGCTGAATCGACAGCCTCGATCCGCCGACCTCGCCGATCGCCTGCATGGGCGCTCCCTCCTGGGCCGCTATTTGCCTGAGCCGCGCCAAATCCTTTTCCCTGACGGACACGACGATGCGCGATTGGGATTCGCCGAAGAGGAGAGCGTCCGCGCGCATCATCTCGCGCAGCTCGATCCGCGCGCCCAGCGGCTTGTCCGGTCCGGCGATGCAGCATTCCGCGAGCGCGACCGCCAGCCCGCCGTCGGAGACATCGTGCGCGGAGCGAACGATCCCTTTCTCGATCGCTTTGAGACACGCATGCTGCACAGCGCGCTCGAGGCGCAAATCGATCCACGGCGGCGTGCCTTTGACCAGTCCGTGAACGATCTTCAAATACTCGCTGCCGCCGAGTTCTTCCCGCGTCCGGCCGAGAAGCACCACGATATCTCCGGCGGCCTTGAACCAGGGGGTGACGTGCCGCTCGACCCTGGGCAAGATGCCGACCATTGCGATCGTCGGCGTGGGGAATATCGGCACCCCATCGGTTTCATTATAGAAGCTCACGTTGCCGCTCACAACCGGCACTCCGAGAACGACGCAGGCGTCCCGCATGCCCTCGATGACCTGGGAAAATTGCCACATCACCTCGGGCCGCTCCGGGCTGCCGAAATTAAGGCAGTCGCTGAGTCCGAGCGGGCGCGCGCCGACGGCGGCGAGATTGCGCGCGGCTTCGGCAACGGCGAGTATGCCGCCGACGTAAGGATCGAGAAAACAGTAGCGGCCGTTTCCATCCACGGTGAGCGCCAGCCCCTGCTTCACGCCTTTGATCCGGATCACCGCGGCGTCGGCGGAAGGGCCTACTACCGTGTCGCTGCGCACCAGATGGTCGTACTGGCGGTAAACCCATTCCTTCGACGCGATGTTGGGCGAATCGAGCAGCAGCTTCAGCGCCGTCGCGACATCCGCGGGCGCCGGAATGGTATCGAGGTCTAGTCTTTGCAGCTCGTCCAGAGCCGCGGGCCGCTCCACCGGACGATGATAGACCGGCGCTTCGGAGGTCAGCGCCGCGACCGGAATGCGCGCGACCTCGACGCCGTTGAACAGAGCGCGGTAGATCCGGTCCTTGGTGACCTTGCCGATCACCACGGCGTCCAGGTCCCAGCGCTCGAAGATTTTCTTGACCTGTTCCTCGCGGCCTTTTTTCGCCACGAGGAGCATCCGCTCTTGAGACTCCGAAAGCAGAATCTCGTAGGGCGTCATCCCCGCTTCTCTCAGCGGCACGCGCCCGAGCTCGAGCTCGACTCCGGTCCCGCCGCGCTCCGCCATTTCCACCGACGAGCTGGTGAGGCCGGCCGCGCCCATGTCCTGAATGCCGACTATCAGATCGGTCTTCATGAGCTCGAGGCAGGCCTCCAACAAGAGCTTCTCGGTAAACGGATCGCCCACCTGGACCGTCGGTCTTTTCTTCTCGGACTCCTCCGAAAACGACTCCGACGCCATCGTCGCGCCGTGAATTCCGTCGCGGCCCGTCTTGGCGCCGACGTAGATCACGGGATTGCCGACTCCCGTCGCGCGGCCTTTGAAGATGCGCCGCTTCTTGGCGATGCCCAGCGTGAAGGCGTTGACCAGGATATTGGCGTTGTAGGATTCGTCGAAAAAAACTTCGCCGCCGACGGTCGGCACGCCGATCGAGTTGCCGTAGCCGCCGATGCCCGCAACGACGCCGCTGAGAAGATAGCGCGTGCGCGGATGATCGAAGCTGCCGAAGCGGAGCGAGTTGAGCGACGCGACGGGCCGCGCGCCCATGGTAAACACGTCGCGCAGGATGCCGCCGACGCCGGTCGCGGCGCCCTGGTAGGGCTCGATGAACGACGGGTGATTGTGGCTTTCCATCTTGAAGACCGCGGCGAGACCGTTGCCGATGTCGACGACCCCGGCGTTCTCCCCCGGCCCCTGGATCACGGCCTTGCCTTCGGTGGGCAGGCGCTTGAGATAAGGCCGGGAGCTTTTGTAGCTGCAGTGCTCCGACCACATGACCGAAAAGACACCGAGCTCGGTGTAGTTGGGCTCGCGCCCGAGAAGATCGACGATCTTCCGGTACTCCTCGTCCGTGAGGCCGTGGGCGGCGACGATTTCGGGAGTGAGCGCGGGCTCTGAAAATGTTTTTTCTGCGGCTACCCGGCCCATGCCTTCTTCTCCCCCTTGCCGCATGCGGCGACGATCGAAGAAAATATTTTAAGGCCGTCCTCGCTGCCGAGGATCTTCTCGCAGGCGTCTTCGGGATGGGGCATCAATCCGAAGACGTTTCGTCCCTCGTTGCAAACGCCCGCGATGTTGTCGATCGAGCCGTTGGGATTTGCGCCGGGGGCCGGCCGTCCCTTGGCGTCTACGTAGCGCAGCAGGACTTGCCGGTTTTTCTGCAACCGCTTCAGTAGAACGTCATCCGCGTAGTAACAGCCTTCGCCGTGCTTGACCGGCAGCTTGAGAAGCTGTCCTTTTTTTGCGGCCGAGGTGAACGGCGTGTCCGTCTCCTCGACGCGGAGATGGACCGGCCGGCAAACAAATTGAAGAGACGCGTTGCGCACCAGCGCGCCGGGCAAGAGACCCGCCTCGCACAGCGTTTGAAAGCCGTTGCAGATTCCGAGTACCAATCCGCCGCGGCCGGCGAACTCAACGACATCCTGCATAATCGGAGAAAAACGCCCCATCGCGCCGCAGCGGAGATAATCGCCGTAGGAAAACCCTCCGGGCAGCACGACGCAGTCGATATTGCGATTGAGCCTGTCTTTGTGCCAGAGGAACTCGACCTTTTGCTTGAGGACCCGCTTAAGGCAATCGTAAACATCGTGGTCATCGCACGATCCGGGAAAAACGATCACTCCCCAGCGCATTTATGCTCCTCAATCCAATGAAAAATGAAAACTGCAAAGGTCAAAATGCAAAGTTTTGGGAACCCAACGGAGCATTCTGAATTTTCCCCTCTTGCCATTTTGCACTTTCAAATTTGCACTTTGCATTTTGCATTGAAAGGCGACCTTCACTCTTGAATTTCAAACCGGTAGTCTTCCATCACCGGATTGGCGAGCAGCTTGTCGCACATCTCGCGGATGCGCGCTTCGGCCGCTTCGCGGGAAGAAGCTTCGAGCTCGATCTCGAGGTACTTCCCCATCCTGACGTCCCGGACCTCTTCATAGCCGAGCGAGTGCAGCGATCTTTCGACCGCCTTCCCCTGGGGGTCCAGCACTCCCTCCTTGAACGATATGAAAATTTTAACACGCATAACGATCAGTGAAAAACCCGCTTGAATATAACATCGACGTTCTTGAGATAGTGCTTCAGATCCAAACTGTCTTCGATGTCGCGCGCGGAGAGGTAGCGGTGGATCTCGGGATCGCCCAACAATTCACGCTTCAAGTCCCCGCCCTCTTTCCCCACTTTCAAGGCGTGGCGCTGCACCATGCGGTAGGCCTGATCGCGCGCGATGCCTTTATCGACCAGCCGGAGCAGGACGCGCTCGGAAAAAATCGCGCCGCCGCTTTTCTGGAGATTGCGCCTCATGTTTTCGGGATAGACGGCGAGATTGCCGATCACATAGGTAATCCGGCGCAACATGAAATCGAGCAGGATCGTGGCGTCCGGCGCGATCACGCGCTCGACCGAGGAGTGGCTGATGTCGCGCTCGTGCCAAAGGGCAACGTCTTCCAGCGCGGCGAGCGCGTAAGAGCGCATCAGGCGCGCCAGGCCGGAGATGTTTTCCGATAGTACCGGATTTCTTTTATGCGGCATGGCGGACGAGCCCTTTTGCCCGGCGGTAAACGGCTCCTCGGCTTCCTGGACTTCGGTCCGCTGCAAGTGGCGGATCTCGACGGCGAACTTTTCGAGCGAGCCGGCGACGACCGCGAGCGTGGCGAAGAAAAATGCGTGCCGGTCGCGCTGGATGATCTGGTTCGAGACCGGCGCGGCCCTGAGGCCGCTCTTCTTGCAGACGTAAGCCTCCACCTTGGGCGAGATCTGCGCGTAAGTGCCGACCGCGCCGGAAATCTTGCCGACGCTGACTTCGCCGGCGGCCCTTTGAAGACGCTCCAGATTGCGCTTCATCTCTTCGTGCCACAGCGCGATTTTTAAACCGAACGTGATCGGCTCGGCGTGAACTCCGTGCGTCCTCCCGATCATCGGCACGTTCTTGTACTTGAAGGCCTGCCGGCGCAGTACTTTGATCAGATCTTTGACGTCATCGAGGAGGATGGCGGATGCTTCCTTGAGCTGGAGCGCAAACGCCGTGTCCATTACATCCGACGAGGTCATTCCCACGTGGAGGTAGCGCGCGTCGTCGCCGACGTACTCCGCCACGGAGCTAAGAAACGCGATCGTCTCGTGCTTGACCTCCCGCTCGATCTTGCGGATGCGCGCGACGCTGAAGCGGGCTTTTTTCCGAATGCGCGCCGCCGCGCCTTTCGGGACGACGCCGAGCCGGCCGAGCGCCTCGGTGGCCAGGATCTCGACGTCGAGCCATTTTTGGAACTGGTTCTCTTCGGACCAGATCCGGCCCATCTCAGGTCGGGTATAACGTTGAATCATTTCGCTCTAACCCTAATTTTGAATTAAGAATTTTGAGTTTTGAATTATCGGATCGTTCTTCTGAAATTCAAAATTCAACATTCAAAACTCAACATTTATTTGTCCGTGTGCCCAAATCCGCCCTCTTGTCGCTCAGAAGCGGGAAGTTCTTCGACCTCCTGCCATTTCACCCGGCAGACCCGCTGCACCACCATCTGCGCCACGCGTTGGCCGCGGCGTATGACGACCGGCTCCCGCCCTAAATTGATGGCGATCAACTGAATCTCTCCGCGATAGTCGGAATCGATGGTTCCCGGACTGTTGATCAAAGTGATGCCGTCGCGGAGCGCGAGACCGCTGCGCGGGCGGATCTGAGCCTCGAAACCCGTCGGCAACGCCACGGCGATCCCGGTGGGGATCAACGCGCGCGCCAGCGGCAAAAGCGTCAAGTCTCCATCCAAGTCCGCCGCGAGGTCCATTCCCGCCGATCCTTCGGTCATGTAGGCCGGAAGGGAAAGATCGTTCTTACGCTCGCGGACACGCTTGAGCTGAATCCGGACTTCGTCCATACGTCTGTGAAAGAATTAAACAGAAAGGCGGAAGGATGAATGTCGGCTTCAGCCCTCGCCTTTTATTTTAGTGAAATGCGGCGCCGAGGTCCAGCTTTTTCTTCTCGATATCGCCCAGAAGCGTGAGGGCCATCGCTTCGGGCCGTAAGATAGAAGCCGCCAGCCCGACCACGTCTCCGAGCGATACCGAGCGAACCCCCTGGATGATGTCTTCGAGAGAGATGGCTTTGCCGAAATAAATCTCGTCCTTGGCGATGTGGCTCATCCAGGAATCCGAGCTCTCAAGGCCGAGAATCATGTTGCCGACCAATTGATTCTTCGTGCGTTCGAGTTCTTCCTTGCTGATCTCTCCGGCGCCCATCCGCTTCATTTCTTTCAGAATCAGCTCCACGACCTCTTCGGCCCACTCCAGGCTCGTCCCCGCGTAAATGCCCAGATAGCCGACGTCGCGATAGGAGGACAGAAACGAATAAACCGAATATGCCCGGCCGCGCTTTTCGCGGATCTCCTGAAACAGGCGCGAGCTCATTCCGCCGCCCAAAATCGTGTTGAGGATATACGCGGCGTAGCGCATGGGATGCGCCTGGTGCAGCGCGGCAACGCCGAAACAGAGGTGGACTTGCTCCAGGGGCTTGGCGTGCTGGAAGATTCCGCTCTGCAGCTTCGGAGCAGTCAGTTCTGAATTTGAATCGCCGGGTTTGGAATTTTGAATCGCGCCGAGCCGGCCGCCGATCTCCCGCGCCAGATAATCGTGGCTCAGATGGCCGGCGGCGGCGGCGATCACTCGGCCGGGAAGGTAGCGGTCGCGCACGAAGCTGAGAAAGTCGTCGCGATGAAAATTCCCGACCGTGGCGGCGTCGCCGCAAATCGGCCGCCCCAGCGGGTGGTCGGGAAAATAGTCGAGGTTGAAAAGGTCGTGCACGTAGTCGTCGGGCGTGTCCTCGGACTGGGAGATCTCCTGCAGGATCACCGATCGCTCCCGCTCGATCTCCTGCGGATCGAAAACCGAATGGAGATAGATATCGGCGAGAAGGTCCACGGCCATGGGCAGGTTCTCGTCCAGCACCTTGACGTAATAGCAGGTGTACTCTTTGGCGGTAAAGGCGTTGATGACCCCGCCGACCGAGTCCATCTCCTCGGCGATCCGCGCCGCGCTGCGCCGCTCCGTCCCTTTGAAATAGAGATGCTCGAGAAAATGGGAGATGCCGTTCTGCCGGCGCGATTCGTGGCGCGATCCGTTCTCCACCCAGATTCCCAGGCTGACGGAACGGGTATCGGACATCTCGCGGGACAAAATGCGGATGCCGTTGTCGAGAACGGTCTTATTAATCATCGAAGGGAGACGGCTCGGCGTTCGTTCGTTGAATCAGGACTGCGACTGCCCGGCTTCGGCAAGCGCATCCTTGCGGCTGAGCTTGATCTTGCCTTGCTTGTCGATCTCCAGGACCTTGACCATCACCTCATCCCCCTCGTTCAGAACATCCGTCACCCGGCGCACGCGTTCCGGCGCGAGCTGGGAAATGTGCACCAGGCCGTCGGTTCCGGGGAGGATTTCCACGAAGGCGCCGAAGTCCATGATCTTTCTCACCGTGCCGCGGTAAATTTTCCCGATCTCCGGCTCGGCGGTGATTCTTTGGACCATCTCCACCGCCCTGCGGCTGGCAGCCTCGTCGTTGGATGCGATCATGATAGTGCCGTCGTCCTCCACGTCCATCTTGACGCCCGTCTCCTGGACGATGCCGCGGATGACTTTGCCTCCGGGGCCGATGATTTCCCGGATCTTCTCAGGCCTGACTTTCAACGTGATGATTCTCGGCGCGTGGCTGGAGAGTTCGCGGCGCGGCACGGCGATCGTTTTTTCCATGATGCCGAGGATATGCAGCCTTCCTTCCCTGGCCTGGTAGAGCGCCTCGTGCATGACCTCCCGCGTGACGCCCGCGATCTTGATGTCCATCTGGAGCGACGTGACGCCCTCGCGGGTGCCGGCGACTTTGAAGTCCATGTCGCCCAGGTGATCTTCGTCGCCAAGGATGTCGGAGAGAATGCGGACCTGATCGCCCTCTTTGATGAGCCCCATGGCGATGCCCGCAACGGGCGCGGTGATCGGGACTCCCGCGTCCATGAGCGAAAGCGCTCCTCCGCAAACAGTCGCCATCGACGTCGAGCCGTTGGATTCCAACACCTCGGAAACGATTCGAACCGTATAGGGGAAGTCTTCCTCCCGCGGCAACACCGGCAACAGAGCGCGCTCGGCAAGGTTGCCGTGGCCGATGTCTCTTCGGCTCGGGCCGCGCAAGAACTTCACCTCGCCGACGCTGGAAGGCGGGAAGTTATAATGCAGCATGAATTTTTTGTAGTGCTCGCCGATGAGCGCGTCGATCTTCTGCTCGTCCGAGCTCGTTCCCAGCGTCGTTATGACCAACGCCTGCGTCTCGCCGCGCGTAAAGAGCGCCGAGCCGTGGGTCCGGGGAAGCACCTCGACCTCACAGGTAATCGGCCGAATATCTTTCAGTCCCCTGCCGTCGATTCGTCGCTTGTCCTTGATGACCAGTTGTCGAAAATAATCTTTCTTCAGCTCTTCGAAAGTCCCCTTGATCTCCTTTTCCCTTTCAGGAAAGTCCAGCAGGACTTGCGTAACGACCTCGCGCTTGACCTCATCGAGCCGCTTGTAGCGTTCCAGCTTCTCGGTAATGGCGATCGCCTGAAGAATCTTCTCCCGGGCCAACGCGTCGACACGCTGGCTAAGAGCCTTGTCCGGCTCAACCAACGGCACGGAGCGCTTGGTCTTTCCCACTTCCCGCTTCAACTGCTCCTGATAATCGAGCAATGGCTGGATCGCCTCATGGCCCTTGAAAAGCGCCTCGAGTATTTCGTCCTCCGGAAGCATCCGGGAGCCGCCCTCGACCATGACGATGGCATCGCGGCTGCCCGAGAGGAAAATATCCACGTCGCTTTCGCTCAACTGGCTCTGGGTGGGATTGACGACCCATTTTCCCGACACTCTGCCCACCCGCACGCCGGCAAGCGGCCCGTTGAACGGGATATCGGATACCTCGAGGGCCGCGGAAGCTCCCAGCATAGCCACGAGGTCGGGATCGTTTTCCCTGTCCGCGGAGAGCACGGTGGCGATGATCTGAGTTTCGGCCTTGAGCCCGCCGGCAAAGAGCGGCCGAATCGAGCGGTCGATCAGCCGGCAGGTGAGAATCTCTTTCTCCGAAGGCCGCCCCTCGCGCTTGAAAAAACCGCCGGGAATCTTTCCCGCGGCAAAGGTTCTTTCCTGGTAGTCTACGGTCAACGGAAAAAAGTCCGTGTCGGTCTTGAGCTCTTTAGCCGCGACGGCGGTCACCAGGACGACGGTCTCGCCGTACCGTACAAGCGCCGCGCCGTCGGCTTGTTTGGCCATTCTGCCGACCTCTATAGATAAAGGACGGCCATGAAATTCAACTTCGATTTTTTTAACCATGATTGGACCCTTCTAGGTGAACGGGAGGAACTTTAAGGGGAACCGCGACGGGAGGAGGGATTTCAGCTTGAACCACTACTTCCGGATGCCCAGCCGTTGAATCAAGCTTCGATATCTCTCATTATCGTTCTTCCTGAGATAATCGAGAAGCCGTCTCCTCTGTCCTACCAGCTTGAGGAGACCACGGCGGGAGTGGTGATCCTTCACGTGGATCTTGAAGTGCCCCGTGAGGTGATCGATACGCTGACTCAGCAACGCTACCTGAACTTCGGGAGAGCCCGTATCCGTCTGATGGAGTTTGAACTGCTCAATAACTTCTTTTCGCTGCGGCTGAGCAATCCCCATCTGTTCTCCGTTCATCATCTCTCTTTCTTTGTTTAGTTCATATTTGTCTACCATACTCATTCCGCCTTGTAAAGCAGCGCTATTGGCAAAAACGGCGACCTAATTAATGAGTCATTCCCGTGAAAACCTGTCCTGAGCACAGTCGAAGGACGGGAATCCAGTAGGGGCGGTTCGCGAACCGCCCCTACAAAAATTCCTGGACTCCCTCCCGCTTCAGCCTGAGGCTGATCCGTCCTCTGGCGGATCCGCGGGAGTGACGATCTTATCTTAATTCCAGTCGAGTTGTTGTTCACCCGGAATGATAGACACAAAGACGTTTTTATCACCGGCGCGCTATGGTAGATTAACCGCGCATGAAGAGGCATCGTGCGTTCGTTCTTATAGTGCTGCTGGCGTCGCTTCTTTGGCCCGACGCCGCCCGGCCGGCGGAGATGATCCGCTGGGTCGATGACCAGGGAGTCGTCCACTTCACCGACAGCCTAAAAAATATTCCGGAAAAATTCCGCTCCGAAGTCACGCGCCTAAAAACCAGCCGGCCGGCGCCCGCTCCGATTCCCGACGACAAGGCTTTGGTAAAGTTCCAGAAGCAGGGCGAGCTGATGGTCGTGCAGGCGCTGCTCAACGAAAAGGCCGCGGCGAAGTTCGTCGTCGATACGGGCGCCAGCTATACGACGATCTCGCAAGCCATGGCGAAGCAGCTAGGATTAAATCTGGAGAACGCTTCCACCGTGATTTCGCTCCAGACCGCCAACGGCGTGATCGAGGCGCCGCTGGTCAGCGTCGGCTCGCTGGAGGTCGGAGGTTTCGCGCTCAAAGATCTTACGGTGGTGGTTCACGACGTCTTCCCCGATCCCAACATCGCCGGCTTGCTCGGGCTCAATTTCCTGAGCCAGTTTCACCTCGGCATTGACAGCAAGAACGGGATTCTTTACTTGGAAAAAAAGTAAAGCCCGTGCCAGAATTTTTCTTCAAACTCGCGTGGAGCGTAACACCGACGTATCGCTTCGGCCGGAGAGAGACTCCAGGGCGGGCTAGGGTATCCGGGCTTGTGGCCGGCCCGCTATCGTCTGGACCCCGGAAGATCCATGATGGAGCTGCGGCTGCCGACGAGTTGCTTGATTTCCGCCAGATATCGTCGGATGTCGGTGATCAGGCGCGGGCGGTTGGGAATGAGCGGTAGGAGCGCGTAGTTAAGGTAGTCGCCTTTCAACATGTGACACTCCTTGCAGCAGGCGACGGCGTTTTCCGAGACGTCCACGCCTCCTTTGGAAAGAGGGACTAAATAATCCCTGACCTTCGAGTCGTATCTCCCGCCATAAAAGGAGAGGCGGCGGCCGCAGTAACTACAGAGCTTGGCTGCCGCGAACGCCCTGGCGCAGAAAGACTTAATTTCTCCCATCTCACCCAATAAAGAGAACTGCCGAGCTCACGTCACGAGCAGCCGCTCACCGCGCCGCAGTTCATGCATTTGTAGCAGGCGCCGCTCCGAATCATGATCGCGCCGCAGTCCGGGCACGGCGGAGCGTCCTGTTGGTAGAGTCTGGTGACGCTGCTGATCGTCGCCACCGGAGCGCCGCCACGCGGCGCCGCAGAGGCCAGTTGCACGACTTTTTTGTCGGCGCCGTCTTCCTCTTCTTCCCCGCTTTTCTTGATGACCCCGACCTCCTGCTGCGCGGCGCCGTCGAGAAACTTCGTCGCCAGCCAGCGAAAGATGTAGTCCATGATCGATTTGGCGATCGGAATGTTCGGATTCTTGGTGAAGCCCGACGGCTCGAAGCGCATGTGAGTGAATTTGTCCACCAGCACCCGGAGCGGCACTCCATATTGCAGCGCCATCGATACCGCAGTGGCAAACGCGTCCATCAGGCCCGAGATCGTCGATCCTTCCTTCGACATCGTGATGAAGATCTCGCCCGGCTGGCCGTCTTCGTACATGCCGGCCGTGATGTAACCTTCATGCCCGGCGATATCGAATTTGTGCGTGATCGATCTTCGCTCGTCGGAGAGCTTGCGTCTGAGCGGACGAGACTCCTTGACCTCGGCCTTGGACGCCTTGCCCTCTTCTTTGTTGGAGGTATTGAGAGGCTGCGTCCGCTTGGAGCCGTCGCGATAGACCGCCACCGCCTTGACCCCCAACTTCCAGCCCTCGATGTAGGCCTGAATAATCTCATCCACGGTCACGTCGCTCGGCATATTGATGGTTTTCGAGATCGCGCCGGAGATGAACGGCTGGACCGCGCCCATCATTCTCAGATGGCCCATGTACTGGATGGAGCGGCTTCCGTTGGCCGGTTTGAAGGCGCAGTCGAAGACCGGCAGGTCGTCATCCTTCAGATGCGGCGCGCCTTCGATGGTCTCGTGCTCCTCGATGTATTCCATGATTTCCTGAATCTGCTTGACGTCGTAGCCCAGCCGCTTGAGCGCGCGCGGGACCGTGTGGTTGACGATCTTGAGCAGGCCGCCTCCGACCAGCTTCTTGTATTTCACGAGCGCGATGTCGGGCTCGACGCCGGTGGTGTCACAGTCCATCATGAAGGCGATCGTCCCGGTCGGCGCGAGTACCGAAATCTGAGAATTTTTGACTCCGTGCGCCTCGGCCTCTTTGCAGGTCTGGTCCCAGACTTCGCGTGCCGCCGTCAACAGATCCAACGGCACGTGGGAGGTCGAGATCTTGTACGCGCTCGAGCGGTGCTTGCTCAGAACTCTCAACATCGGCTGCCGGTTCGTCGAATAACCCTCGAACGGCTCCAGGCTTTTGGCCGTGCGGGTGGATTGCAGATAGCCCTCGCCGGACATCAGTGCCGTAATCGCGGCGGCGTAGGCGCGGCCCGCATCGGAGTCGTAAGGCATGCCCAGAGACATGAGCAGCGCGCCGAGATTTGCGTAACCCATTCCCAGCTCGCGGAATTTATGGGCGTTCGCGCCGATTTCCGGCGTGGGATAGGAGGCGTTGTCCACCAGAATGTCCTGGGCGAGAATGATAATGTCCACCGTTCGGCGGAAAGACTCGACTTCGAATCCGCCGTCGTCGCGGAGGAACTTGAGCAGGTTGAGCGACGCGAGATTGCAAGCGGAATTGTCCAGGTGCATGTACTCGGAGCACGGATTGGAGGCGTTGATGCGGCCCGTGTTCGAGCAGGTGTGCCAGTCGTTGATGGTCGTGTCGAACTGCATTCCGGGATCGCCGCAGAGATAAGTCCCTTCGGCGATCATGCGCAGCAGGTCGCGCGCCTTGTAGGTATCGCACACCGCGCCGTCTTTGACGAAGTGCGTTTTCCACTCGCGGTCTTCGAGCACGGCCTGCATGAAATCGTCGGTCACGCGCACCGAGTTGTTGGCGTTTTGGAAAAAGACGCTGCCGTAAGCCGGACCGTCAAGGCTGGAGTCGTAGCCGGCTTCAATGAGGGCCCAGGCTTTCTTCTCTTCCTCTACTTTGCACTTGATGAACTCTTCGATGTCGGGATGGTCGGCGTTGAGAATCACCATCTTCGCCGCCCGCCGGGTCTTTCCGCCGGACTTGATGACGCCCGCCGACGCATCGGCGGCCTTCATGAAGGAAACCGGACCGGAGGCCGTTCCGCCGCCGGCCAACTGCTCCCTGGCGGAGCGGATCCTGGAGAGGTTTACGCCCGAGCCCGAGCCGCCTTTGAAGATGAGTCCTTCTTTGCGGTACCAGTCGAGAATCGACTCCATGGTGTCGTCGACCGAAAGGATAAAGCAGGCGGAGCACTGCGGCTTTTCTTCGATGCCGCAGTTGAACCAAACCGGACTGTTAAAACACGCCTTTTGATGGACCAGGATGTGGGTGAGCTCGTCGGCAAAGATTTGCGCGTCCTCTGCGCCGGCAAAATAACCGTCGGCCTTGCCCCACGCCGTCACGGTGTTGACCACCCGGCCGATCAACTGCTTCACGCTGTGCTCTCTCTGAGGGCTTCCGAGCGGGCCGCGGAAATATTTGGAGACCACGACGTTGGTGGCCATCTGAGACCAGAATTTTGGGATCTCGACGTTGGTTTGCTCGAAGACCACCTTGCCCTTTTCATTGGCGATCGTCGCGGCGCGGGTTTCCCATTCGACTTCGTCGTAAGGATCGACCCCCGGGCGGGTGAAATAACGCTCCAGTGTAAGCCCGGTTTTGCGCTCCGGGTGTGCCTGCGCAACCCTCTCTTCCGCCTGCTGCGGCGCCGCTTTTGCCATTTTCCGAGTCTCCCTTCTTGGGGTGGCCCTTACCAGGTCTTGTGGGCCTCTCTCCCAATCTACCCCTATATGTTGTTGTGTAAAAGACCTTATGAGACTTTTAAGAAAATTTGTCAAGAAAAAGTTTTTGTTGGGATAAAAATTCTTGCAGACACGGCGCGGGAAGCCTTGCCCTCGCGCTGAGGGCAGGTCCTCGCTCGGCCGGAACTGCTATGGAGTCTCCCCCGTTGTTTTGGTAGAAATAAGGTCGGCGGAAACGAAGGTGGAAAAGCGCGACCCCATCGAGAAGCTCGGAGAAGTCCTGGAGAAGTCGCTCAAGCGGCTAGATCCCACGGGCCGGCTCGGAGAATACGGCGTATGGCCGATATGGAACGAAGCGGTCGGCGACATGATCGCGCGCAACGCGCAGCCGGAAAAAATCCGCCAGGGGACGCTTTTCGTAAAAGTATCGAGCCCGGTCTGGATGCAGCAGCTCCAGTACCTCAAAGAAACCATCGTGGAGAAAATCAACCGGGAGCTAGGCAAAGAAGTCGTTAAAAATATTTTCTTCGTGATCGGCAAAGTGGAGGCCAAAGCATCCGGCGAAGCAAACGAAAAGCCTGAGCCTCCTGTTTCTTCCGCAGCTCCATCCAAGCTCGACGAAGAGACGCTCGGCGCGATCAAAGATCCGGAAATCCGCCGCGCGCTGAAAAGACTCTTCTCTGCCAGTTCTCGCAATCGCAAAGATTAAGTTAAAAAAGGCTGTCCCGCCAAAATCGCGCTCATTTCAGGTGTGTATTTTCGCTCGTCGGTGTATACGACGAGCGGAGGCATGATCTTGAGCCCGCTGCGGGCTTCCTTGATCCCTTCCACCATCACGAGTGCCGCCTCGCCACTTTCGAATGAATGAACCAGCCGCACGCGCTTCGGCTCCAGCGCTTCTTCGCGCATCGTTTGAATGAGATCCGTCATTCGCGTCGCCGGATAAACCACGGCCATGGCGCCGCCGCGGCGAAGCAAATAGGCGGCTGCGCGGACAAAGTCGCTGAGATTCGCTTTGATCTCGTGGCGCGCGACGCGCTTTTCGCCGTTGGGATTGATCCTGCCGCTGGCCAACCGGCGATACGGCGGATTGCAGACGGCGATATCGAAGCTTCCCGCGCTAAAGATCCGCTCCGGCGCGCGCACGTCGCCCTGGACGATGGAAACGCGGTCGCTCAACCCGTTCAGCGCCGCGCTGCGCGCCGCCCTCTCGGCCATTTCCGCCTGAAGCTCCAGTCCGGTGATCTTGAGCGACGGCTCGCTCGAGGCGAGAATCAGCGCGACTACGCCGTTTCCCGTCCCCAGATCGATGACCCGATTACCTTTACGAACCACCGCGAAACGCGCCAGCAGCAAGGCGTCGATCGAGAAACGGTATCCCGCCCTGCTCTGAATAACGGAAAGCTTGCCTTCAAAGAGCGTGTCGCGCGTCTCGTCCGTCGAGTCTTGTTTCTCCATACTCTTGCAAATCGGCGCGGTTTTTTATATTAGCGTGGTGCTATCTACTCCTCATCATAAACGCACAAATGCTTTTCCTCTTACGTCAAATCGGCGGCTTTACGCTCCGCCACCTTTCCGAAATGGGGAGAATGTTTCTCTTTCTCCTTTCGGCTTTCGCCCTGGCATTCCGCCCGCCGGCCAAGTTTCGCCTCATCGTCTATCATCTCAAAACCATCGGCGTCGACTCGCTTTCGGTGGTGATTCTCTCGGGCTTTTTTACCGGAATGGTCTTGGGTTTCCAAGGGTATTATAGTCTTAGAAAATTCAGCGCCGAAAGCTGGCTCGGCTCGGCCGCGGCCCTCGGCCTCTTGCGCGAGCTCGGCCCGGTGCTGTCGGCATTTATGGTCACGGGAAGGACCGGCTCGGCGATGGCCGCCGAGCTGGGCACGATGCGGGCCACGGAGCAGATCGACGCGCTCTACTCCATGGCCATCGATCCGGTGAAGTATTTGGTCTCGCCGCGCATCATCGCGAGCTTGATCGCCATGCCTTTGCTGACGGCCATCTTCGACGTTGTCGGAATCTATGGGGCCTATCTAATCGGCGTCGGCTTGCTGGGCGTGAGCTCCGGAAGTTATTTCGCCGGCATGGAAAATGCCGTCGTCTTTCAGGACGTGTACAGCGGGTTCCTGAAATCCTTGAGCTTCGGCCTGATCATCACCTGGGTCTGTTGCTACAAGGGATTTCACGCGCCTCCGAGGGCGACCGGGGTGAGCCAGGCGACGACCGAGTCCGTGGTCCTTTCATTCGTCATGGTTCTCGTGTGGGATTATTTCTTGACCTCGATCATGCTTTAAATCAGGCTCAACCCCATGATACGCGTTACCGATCTACACAAGAGTTTTGGCGGCCAGGAAGTGCTGAAAGGCGTTAACTTGGAATTCGTCTCGGGAAAGATCACGACGATCGTCGGAACCAGCGGCTGCGGCAAGACAGTGCTTCTGAAGCATTTAAACGCCCTTCTGTTGCCCGACAAAGGCGCGGTCTTCGTAGACAGCGTGGACATCACCCGGCTCGGACAGAAAGAGCTCTACGAGATACGCGGCCGCTTCGGCGTGCTCTTCCAGGGCGCCGCGTTGCTCGATTCCATGACGATTTTCGACAACGTCGCCTTTCCTTTGAGGGAAAAAACTAAGACGAGCGAAACCGAGATCCAAAAAAGGGTGGACGAGCGCTTGGAACAGGTCGGACTCGAAGGCATGGGCTACAAATTCCCCGCCGAGCTGAGCGGGGGGATGAAAAAGCGCGCGGGGCTGGCGCGCGCCCTGGTGATGAACCCGGAAATCGTTCTTTTCGACGAGCCCACCACGGGCCTCGATCCGATCCTGGCGGCGAGCATCCATCAACTCATCGCCCGAACCCAGCAGGCCTTCGGCTTTACCGGGGTCGTCGTCAGCCATACGATTCCCCAGGTTTTCGATATATCAGACTACGTCGCAATCCTTGCGAACGGCGTTATCGAGGAAGCCAAGACAGCGAAAGAATTTCTTGTTTCCACAAACCCGATCGTGCAACAATTTATCCGCGGGGATACGGAAGGTCCGATCCATGTCTTGTAGGAGAGTTCAACCGTGAAGCAGACACGCACAGAGATCGTCGTCGGTATTTTTGTTCTCGCGGGCATTCTCTGCCTCGGCTATCTGGCCATCCGCTTGGGCAAGCTGGAAGTCATGGGCAGTAAGGGTTACGTCGTTTACGCCGACTTTTCGTCCGTGGCGGGTTTGAAGCCGGGCGATCCGGTCGAAATCGCCGGCGTCAAGGTCGGGCGCGTCGAAGGGCTCTCTTTAGCCGACGACCGCGCCCGGCTGAGCCTCAGGATCGACGACGGTGTCAAGCTCCCCGAAGATACGATCGCGTCCGTGCGCTCGCGCGGCCTGATCGGCGACAAGTTCATCTTGCTGAGCCCCGGCGCTTCGGACAGGCTGATTGCTGCGGTAGGCAAAATCCGCGAGACCGAATCGCCGCCGGATCTTACCGAGCTCCTCGGAAAATATATAGGAGGAGATCTGACATCCAAGGGAGGAGAGAAAAAATGAGGCGGAAACGTGCGTTAACCACGGCTCTGCTCGCGCTTTTGGTTTCCTACCTCACATTGCCATTTACAGCGACCGCCGGCGCCCCGACCGACCAGGTGCGCGCCAGCGTGGATAACATTCTGTCGATCCTCAAGAATCCGGCCCTGAAAGCCGAGTCGAAGAAAAAAGATAGACGCGATCAACTGCGGCGGGCAATCTTTTCCCGTTTCGACTTTACCGAGATGGCCAAGCGATCTCTCGGCGCCCAATGGCGCAAGCTGAGCCCGCAGGAGCAGGATGAATTTATCCGGCTCTTTACCGATCTGCTCGAACGCGCCTACCTCGATCAGATCGAAGCGTACAACGACGAAAAGTTCGTCTACGCAAAGGAGACGGTCGATCAGGACTACGCGGAAGTTCAGAGCCGGATTGTAACCGCCAAGGCGGAATACTCCCTGAATTATCGGCTTCACCTGGCGGGCTCGGAGTGGAAAGCCTACGACGTCGTGGTGGAGAACATCAGTCTGGTCAACAACTATCGGGCTCAGTTCACCCGGATCGTTACAAACCAATCGTACGATGAGCTCGTGCGCAGGATGAAAGATAAGCAGATTCAAGCGCCGGTCGATACGAAGCCGGTCGAAGCAATGCAGGTCGAAGCCAAACCGGTCGAGAAGAAGCCGGTCAAAAAACCGGTTGAGAAGAAACCGGTCGAGAAGAAGTAAGCAGAACTGCTTTTTGGCTCTCGCCATGCTTGCCGTGCTGCTGGATGCCCCCAAACCCATCGACCAAAACCCTCTCAAGCTGACACGCCTGCCCGAGCCGGCGCCCGGAGATGGCGTCGTCGAGATGGAAATGGCCGCTGAGTCTCTCCGCGGTTTCCCGCGCGCAAAAAAATGGCAGCGAATACATACGACGTTACCGTGATCGGCGCCGGCATCGTGGGCCTCGCCTCCGCCATGAAAATGGCCGAGCGCTTTCCGCGCCTGCGACTGCTGGTGCTGGAAAAAGAATCTGGGATCGCCAAGCACCAAACCGGCCACAACAGCGGCGTGATCCACGGCGGCATTTATTATAAGCCGGGATCGCTGAAAGCCGAGACGTGCGTGACCGGGCGCCGGGCACTGCTGGAGTTCTGCGACCGGAACGGCATCGCTTACGACCTTTGCGGCAAAGTCATCGTCGCGACCAAAGAAGAGGAAATCCCGCGGCTGGAGGAATTATTCCGACGCGGAGTGGCCAATCAGGTCCCGGGCCTCGAGATGATCGGGCCCGAGCGGCTCGGCGAAATCGAGCCCAACGCCCGCGGCATCCGCGCCGTTTATTCTCCGGCCACGGGCATCATCGACTTCACTCAAGTGGCCGGAGCCTACGCGAGGAGAGTGCGCGAGCTGGGCGGAGAGGTCCGCACTTTACGTGAGGTGAAAAATATCGTTCACCGCGAAGGCGAATTGATCGTGCAAACTTCCCGGGAAGAAATTCACACGCGCTACTTGCTCAACTGCGGCGGTCTCTTCTCGGATCGCATCGCCCGCATGACGGCCGAGCCGGGACATTCTGTGGATGTCGGCGTTCAGATCGTCCCCTTTCGCGGCGAGTACTACAAAGTCGCGCCGGAGCGCGGCTCTCTCATCAAAGGTCTCATCTATCCGGTCCCCGATCCGCGCTTTCCTTTCCTCGGCGTCCACTTCACGCGCAGCATTCACGGCTACGTCGAGGCCGGACCCAACGCCGTGCTGGCCTTCGCGCGTGAAGGTTATCGCTGGACGGACTTCAATGCACGCGATCTCTGGGAGACGCTTTCGTTCAGCGGCTTTCGCTCGGTGGCGAAGAGATACTGGAAGATGGGGCTGGAAGAAAATTATCGTTCTTTGAGCAAGCGGGCTTTCACAAAAGCGCTGCAGCGCCTCGTGCCGTCGATCACGATCGACGATCTTAAGCCCGGCGGATCGGGCGTGCGCGCGCAAGCCGTCGCGTCCGACGGAGCGCTGCTGGACGATTTCGTGATCAAGCAGACCGGCAACGCCATCCACGTGCTTAACGCCCCTTCTCCGGGCGCCACGGCGTCGCTGGCGATCGGCGAAAGAATCGTCGCGACCGCAGCTCAAGCGTTTTCCCTGCACGATTGATTTCCCGCCATCGTTCAACTAGCTTGAAACGAATTCAGCGCGGAGGTGGACCTTTCATGATCATCGAATACAAAGGATGCAGGCCGAAGATTTCTCCCAAAGCGTT
>JBGQBP010000014.1:0-28963 GCA_041494945.1 Binatia bacterium | reverse complement strand
GGGCTGATTCCTGCGTGGCCATTCAGGATAGCGGACAGAGTCTTTCGGCTTACGTTCAAGGCTTTTGCCGCCTGGGTCACACTCAAACGTAAAGGCTCCAGGCAAAGCTTTCTGATGATTTCCCCGGGATGAGGAGGGTTGTGCATCGCCATGGTTCACCTCACTTAATGATAATCTTCATAATTGACATCGACGGCATTTTTCCCAAAAAAGGTAAACGTGACACGCCAATTGCCATTAACTTTTACCGCCCAGGTACCCTTCCGATCACCCTTCAACTCGTGCAACCCTAAGCCGGGCAGATTAATATCCCTCGGACCCGTGGAAACGTTCAGCCGACCGAGAATCAATCGTAGACGGTCAGCATGATGGGATTGAATACCGGCCTTGCTTCCTGTCATGAAAAACCGCTCCAAACCTTTGTGTTTGAAGCTTGAAATCACGAAACAGTGTAACCAATACGGTAACAGGCCGCAAGGTCGGATCCCATCACCCCTTCCTGTTGCTTCCACCCGCGCCCTAGGCTACAAAATAAGAGTTCCCTGGCAATTTTAAGGAGAGTTAAATGGCGCAGAAGTCCCTGGACAGTTTTAACGCGGCAGCGGAGCTGAAGGTCGGCAGCCGGTCGTACAAGATTTTTCGCTTGGACCGGTTGGAGAAGACGGGATTCAAAACCCTTTCGCAGCTTCCCGTCTCGCTCAAAGTACTTTTGGAAAATCTTTTGCGGCACGAGGACAATCGATTGGTCGCGAAGGCGGACGTTGAGACGCTAGCGGGCTGGAATCCGAAGGCGAAGAAAGAAAAAGAAATCGCCTTCATGCCCGCGCGCGTGCTGACGCAGGATTTGACCGGCGTGCCGTCGGTGGTGGATCTCGCGGCTATGCGCGAGGCGATGAAGCGGATGGGCGGCGACCCGAAGAAGATCAACCCTCTGGCGCCGGTCGATCTCGTCATCGACCACTCGGTCCAGGTGGACAGCTTCGGCTCGGCGGACGCCTTTCATCTGAATTCGAAAATCGAATACGAGCGCAACGTCGAGCGCTACGCTTTCCTTCGCTGGGGCGCGAAGGCCTTCAGTAATTTTCGCGTCGTGCCGCCGGACACCGGCATCTGCCATCAAGTGAATCTCGAATACCTGGGCCAGGTAGTTTTCCGCTCGAAAGAGAACGGAACGACGCTCGCCTATCCCGACACCGTCGTCGGCATGGACTCGCACACGCCGATGATCAACGGCCTCGGCGTCGTCGGCTGGGGCGTCGGCGGCATCGAGGCCGAGGCCGCGGTGCTCGGCCAGCCGCTCATCATGCTGATTCCCGATGTCATCGGCTTCAAGCTCCACGGCAAGCTCAGCGAAGGCGCCACGGCGACCGATCTCGTCCTTACCGTCACGGAGATGCTGCGGAAAAAAGGCGTGGTGGAAAAATTCGTCGAGTTCTACGGCGCGGGGCTTTCGAGCCTCAGCATCGCCGACCGCGCGACCATCGGTAACATGTCGCCCGAATACGGCGCGACGATCGGCTTCTTCCCCGTCGATAGCGAGACGCTCAAGTATTTGGAACTTACCGGCAGAGACCCGGAGCTGATCAAGCTGGTGGAGGCCTACTGCAAAGAGCAGGGAATGTTCCGCACCGACGCGTCGCCCGATCCGGTTTTCACCGACACGCTGGAATTGGATCTCGCGGCCGTGGAGCCGAGTCTTGCCGGGCCGCGGCGGCCGCAGGACCGCGTTCCGCTCACGAAATCCAAGAGCGCATTCAAAGAAGCGCTGCCGCAGTTGCTGAAAAGCGGCGACGCCGGCCGAACCGTCTCCGTCAAACTGAACGGCGGCCACGCCACTCTGGGACACGGCACGGTCGTGATTTCTGCGATCACGAGCTGCACCAACACTTCCAACCCGTCCGTGTTGATGGCCGCGGGCCTGCTTGCGAAGAAAGCCAATGAGAAGGGACTCAAGACCAAGCCGTGGGTAAAAACGAGTCTAGCGCCCGGTTCGAAAGTCGTAACGGAATATTTGAAAGACAGCGGCCTCTTGCCGCAACTGGAAAAGTTGGGCTTCTATCTCGTCGGTTACGGTTGCACCACCTGCATCGGCAACAGCGGTCCTCTGCCGGAAGCGATCTCGGCCGGAATTCAGGAAGGCGATCTCGTCGCCTGCGCGGTTCTCTCCGGCAACCGGAATTTCGAGGGAAGAATCCATCCGCAGGTGCGCGCCAACTATCTCGCCTCTCCGCCGCTCGTCGTCGCCTACGCATTGGCCGGGCGCATGGACATGGACCTTTACAGCGAACCGCTTGGAACCGACACCAAAGGCGCGCCGGTTTTTCTGAAGGATATCTGGCCGACGCCGGAGGAGGTCCGCGAGGAAGTGCGCAGGTCGGTCAGGTCGGAGATGTTCAAAAAGGAATACGGCGAAGTGTTCGAGGGCGACGAGCGCTGGAAGAAAATGCCGACGCCCGAGGGCGAGCTGTTCGCGTGGAACCCGAATTCGACCTACGTGCGCGAGGCGCCGTACTTCGAAGGGATGACGAAAACTCCCTCGGCGCCGAAAGACATCGCGGGCGCCCGAGTCCTTGCAGTCCTCGGCGATTCGATCACGACCGACCACATCTCACCGGCAGGCTCGATAGAGAGAAACGGCCCGGCGGCCAAATATCTCACCGAACACGGCGTGCAGCCGAAAGACTTCAACCAGTACGGCGCGCGACGCGGCAACCACGAAGTCATGATGCGCGGCACATTCGCCAACGTGCGCTTGAAAAACCAGCTCGCGCCCGGAACGGAAGGCGGCTGGACCGTCCATCTGCCGGAGAAAAAACAGATGTCGATCTACGACGCGGCCATGCAGTACCAGAAGGAAGGCATCCCTCTGATTGTCATCGCCGGCAAAGAATACGGCTCGGGATCGTCGCGCGATTGGGCCGCGAAAGGACCGCGGCTGCTCGGAGTGAAAGCGGCGCTGGCGGAAAGCTACGAGCGGATTCACCGCAGCAACTTGATCGGCATGGGAATCGTGCCGTTGCAGTTCAAGCCGGGAGAGAACGCGAAATCGCTCGGCCTTACCGGATTCGAGACCTACGACGTGGCGGGAATCTCCGCCGGACTGAAGTTGAGACAAGAGCTAACGGTGAAGGCAAAGAGCGACGACGGCAAAGTTAAAGAGTTCAAAGCTATCTGCCGCATCGACACGCCGGCGGAACTAGATTATTACCGCCACGGCGGGATTCTGGAGTACGTGCTGCGGCAGTTGCTGACGGAGAAGCCGGTCTGACGGGCGGATGAATTATATAGCTCCGTCATTCCCGTGAAAACGGGAATCCAGGGCGCGATGAATCGCGCCCCTACAAAGCCTGGACTCCCTCCCGCTTGCGCGGGAGTGACGATTCTACTTTGCCATACGTTACGGCTGACGGGGCTTTTCGCCGCCGTGCGCCACTTCCCACACCGGCCGCAAGTCATCCGAGTATTGATAGCGGATTCCGAAATCTTTCAAGATATCTTCGGTCGCAGCGATCATTCCGCGCCGGTCGAAGATCATATTCTCCTGCATCCGGTTGCTCATCTTCGCGAACTTAAAGCTCACCTGCGGTCCCCGGCCGTCGCGCAAGACTTCGACGAAGTGCTTCAAGTTTTTAATCGGGACACCGTCCACTTCTTTGACGACGAAGCCGTTCGGATCGTCGTAGCCCTTGTTGATCGGGTGCGGGAACATCGGCGAGCAGGCGATCACCACCTCTTCCCCCGGAAAAGCGGGCTTGTCGTAACGCCGGATCATCAGGGGATTTCCCAGCCGCGCGTGGTAAAGCTCCAATTGGTTGCCCAGCTTGTCGATGTATTCCTGCGTGGCGGCACAAAACACCAGCGGCCCGTAGATAAAATAACGCGGGTTGCGATTTCTTAGAAAAGGCATGACGAGCTCGCGCTGGCGCAGCACGGGCACGCTCAACCGCATGGGTTGGCCGCCGCGCTGCACGGTTAGATCGATCACGCCGTCTTTCGCGTACTTCTGCACCAGATAGAGCGCCGAGAGCCGTAGATCGTAGCGCACCGAGACTTTGCCGTCGCTGTCGATCGGCTGGCCTCCGATGGCCGTGATCACGTCCCATTCTTTCAGCGGGTAGCCGGCATCGCTGCTGTACGGCTGGGTGACCATCAGTCCCCCCGCTCCCTTGGATAAGGCGAGCCTCTGCCTGAGCGAATCGTTTTCCACCGTTTGGAAGAAATCGTGCAGTTGCGGCTTGCCGTCATAGACTCCGTCGGCGAGGTCGTCGAGAAACAGGCGAATCTCCTCGATCGGTATCACGTAACCGATATTCTGCGCGTTGGGAATATTGCTGAACACGAGGCCGACGAGCTTGCCGCGCGAGACCACCGGGCCGCCGCTGTTGCCGGGATTCAGCGCCGCGTCCACCTGAATGCGGAGTCCCATGACGAACTGATGATAGTTGGTGAACTCGATGCGCGAGACGATTCCCTCGGTCACCGACAGTTCCGTGCCGCCGGTCGGAAAACCGTAGACGCTGACCGCGTCTTTGACTTTGGGCAGATCGTCGGCGAACGGCAGAAAAGCCCGCTTGTCGAAAAACGAATCGTCGTCGACGCTGAGAATCGCGAGATCGATCGGCTCGGCGATGGTGACGACGCGTGCGGCGAGCTTCTCGGCCGACTGGTTCGGCTGGACGTAGATTTGACTTGCGTTCTGCACCACGTGCGCGTTGGTCAAAATGCGCTTGCCCTGGATCACGATGCCCGAGCCGCTTATGTTGGCGGGATTCTGCTTGGTCCAGGGCCGCGCGAGGTCGGGATCGCGCCGCGTCGTGTGAATTTTAACCACCAGATCTCTCACGTCGTCCTGCGCGAACGCGGGCGACGCGCCGAGCGACAGCAGCATCGCCGCCAGCAGAAAAAATAAATTTTTGCCGTCGTGGAATATTTTCATGATTTCCTTTTCAGCTCCGCCTCGGATAGGCGCAAGTACAGCGGCACGAGCGGACCCACGGGTTCGATCTCCTGCCGGAGAATTTTATCCTCCGCCAGACGGGCGACCGCGGACGCGGCGGACGGATAGCCGTCGCCCGGAGTCAACACCGCGCGCTCTCCCAATCTCTCCTGGATCATGTCCGCGTAACTTTTCGCTCCGTCTCCAATAAACAAACAGCGCTGGCCGTTTATCCGGCGCAGGACCGATTCGACGAAGTCTTCCGGCGCCGAGACGACGTCGTCGCTGACGCGCTCCAGCGTCTCGCCCTTCCTGCAAAACAGCGCGGCATAGACCTCTTTTTTGCGCGCATCGAGGAAAGGGCAGATCAAACCTTCGCTGTCGTTTACCCGCGCGGCCACCGCCGCAAGCGTGGATATGCCGACGACCGGCGCCTCCGATCCATACGCCAGCCCTTTGACCGTGCTAAGCCCGATGCGCAGGCCCGTGAACGATCCGGGACCGATCGCGACTGCAAAGGCGGAAACGTCCGACAGCCGGACTCCCGCCCGGTCGAGAAGCCTATCGATCAACGGAAGTAGAATTTCCGCGTGATTGCTTCGATAAACCGCAGCGCCATTGCCCGAAGCCGGCGGCGCGGCGCCGACTTCCTCGGCGACGAGCCGCCCGTTCTCCACCAGGGCCGCGCTCGCCGTTGCGGTCGCCGTATCGATGCCTAAAATGATCATGAAGCAGGCATTAGGCAATAGGCACGGAAACAACAGGAGTACACCATTGCCTGTTGCCTAGTGCCTGTTGCCTGTTTCACCCTTCGAAGAACCTGGCGATGTCGTTGTAGAACGCGTAGGCCATGACCATGAGCAATATCACAATGCCGACTTGCTGCGCCCTCTCGCGCTGCTTGACTTCGACCGGCCGGCCAAGGAGCCATTCGAGCAGAAAGAAAAACAAGTGCCCGCCGTCGAGCACGGGGATGGGAAGCAGATTCAGGACGCCGAGATTGATGCTGAGCATGGCCACAAAAAAGAAAAAGCTCGCCAGACCTTCGCGCGCCTGCTGGCCCGCCATCTGCGCGATGAGAAGGGGCCCGCCGAGATTTTTGGGCGAGAGATCCCCCGTGACCATCTTGAAGAGCGCGACCAACGTCACGACCGAGTACTCTCCGGTTTTGTAAAAAGCCTGACCTACGGCCAATAGCGGATTGCCGCGCTCGATCGCGGGCTCGCTGGCGATTCCGATGAACCACACCTCCTGCTTCTCGCCGAAGACATTGTGCGTCTCGCTCCGAGCGGGCGAGACGGTGATCTCGATCTCGCGACTATCCCGCATGACGCGGAGGTGAAGCGGCTTCCCCTGACTTTCTCTGATACGCCGCGATAGATCCTCCCACTTTTCAACCGGCTGGTCGCCGACGCCGACAACGCGGTCTCCCTTCTGGAGCCCGGCGGCGGCCGCGGGAGAATTCTGCGTGACGCCTCCGATCTGAGTCGTGGATACCGGCACGCCGTAAGTAACGAACGTCCAGAGAAAGATGACGACTGCGAGAAGAAGATTCGAGATCGGTCCCGCCGCGACGATGGCCGCGCGCTTGGCGAGCGGCTGGTGTGAAAAAGACTTGTGGAAGTCCACCGAGCTCACCTCGTCCTCCGGATCTTCTCCCACCATCTTCACGTAACCGCCGAGAGGAAAGGCGCTGACGGCGTACTCGGTCTCGCCGATTTTTCTCTTGAAAAGCTTTGGGCCGAAGCCGATCGAGAACGTGATCACGCCCACGCCGCTCTTTTTCGCCACGAGAAAATGGCCCAGCTCGTGGATCACGATCAAGATGCCCAGCCCGATCAAGGCCGACACCGCCGCATATAGAACGTTCAGCATTCTTCTTGCTCCTCTTCTGGCGCGCCGCTACGGCGCGCTTCGGGTCGTCCACGATGGCCCATGCATTTCACCATACCGGCTGGCGGGCTTGCGATCAACCAGCCGCGCCGCGCGCTCCCGCGCCCAACGATCGACCTCGAGAATCTCCCGGACGTCGTCGGGATGAACGATCGCGTGCGCCTCCATCGTCTTGGCGATCACCCGGTGGATCTCGCGGAATCCGAGGCGCTTGTCCAAAAAAGCCGCGACGGCGACTTCGTTGGCGGCGTTGAGCACGGCCGGCATCGTGCCGCCGGCGGCGAGCGCGTCATAAGCGAGTTGCAACGCCGGAAACCGTTTTTTCTCGACCGGAAGAAAAGTCAACTCGCCGAGCTCGGTCAGCTCAAGCGCCCGCCAATTGGCCTTGAGGCGCAGAGGATAGGAAAGCGCGTAGGCGATCGGGATGCGCATGTCGGGAATTCCCAGTTGCGCGATGATCGAGCCGTCCTGATAGCGGACCATGGAATGGACGACGCTCTGAGGATGAATGACGATGTCCACGCGCGGCGGCTGCATGTCGAACAGCCAGCGCGCCTCGACGAGCTCGAGCCCTTTGTTCATCATCGTCGCCGAATCGACGGTGATCTTCGGCCCCATCTTCCAGTTCGGGTGCTTGAGCGCCTGCTTCACCGTCACGCGGCTGAGACTCTTTAGCGAGGCGCGGAGAAAAGGCCCGCCGGAGGCGGTGAGAATAATCTGCTCGACGTCTTCCCGGCGATTTCCCTGAAGGCATTGAAAGATCGCGCTGTGCTCGCTGTCCACCGGCAGGAGCCGCACTGCGCGCTTTTTCGCCTCCCTGACAAAGATTTCCCCCGCCATCACCAACGCTTCTTTATTCGCGAGCGCCACCTCTTTTCCCGCCTGCATCGCGGCCAGAGTAGGCACGAGGCCCGCGCCGCCGACGATCGCGGCAAGAACAATGTCCGCTCCGTCGGCCGCGGCGAGCGCGGCAGCGCCGCTCTCGCCCCAGAGAATTTCCGTTTTCGACCGGCCGAGAAGCCGGCGTAGTTCGGCGACTCCTTGCTCCTCGCGCACGCTGACCGCAGCCGGCGAGAATTCTTTGACCTGCGCCGCGAGCAGCTTCAAATTGCGGCCGGCCGCCAGCGCGCGCACGCGAAATTTATCCGGAAAACTCCGCACCAGGTCGAGCGTGCTCACGCCGACCGAGCCGGTCGAGCCGAGGATAACGATCGACTTCATGGACGAAACATCCTCACGTAATAGGCGACGAACACCAGGGGGAATATAAGACTATCCATGCGGTCGAGCAACCCTCCGTGTCCGGGAACGATCGCCCCCGAATCTTTGACTCCGAAGACGCGCTTGATCCACGACTCGAACAGATCGCCGACCTGCCCGAGGATGCTCAAGACGAGAGAAAGCGCCAACAACTCCGGCCACGGATGGGCCGGCAGAAAAAAACTGCCGCCGATGACGCCGGCGAGAAGACTCGCGACCGTGGAGCCGATGGCGCCTTCGACGGTCTTTCCGGGGCTTATTTCGAAATAAAGTTTTTTTCTTCCCAGCAACGTTCCGACGAAGTAGGCGGCCGTGTCACCGGCCATGACCACCAGCAGGACAAAGAAAATCCACCGGCTCCCGTCGAAGTGCCGGTAAAGAAGCGCCGCGTGCGGGATCAGGTAGCCGATGTAGAGAGTTCCGAGAAGCGTCCGGCAGAGCCGATTGAATCTCTCTTCCAGCTTGCCGCCGAAAAAAAGATGGGTGCAAAACAATAGCACGGCCACGCCCGCGACCCATGCGGAAGGCCTTGCCGTGAGGACGCCGCAGCCTACCAGCAGGCCGGCGGCGATTCCGACGGCCTGCTCGCGGCGGAGGCCGGGAAAGGCGATGCGGTGATATTCCCACAGAGAGCCTAGCGTAACGAGCAAGATCAGCCCGGAAAAAACGCGCGGGCCGCCCCAGCCGACGATCCAGACGAGCGCCGGGACCGCAAGCAGGGCCGTGACGATCCTAGGAACGAGTTTTGATTTCACGACAATTTGCCGGGGGCTCGGCGATTTGCTCGTCGGTCCGCCCAAATCTCCTGCGGCGCCGCTGAAATTCGCCCAGCGCCTGGAAGTATTCAGCCTCGCGGAAATCCGGCCACAGCGTGGGCGTGATGTAGAGCTCGGTGTAGGCCAACTGCCAGAGAAAAAAATTGCTGATGCGCATCTCGCCGCTGGTCCGAATGAGGAGATCGGGATCGGGAATCTTCTTCGTCGCCATGTGCGCCGCGACCATCTCGTCGTCGATGTCGCGCAGATCGCATTTTCCCTGTTTCACGGCGCGGGCGATCCGCTGGACCATGCCGACGATGTCGTCGCGGCCGCTGTAACTCAGCGCCAAGAGGACCGTCATCCCCCGATTGTTGCGCGTGATTCGCTCGACGTACTTGAGCGTCGCCAGCACGCTCGGCGGCAGGCGGCTCCGGTCTCCGATCGCGAAGAGCCGAATGCCGTGGCGCATCATCTTGGGCTGCTCGGCCGTCAGATAATGCTCCAGCATGCCCATGAGCGCGTGCACCTCGTCCTTGGGCCGGAACCAGTTTTCGGTTGAGAAAGCGTACAGCGAGAGATACGAGATGCCGAGCTTGCGGCTCATCTCCACCACGGCGCGGACCGAGGCGGTTCCCCGCCGGTGTCCTTCGGTGCGGCCCTTGCCTCTGAGCTTGGCCCACCGGCCGTTGCCGTCCATGATGACGGCGACGTGGCGCGGCAGCCGGCTCTTGTCCAGGCCATCGAAATTTATTTTTGTCGTTGAATGGGTCACTCGGGTGGCGGAAGGGTCGGCGGGGAGCTTCGAGAAATTCAGACTTCCATGATTTCTTCTTCTTTGCTCTTCAGGACTTTATCGATTTTTTCGATAAACTCTTTGCTGATCTTTTCAATCCGCTCCTGGCCGTGCTTGAGATCGTCCGCGGTGATCTCCTTCTTTTTTTCGGCTTCTTTCAGCTTCTCGATCGCCAGCCGGCGGTGATTGCGCACCGAGACGCGGAATTCCTCGGCGCCTTTTTTGACGTGCTTGACGAGCTCGTGGCGCCGCTCTTCGGTCAAAGCGGGAATCGGAATGCGGACCACCTTGCCGTCGTTGTTGGGCGTCAGGCCCAACTCGGATTTCATGATGGCTTTCTCGATATTCGCCATCGCGGAAGGGTCGTATGGCTGGACGACCAGCAGGCGCGGCTCCGGAGCGCTCAGAGTCGCCAACTGGTTCAGCGCCGTCGGCGTGCCGTAGTAATCCACCGTGATGCCTTCGAGCAGAGCGGTGGACGCCCGGCCGGTGCGCAACTTGGACAATTCCTTGCGGAACGCGATCACGCACTTGTCCATCTCTTTCTGCAACTCGGAAAACAATGCTTCGTTCATGATTTCACCGCAGAGACGATCGTGCCGATCTCCTCGCCGCAGACCACGCGCTTGATGTTGCCCTTTTCCATGAGATTGAAGACCACGATGGGAAGGTGGTTGTCCATGCAGAGCGAGATCGCGGTGGAGTCCATGACCTTCAACTCCTTGTTGAGCACCTCGATGTAGGAGAGCCGGCCGTACATTTTGGCGCCCTCGTGCTTCATGGGATCGGCGTCGTAAACGCCCGGGACTTTGGTCGCTTTGAGAATCACCTCCGCGCCGATCTCCATCGCGCGCAGGCTGGCCGTTGTGTCGGTGGTGAAATAGGGATTGCCGGTGCCGCCGGCAAAGATCACCACGCGGCCCTTTTCCAGATGGCGCGTCGCGCGGCGGCGGATGTAGGGCTCGGCCACCTGGCGCATTTCGATCGCGGACATGACGCGGGTCGAGACGCCGAGTTTTTCCAGGGCGTCTTGCAGCGCCAGGCTGTTGATGACGGTCGCCAGCATGCCCATGGTGTCGGCCGTGGCGCGCTCCATCCCGCCTTCGCTCAATTGCGCGCCGCGAAAAATGTTGCCGCCGCCGATAACCAGCGCCATCTCGCAGCCGAGCGCTTTGACGTCTTTGATTTCTTCCGCGAACGAACGGACGGTAGCGGCGTCGATGCCGTATTTCTCCGCGCCGCCGAAAATTTCGCCGGTGACTTTCAGGATAACCCGCTTGTACTTGAGCACGTTGTCCTTTTGCGCCGGCTTTGCCATTAAGCTAGGCCTTTTCGACGCCTTCGCCGACCTGGTAGCGCATGAAGCGCCGCACCTGGATATTCTCGCCGAGACGCGCGACGGCGTCTTGAACGAGGTCGGCGACTTTGCGGTCGGGATCTTTGATAAAGGCCTGCTCCAGAAGGCAGACCTCGGAATAGAAGCGGTCCATTTTTCCTTCGACGATTTTGTCGGCGATCTTTTCGGGCTTTCCGGAATCCAGCGCCTGGCGCCGGTAAATTTCGCGCTCGCGCTCCAATTCCTCGGGCGAGACTTCCTCGCGCCGGATGTAGCGCGGGCTCGCCGCCGCCACCTGCATCGCGAGCTCTTTGAGCAGCGCCTGAAACTCCGGCGTGCGGGCGACAAAATCGGTCTCGCAATTGATCTCGACCATCACGCCGATCTTCCCCCCCGCGTGGATATAGGCGCCCACCAGTCCTTCCGCGGCGACCCGGCCCATTTTTCTCGCCGCCGCCGCCAGGCCTTTGCGGCGTAAAGAGTCCACCGCTTTTTCCAGATCGCCGGCGCATTCCGCCAGCGCTTTTTTGCAGTCCATGACACCGGCGCCGGTCTTCTCGCGCAGCTCTTTAACCGTGGACGCGCTCACCTCCATGAACTCATGCTCCCCCTGCCGCGGTATTTTCCTGAACTCCGCCCTCGGGCGCGGGAGCAGGCTCGGGCGCAGGCGCCTCACCGGGCGGGCGCGTGAGCGCCTGCTCGTGGAGCCCCTTGCCTTCGAGGACCGCGTCGGCGATGGCAACGCAAAAAAGCCGGATGGCGCGGATCGCGTCGTCGTTTCCAGGGACCTTGTGATCGATCATGTCCGGATCGCAGTTGGTATCGACCACCGCCACGACGGGAACGCCCAGTTTGCGCGCTTCGCGGACCGCGATTTCCTCCTGCTTGGGATCGATGACGAAAATGGCGTCGGGGATTTTTTTCATCCCCTTGATTCCGCCGAGCGATTGCTCCAGCTTGTTCTTCTCCCGCGTGAGACCGAGCCACTCTTTCTTGGTGAACGCATCCACCATTTTTGGATCGTTTCCCATCTCTTCGAGCTTGCGCAGCCGCTCGATGCTCTGGCGAATGGTCGAGAAGTTGGTGAGCGTCCCGCCGAGCCAGCGGTTGTGAACGTGAAACATGCCGCACCTCTCCGCTTCTTCTTTGATCGCTTCCTGGGCTTGCTTTTTCGTGCCGACAAAAAGAATGTGGCCGCCCGATGCCGCGAGGTCGCGGACAAACGCCGAGGTCGTTTTAAACATCGTCACCGTCTGCTGCAGGTCGATAATGTGGATTCCGTTGCGGGCGCCGAAAATGTAGGGCTTCATCTTGGGGTTCCACCGGCTTGTCTGATGGCCGAAGTGGACTCCCGCCTCTAAAAGCTGCTTCATGGAAATTTCCGTCATAGCACCATCCTTTGGTTGTCTCCTCCCCTCTCGTCAACTCCTCGCCCGACCCCCTGGGCACCCGGGAGAGAATCAGAAAGGGTGTGTAATGTTTGGAAAAATCTCTACCGCCGTTTCCCGGACGGCCGGTGGACCGTCCAGGCGCAAGTCTACCGTGAGACTGCGTAACTCTTGATTTTTAACAGGAATCTCGGGACTGTGCAAGGAGCCGGCGGGTCACGCGTTCATCGCCCATGGGAAACCCGTGCGCCCAAGACCGTTGATTCGGCGGACTCTCATTGAAGATGGTCTAGTTTTTGGGGAGCAGGTCAGGTTAACTAACTGTCCTGGAACCCGGGTTGCCTCAGCCTGACCCCAAGCGCCATTGAGATCTTTGATTATATCGAGTTGTTCTACAATCGGCAGCGAATTCATCAGTCGCTGGATTATGACACGCCGCTGGTGTACGACCAACGTGTTGCTTAACTACTTGTCCGTGGAATCCGGGCTAGCTCACTTTGACCCCAAATCTCCTTGCAATTTCATTTGGATAATTGATCCCAGCTTTGCATGCTCTTTTCTTGAACATAGCGAACCTTCTCCTTGAGTTCGCGAGCGTCCTTGACACCAGCAAGATTGGCCGCCATTTGATACTGCTGTTGTGCTTCATCTTTCCTTCCTAGCTCCTCCAGTATCAGTCCAAGTTTCACTCGATTTATCGCCTCAAGGTTTTTTTCTCCCTTTGGGATATCTGCAGAGCGTTCCATTTCTTGGATTATAAGAGCGGCGATAGGAAATAAAAACTCCCATTTCGGCTTTGTTTCAAAAAACTCAATCCCCGGAGAAGAGGTGGCGTAAAGTAAATTACTATAATGAACAAAAGCCTCATTAAGATCACCTCTCTTCTGGGCACGTACGGCAAGCATTTCCTGCTCGAATGAATACTTCGCTCTAATATTTTTTAGATAAATTCTACTCGCATTCATTGAAAGCAAGCCCGTAGCGACGGAGGCGATAATGAATCCGATTAGGAAGCCAATAAAATATTTTTTCATTTCCCAATCTCTTTTTTGATCCCGGTTTTTGCCATACAAAGCAAATAGGTATTGTAACACTTTTGTATATCCGACTCCGGGCATGTTATTAAATCTAACTTGCGCAGACATTCAGTATAATCAAGTTTACAGCATTCTTCAGGCGTATGATTACACCCCCACCACTTTAGCAGTGCCGGTACTTCGACAGTCCCTGACGGATCTTTGAAATTTAACGGGTTATTAGTCACATATGCATATGCATGAAGCAAAGCTGGAGCAATACGAAAAGTTGGTACCATGTATATATCAGGATTACTTGCACTTAGAACGGGATCTTCGGTGATGAAGCGTTGTATTGGGGGGTAATAATATCTTGCGCGATAGTAATAAAGTCCAGTATTGTCGTTTTCTCTTCCGGAAAACTGAAAAGGATTGCTATTGGGGTCACCCGTAATGGTACTTTGTCCAAAGGGCTCATAGGTATACTCCGTGCGGACAACACCAGCGGTATCTGTAAGAGCTAAAACCGAACCAAGAGCATCAGGAAGGAAATCGCTGGTTATTCCGCTTATGATGTCCGTCCTCATCAAGTATTCATCAATGCTCGGGCTTGAAAGGATATTGGCCAATACATTAGCCCCCGAAATTTCTTGAACGGGATTTACTCCATCAAACAAGAATTCGGTCAGAGAACCAGTCACGGTTTTCTGCTCTCGTCTGCCCGATCCGTCATACACGAAGCTCGCGCTGACACTCGGTCCGCCGATTCCAGTCAGTTGGTTCCGAGCATTCCAACTGTAAAGAGTCGTTCCACTTGCGTCGGTGATGTCTGTAAGATTTCCGTTGTTGTCGTAGGTCAACGTCTTATCGTCGAAAGTAAGCTGCTGGTTGCCAGCGTTGTAGCTCGTTGTAGAGACAGACTGAGGCAAACCGGTCCTAGCCCAAGTTCCCCCCACTTTCGTGCGACTCCCAGCTTTATCATACTCGTAGCTCAAATCGCCCAACACCGTTGCACCTTGCGTATACGTGATGCTGGTTACTCTGGAGGCCGTGTCGTAGCCGTATTGTACCAGAATACCGTTCGGTAGTGTCAGTGAAGTTCTTCTGTCGGCATCGTCATAGTCGAAGGCTACAACATGAAAAGAACGATTCCGCCAAGAACCCCTATGAACTGAGACCGTGACATATCAGTTAGAAATCAGGACACCAAGGAGACTCGTGAGAACGTTGCGGCCGCTCGTTAGCGGCTTTTGAAGTGGTTGTACAAGTTCCAACCAAGGATCAAAATAGAGAGGACGGCGACTGCGAGGGTGGCAATCATGATAATGACTGGGTCAATGCCTTTAAGAAGAGCCCAGTAAAGGACCACTGGAACGGTCATCACGCAAATCAAAATCAACAATCGACGACCGATCATTATTCGTTCCTTAATCCAGACTATGAAAAACCAATTTTGGAAATTCCCGCGTCATTTATATATTAGCCATATCGTTGCAACCGAGATCGCGCCACCGATAACAATAAAAACTACAAATCGCACAAAGCGAGATTTCAGATTAGCAGCGAGCACAGGATCTTTTTCACGTTTGATCCCGAACCAAGTCAATATGACTATAACCGCGGTCATAAAAACTACGATTGCATAAAATCTGATCGCTGCCACGATTATGATCCTAATTGTAGTTGTTTCTGTTCAGGCAGCGTTTGTAATCCAGTGAGCACTGTATAGTTTCGGCGGTCAATATAGCCGCGCAAGTAATTTGTCCTAGATATGCAGCTGCAGTGCATTGCGCCGCGAAAGCAACAAAGCAAGGCGCATATCCTATTGGCCCAGCGCCAAGACAGGCTAATGCCGCACCGGCATAACAGGTAGCTGCCCCGGTTGCCACAAGGATACTGCACCCGACCTCGTTTCGCATCGCATGAGCCATGCATTCAGCTGCTTTTTGACTACACTCGACGGCATTGCTGCAATCCGCTAATCCTAATGGATCTTTCCGTGTTAAGGGCTTATTCCCCACGTACGCGTAGAGATTAAAACTCCCACCACGAAACTCTATCGGATCCTCGCTGATGAAGCGCTGTAAGCCAGGCTGATAGTAACGGGCTCGGTAATGATACAGTCCTGTTTCATCATTCTCTCTACCCGTGTACTGGAACGGATTGAAGCTAGACGTGCCGGTTAGTGTCGTTGTCCCAAATGGTTCGTACGTGTATTCGGTCTGCACGTTTCCAGCGGCATCAGCTAAGGCAATGGTGGATCCGAGGGCGTCTGAAATCAAGGTACTAGTGGTACCAGCACCTATGTCGGTTCGCGTGAAGAATTGATCGATCCCCAGGCCACTGAGCGTATTCGCGAGCACACTAGCCCCCGATGTTTCCTGGACCGGATTAACGCCATCGTAGAGAAATCCTGTTAGGGCGCTGTTAATTGTTTTTGCCTGGCGCCGTCCAAACCCATCGTACACAAAGCTCGCGGTCGTACTGGGTCCGCTGAGTCCGGCCATCTGATTTCGGGAGTTCCAACTATACAGCGTTGTACCGGTGCCATCTGTAATGGAGATAAGATTCCCGTTGTTGTCGTACACTAACGTTTTGTCTCCGAACGTAAGTTGTTGGTTATCAGCGTTGTAGCTCGTAGTGTTAACAGCCTGCGGAATCCCCGTCCTGGCAAAGGCGCCGCCAACTTTTGTTCGATTCCCGGCTTTGTCATATTCGTAACTCAAATCGCCCAACACAGTTGCACCTAAATAAGGGGTCAAGTCTGCCGTTGACCTTTTAGCAGCAATCTCTCAACCTCCTCTGCTTTCTTTGCTAACCTCTTTTCCCATTTCATTCTGGCTTTCATGCTCAAGCAGGCCGAACTCACCGAGGAATACTTCTCCAAACCCAGCACCGCTCCAATCTCCCTTAGCCTATGTCCCCCTAATTCCCGACACAGATACATGGCCATCGCCCTCGCCTCATTCCCATACCCCCGCCGTTTTTTCCTAAACTCCTCTTCTTTCTTCCCGTAAATCTCGGCTGTAGCCGATACAATCTGCCCGATCCCAGGTCTAAAGACCTTTCGAAACTCGCTCACCTCTCCGTCTCTCTGCACTCTCTGCTCTATCTTTCCCTTCACCCGGTCGATGAAATCCTTGCTCCCCAGGATGGGCCTTAGATATTTCTGCTGGTAAAATTCCCCCAACTCCTTTTCCACTTCCCCTTCCATGAAACTCCGGTACTCCCTAAGCCCTTTCTGACCTTTGCCAAACCGGGAGAGCAAAGAGTCTGAGTTTAGCCACTCGGGGCCCCTCTTGCTGTCTAAATACCCGAGGTGACTACTCCACCGATACCGGCTCATCACCGCGTCCCCTTGGGCCTCTACCGGGTTACGGTGAATGTAGCGCGCCACTGCCATAAAGTATTCTTCCGGTTCTATGAGAATCGCCCGATAGCGGCCCCGAAATAACGGCCCATCTCTGCGGTGTGCTCGGTTAAATCTCTGGGTGTAGATCCCATCGATATGTCGCATCACTCTGGAAAGGGCGGCGGCGGGTGTGCCAACAAGAAGGTGATAGTGATTGTCCATGAGGCAATAAGCATAGACCTGGAGGCCCCACATCTGGGAAGTCTGGCCGAGCAGATTTAGAAAACCTTGTCGATCTTGATCGTTGAGAAAAATCCTCTGCCTGGCCGCGCCGCGATTCATGACGTGATAGTAGGCGCCGGGATATTCAATCCGCAGGGGACGTGACATGGAAATGAAAAATACTCCACCTCGTCACTAAAGGTCAACAGCAGACTTGACCCCTTTATGACCCCTTTATTTTGAGCTTGAGATCCCACCCGCTGCCATTCCAGGAGATCTGCGATTTGTAAAATCGAGTTGGGGTCGACGTATGCTCATATACCGCAACGGTAAAGTCGTTGCCCGCGCCGCCGTCGATGCGGTTGTAATGTATGCGCGTCCAATCGGCAAGGATCAGATCCACGAATGTATACGGAGAAGTATCTCCCACGAGAAAGTAGTCGTATGAATGGCTGGCGCCGATGCCGAAAGCCCGCGAAAATGTGTCGCGAGTCCGATACGTGCGTGAGAAGGACCCGAGACTAACATTAGACAAGCAGGGAAAGATTGCCGATCCTTTTCTTTCACTTAGTACCAATCAGCTTTTAAACCATCTTCTGAGCCCAAGAATATGCAATATTAGAGCTACAACAAGTGCCATGAAAACTACGACATCAAGCAAAAGATGAAGAATTGTCCCAACTACAACATGGTTTGAACTGTCTGTAATTAAAAAGTCCTTCAGAAAGTAGTTTCCGACGAAACCGAGAATAGCAATGATAAAAAGCATGGGCACTATCCACTTTCGGGTTACGATCCAACCGCTAACCACCACTACGGTTCCAGTGATGACACCAAGAACAATTTGCCATGCCCCCAAGTCCGAGGTCCGTCCACGGACCACTAGCACAACGCCAATCCCAGCCGCGAGTAACCCTATAAGAGCACCAATCAATTTATTTCGATTCATCGTTGCACTGATCTAAAATTCTTCTAAGATACTGATTTACTGTTCTTTTCATTCTGCTTACAATTGTAATAATCTCTTAGGCAATTAAACCGGTCGATCGCATTGGAACCGAAACAGGACGCGGAGCCACCTATTGCCACAATGGTGCATGTGGCTGCAATGCAACCGCCTACACATGCAGGGTAGCCTGGTCCTGCGACAGCACAAACTACCGCGCAACTTGCAATGCATATCGATACTACCTTAGTTACATTGTTCATGCACTGCAGTTGGCGCACGTTGATGGGTCGATTGCATTCAGATAATTGATTCTCACACGGCCCAAGGCCAGATGGATCGGTTAATGCTGTCGGCTGATTATTCACATAACCATATAAATTGGAGCCCTGGCCTAAAGTACCTCCGCCGGATAATGCTATCCTAAAAAGCAGGTTATCATTGCTCGGACAGGTCATAAAAGAAGCTGAGACAACGGGGTCTTCGCTTGTAAATCTTTGTAGATCCGGATGATAGTAGCGAGCACGGTAATAGTATAGCCCTGTGATATCGTTCTCCCTGCCCGTGAAATCGTAAGGATTAGTGTTTGACAAGCCGGTCATGGTAGTTCGACCAAAGGGATCATACGTATATTCACTCTGGACCACGCCGGCGGAGTCAGCTAATGCTAGCGTAGACCCGAGAGCATCGGAGAAGAAATGGCTCATGGTACCTGCACTGAGGTCTGTCCTAGTGAAATGTTCATCGATCCCGAGTCCGGTGAGTATGTTTGCCAATACCGTTACGTCGGAGCTTTCCTGCACTGGATTCATGCCGTCGTAGAGAAACTCGGTCAAACTCCCGTTGGCTGTTTTCTTTTCTCTCCTCCCGGTTCCGTCATAAACAAAACTTTCGCTTACTCCGGGCCCACTGATGGCCCCTAACTGATTTCTGGCATTCCATGTGTACAAAGTTGTTCCGGTGGCATCAGTGATAGCGGTCAAATTTCCGTTGTTATCGTAGGTCAATGTTTTGTCGTCGAACAAAACCTGCTGGTTGCCAGTATTATAGCTCGTTGAAGTCACGGCCTGCGGAATTCCCGTTCTTGCCCAAGTCCCTCCGATCTTTGTCCGATTACCGGCTTTGTCGTACTCATATGTCAAATCGCCTAGCACTGTTGTTCCGTTCTGTTTGTAAGTAATGCTCGTAACTCTCGATGCCGCATCGTAGCCATATTCTACCAGAATGGCGTTCGGGAGTGTTAATGAAGTTCTTCTACCGGCATCGTCGTAGGCAAAAGAGACAATGGACGTGCCTTGCGTGATCTGTGTCAAACGATTTGCGTTGTCGTAGGTATAATTTGTAGTCAGCTGACCGGACACAATCATCGTGGCACGTCGGCCTGCTGCATCGTAAGTGTAAGTCACTGAACCTTGCGGTGTCGTTTCAGAGGTGAGGCGGTCCAGGCTATCGTAAGTTCGAGAGATAATGCCAGAGATGGAATCAACCACCTGGGTCAGCCGTTTTCCCGCGTCATAGGTGTAACTTGTCGTGGAGGTATCCGCATACGTCACCCCGGTGCGGCGGTTCAAGGCATCGTAGGTATAATTTGTTACCTGCGCCTTGCGATCGGTGAACTGCGCCAAGTTCCCGTTGTTGTCGTAGGCGTTGTAAGGCTCCACATGCAAGAGCGGATCAGTTCTCGTCCCGAGCCGGTCCATGTTGTTGTAGGTGTAACTCGTCGCCTGGTTCTTCGCGTCGGTCACGCTCAGCAAATTCCCATTCGGGTCGTAACCAAACTGGGTCAAACCCGTGAGAGGATCGGTTACTTTCGTCAGACGATTCAACACGTCGTAATCATACGACGTTAACTTCCCCAGGGGGTTCGTCACACTGAGGAGTTTGCCCATTGCGTCGGTAAATCGTGTCGTCACATTACCCAGAGGATCGGTGACGGTAGCCAAGTCTCCGGAGTTATAAGTAACCTGGGTAATGTTGTTCAGCGGGTCTTTTACCGAGATCGGCTGGCCTGCAGAATTGGGCGTTATCGTAGTTGTTTGGCTAAGCGGATTGGTTATGCTCGTGACGTTTCCTTTCGGATCAAAAGCAAAAGTCGTTGCATGATTTAGAGGATCAGTTATAGTTGCCGGTTGATTAAATATCGGATCATACGTAAAGCTTGTCCCCACTGCATCTGGTGTATCCGCCAGCCGGGTAGTAGAAAGCACATTCCCCATCGTATCGTACGTATAGGCGGTTTTTCGATTCAGGGCGTCAGTCACGGAAAGCACGAGATTGGTTACTATCTGCCGTTCGTAAGTTGTCAGCTGCTCGTCAAGGCTGCCTAGCCCGTCGATATTCGTCAGAATCTGGCCATCCGCATTGAAAGTGACCCGGCTCACGTTGCCGCGCGGGTCTGTAACGTCAGTCTGAATGACGTCGCTGCCATTCAGTGTATAGCTGAACGAATAGAAAGTTGTATCGGCCTGAGTTTGTTTCGTGATCCTTCCCGTGGCAGGGTCATATTCATTCGTCAAAAAGACAATTAGCCGGGGATCTTTGATAGTTAGCATTCGTTGCGAGCGGTCGTACGTGTATTCCGTTACGCCTAGGTTAGGATCCGTGACAGTAGATAGTCTGCCGGTACCGTCATAAGTATAGATGACCGTTCTACCGCTGTTATCCTTTGCCTGCGTGATGCGGTTATTGGTGGTGTCATTTGTGAGTTCGATCCACCGTCCACTAGCGGAAGAGGTAATCTTCGTAACGTTTCCATTGGTGTCCCGCGTTATGTCGATCGCCTTATTATTCCGATCCTGAATACGGATGATGCCGGCTTGCCCAGGGCGCGTTGCGCCAAAGCCGTCGCGGAATTTAAATAACGTGCCATCCTTGAGCTTTAAGTCCCAGCCGTTTCCATTCCAGGAGATCTGAGATTTGTAAAATGGTCCAGGCGCGGAAGTGTGCTCATAGATAGCGACGGTAAAGTCATTGGCGGCTCCGCCGTCGATTCGGTTATAGTGGATGGTTCCGCCGTCGGAGAAAACGACTTCCTGAAATGTGTATGGGCTCTATGCTGCTCGCAGTATTATGTCCCCGAATTCGCTCCCGGAATTAGCGAAAGCGTCTCGTCTCAGGAGAGAATTAAATAATTAAATGCCTGATGCTCAATCATTTGGTTTCATTTCTGTCTTACCTTGGGATGTTCGATATATGCGCCACTTGTGAATAAGCCAAGGCAGAATTTTGAACCACTGCAAGTAACCAGCGGTAAAGAAGAATAACCAAAAGAGGATAAGCTCCAACGGATTTGTACCTCGGTTTGAAAGAAAAAATACGCTGTAAACAAACGTCGCTCCAATGGCAACCCATCCCGCTGGGAATGTTAGGGCTAACATCACAATTAACAGTACCGTATCGGCAGTTTTGTCTGCATCGATTTCATTCAAGGTAAGGATATATTCCGTAAATATCAAACACATTATCGCTACGGATAACCACGCGACATGTACAACGGTCTGGATTCGCGATGACGCCACATATGATAACAATACCGCTATATCAAGAAGCACGGCGATCACGATCAGTGCTAATGCAAAGTTTGCCCTAAGCGTCCCTCCAGTCAAAGCACCTGCGACTGGGAAACCCACGGCCACTGCAACAGCGGCTCCAATGGCAACTAGAGCTAACGCGTTGTAGATACGCTCCCGTAGGGTCCTTCTGTTAGTAGTCTCGGTCATTTAGTATTCAAGCGGGCTGCACTGTTGCAAACATCTCGAGTAAGTATCATTTGCCCATTCTTGACAATTCGTTCCTGGCCCTATGAGCCCGTAATACGGCCGATCCGGATTTTGAATCGCCTGTGTAAGGCATCTATCCATACATGGTCGATCATCTTTTTTCTCGCAGAAATTGGGGACGTCGTTGCTTGACTTGCCAGGACTATAAGGCCCACCGGCGCGATCCTGTCCTCCACAGATTGTCGATTGCCCGTTCTTCACGCAGATGTACTGATGGTACAACAGTGGGGTATTTTGTCTATAAACCCATTCACCGAAGTTTCCTAGCGCATGTAGTGGCTTCGTGCACATGTAAGCATCAAGCCCGTATGGGTCAGTGAATTCCAGAGGGTTGTTGTAAACGTATGAAAAAAAATTAATCCCACCACTAAACCCTATCGGATCTTCACTAGCAAAGCGTTGCAAGGCAGGTTGGTAGTAACGAGCGCGATAGTAGTAGAAATTGGTGCCATCGTTTTCTCTTCCTGTATATTGGAATGAGTTGCTGTTGGGGGCTCCGGTCACGCTTGTCACACCGAAAGGCTCGTAGGTGTACTCGGTCTGTACTGTTCCGGCCGAGTCAGCCAGAGCCACCGTGGAGCCAAGTGCATCGGTGAGGAAGTTACTAGCGACTCCTGCGATCACATCGGTGCGAGTCAAATATTCATCAATTCCGAGACCAGGTAAGATATTTGCCAAAATAGTTGCCCCTGAAGTCTCTTGGACCGGATTGACGCCGTCGAACAGAAATTCCGTTAGATTGTTGTTAATCGTTTTCTTTTCCCGCCGTGCCAAGCCGTCATACACGAAATTCGCATTGACGGTCGGGCTACTTATTCCGGTGAATTGATTCCTGGCGCTCCAGGTGTAGAGCGTCGTTCCAGTGGCATCAGCAATAGAAGTCAGATTTCCGTTGTTATCGTACGTTAACGATTTGTCCCCGAATATGAGCTGTTGGTTTCCAGTGTTATAGCTCGTCGTGCTAACTGCGTGTGGAATCCCAGTACGGGCGAAGGTGCCGGCAATCTTTGCTCGATTTCCAGCTTTATCATACTCGTAGGTCAAATCGCCTATTACTGTTGTGACTAGCTTATATGTGATGCTGGTTACCCTTGATGCCGTGTCGTAGCCGTATTGTACCAGGATGCCGTTCAGCAATGTTAGCGAAGTTCTTCTGCCCGGCTCATCATAGCCGAACGATACTATGGAAGAACCCTGCGTGATCTGGGTTAGGCGATTCGCATTGTCATAGGTGTAATTTACTGTTGGTTGGCTGGCCACGGTCATCGTTGCTCTACGACTTGCGTTGTCGTAAGTGTAGCTGACCGACCCTTGTGGCGTGGTTTCGGAAGTCATACGATCCAAACCGTCATATGTTCGAGTGATTACGCCCGAGATCGAGTCGTTAACCTGCAGCAGCCGATTGCCTTTGTCGTAGGTGTAAGCAGTAGTGGAAGTATCGGCGTATGTCGCTTGAGTACGACGATTAAGCGCATCGTAAATATAATTCGCGACCTGGCTTTTCCGATCTGTGAACTGGGTCAGATTGCCATTGTTGTCGTAAACGTAGCTTTCTCCATGCAACAACGGATCGGTCCTCGTCGCTAAGCGATCTATGTTCTCATACGTGTAGCCGGTAGTATGGTTTTGGGCATCCGCCACGCTCAAGAGATTCCCGTTCGAATCATAACTATACTGCGTTAGACTACCAAGCGGATCGGTGACCCTTGTAAGACGGTTCAACACGTCGTAATCGTACGACGTGACGTTGCCTAAAGGATTAGTCAGCTTGAGCAATCTACCCGCAGCGTCTGTGAACCTCGTCGTGCTATTTCCCATGGGATCAGTCACGCTCACAAGGTCGCCGAGATTGTATGTTAACTGCGTTGTGTTATTGAGAGGATCGGAAATGGTGATGGGTTGTCCTGCTGCATTGTATGTGAGGGTCGTTATCTGGTTGAGCGGGTTGGTTACGGTCGTCAGGTTTCCTTTGGTGTCATAACCAAAATTAGTCGTATGATTTAGGGGATCAGTGATCGTCGCTACTTGGTTGAATGTTGGCTCGTAAGTGTAGCTGGTCGTGACTACGTCAGGCGTGTCAGCCAGACGAGTGACAGAGAGTACGTTTCCTATTAAATCATAGGTATAAGATGTCTTGCGATTCAGGGCATCGGTCACGGACTGCCGCAAGCTCGATGTGGTATCCCGCACGTAAGTGGTGACCTGCTCTTCGGGAGCGCCAGCAGCGCGGGTCTCCGTTAGGCTGTACCCACTCGCGTTGAAGGCCACCCGCCTCACGTTGTTCCGTGGATCGGTAACATCGGTCTGGATAGTTTTGCCGTTGCCGTCGAGCGTATAAACGCCGGTATAAATACCTCGATCTGCAAGCGTTTGCATTGTAAGTTTTCCGCCAGCATCGAACTCGTTATTGGTGGTGACGATAATGCCTCGCGGATTCTTGACAGTGAGCATTCGTGACGAGGTGTCATACGTGTATTCCCAGATTCCGCCGTTAGGATCTGTAACCGTATGCAGTTGGCCCGTCGGGTAGTACGTATACGAAACTAGTCTGCCGGTATTATCCTTCGCCTGCGTGATGCGATTACTGCCATCGCTGGTGAATTCGATCCACCGGCCGCTGTGGAATGAGACGATCTTGGTAACGTTTCCGTTGGCGTCGCGGGTAATGTCGTGGGCATTGCCGTTTCGATCTTGCATACGGATCATGCCCGCTTGCCCCGGACGGGTAGCGCCGAATCCGTCGCGGAATTTGTAGAGCATTCCGTCCTTGAGCGTCAGATCCCACCCGCTTCCATTCCAGGAGATCCGTGACTTGTGAAAACGTGTCGGACTGGAAGTGTGCTCATATACGGCAACGGTGAAGTCATTGCCCGCGCCACCGTCGATTCGGTTATAATGAATGCGCATCCCGTCGGCGAGGATCAGATCGATAAATGTGTAAGGAGATGTATCGCCGACCAAGAAGTAGTCGTATGAATGGCTAGCGCCGATTCCAAATGCACGCGAAAATGTGTCGCGAGTTCTATAGGAACTGTAAGAACCAGCGGCATAACATCGGGTAAGCTCAGATCGACGTTCGTATGCTCGAATAGTCCCGTACAAAGATCGACAGGATCTGCACCTTTGCACTGCTTCGGATCATCGGCCCCTCCAAAACCCGGATCAGCGACCATTGCTCCGGTAAACTCATGGATCGATATCCCCGGATCGGGCACTATCTGTTTCCCATTCTCCGTCACTGTACCCAGGCCATAGACGTACCAGCCGTTGTACTCCGGATTGTAGTGCCAGAAGTTGAAACGTGTACCGGGAAGCAGAGGATTAGTCGTGTAATTCGGATAGACGAGCCGTACACCCTGGCTGCCGGAGATATATCCGGCGCCGGGTTGGATCGTGAATAGTGCGGTCGTCACGACTCCTTTCGGTAATGGAAACGGCGGACGGTCTTGAGGAATAGGCGTGATGTTTATCTCGTTAGTGGCGTCTCCGTCATAGTCATAGATGACCGCGTTCGGAGGAATGTGCACCTCGAGGCCGGAAATCTTTGGAGTTGTCACTACGACTTCTGAAGTCGTCGGGGAGGGAATCTTTACAGTGTTGGCTACGTCTATCTTCGGCAGCCAGATCGTGAAGGGAAGAACATTTGTCTCGCCCTCCACAATCGGTGACCCATACTCGAAAATCCCGTAGCCCCATTTCGATTTTGGATTTTCGATTTCGGGTTTTGGATTATGTGCATGTCGACCGTCGATCAGAAGCTCAGACTGCTCAGCTTCAATGTATTCGAGTAGAAAGCGTCCTGTTTCATCCGTCCGGGCCGTAACCTTTTCTTTTCCGTATCCGATATTCAATTTCACCTCGGCCAACGGCTCGCCTTTGGGAGGGAAAAGGGGACAGGCTGAGCCCAAGTGATGCCCGTCTGCTACTCAGGTAAGGACTCTGGGACCGTTATCTTACCCTCTTTCAATTCTTTTATAGCCTGGATTTGGTCTTTCAAGTATTCTGAATACCTGCTGGTAGGGTACGCCTTTGCGATATGCTCTAATTGCTGAATTGCTTCGTCGTACGCTTTAAGTTTTATGAGTAGTTGAGACACGTATACTTCCAACGCGATGTCAGCGTTCTGTTCATATGAAAGACTCGGAGTCAAAAACTCCTTTTGCTTACTTAGAAAGGCCTCCTGCATTGTCGCTTTTGTTAGTTCTTCAAGGTGGACTCTTGATGAGGATTGCGCAAACTCCTTTAAAACAACAATAGCTCGTTGCAAAATCTCTTTTTCAGGGTTAGCCAGAGTCCACAATACGTGCAGAATAGCCCGACAAAACGCAGCGTCATCAGACCACGCGTTGTCATCATCGTTCACATTTGAAATTGCTAACAGTCGCGCGTCCATCGCTAGAATTTCGCCGTTATAGGTCTCATAAAACGCTTTCACCATGCCCTCGTCTTTCCAAGCTATGTAACGATCGCCATACGATTTTTGTTTCACGGGTATTCGAGAATATTCTTGAAACATTTGATTCAGACGTTGCATGCTGGATTTTAGATCTCTTTCCGTCTGCGATGAGGCCGGTTTGCAAGCTCCAAAACAGCAAAGTATTGAGAGAATAATCGTGGAAAAAAGTATGACTCGGTAGATCATCAATCGGTAAAAAATGAGTACAAAGTTTTTGAACTTTAAGGACTGTCGCATATATATACTAGCCCTGTTACGCCGCCGGGAATCGGTAGTGCATGCCGCCAGGGTGTCGCCTTTCTTCCAAGTATTCTTTCGCTTGGTGTGTCGGTACGAGTTTCTCTAATCCAATCCAATTTCTTACAACTATCAGAACAAATTTCGTATTTAATTGTTACGTCATAACCAGGGGCAACTAGTTCCCAATAACAATACAATGGTGCAAAAGGAAAGTCTTGTCCCGGTCCTTCCTCATTTGTCTTACGCCAAACAGTATGTCCCCAAGGCTCCCAGAAGGTTCTATTTCCTGTAGGACTACAAGTAACTATTAAACCTAAGGGATCTCTCATCATTATCGGTGAATTCTGAACATATGAGTAAAGATTATAATCCCCGCCACCGAATTCTAGTGGATCTTCACTGATGAAGCGCTGCAAGCCCGGATGATAAAATCGGTTGCGGTATTGGTACAGCCCGGTGCCGTCGTTCTCTCTTCCCGTGTATTGGAAAGAATTAGTGTCCGACACACCAGTGACTGTAGTCCTACCAAACGGCTCGTAACTATACTCAGTCTGTGCGGTACCGCTGAGATCACTTGCGGCGATTACAGAGCCTAGCGCATCCGACAGAAGATGACTCGTTGTTCCAGCAGGTACGTCTGCGCGACTGAAAGGCTCATCAATGCCGAGACCTCCAAGGATATTAGCCAGCACCGTAGCTCCTGAGGTTTCCTGGACGGGATTAACGCCGTCGTAGAGAAACTCTGTAAGGTTTCCGTTGATAGTTTTCTTTTCCCTTCTTGCCATTCCATCATAAACAAAGCTAGCCGTTGTACTAGGTCCACTTAGGCCGACTAACCGATTTCTAGCGTCCCAGGTATAAAGCGTTGTTCCGTTTGCATCCACGATGAAAGTCAAATTGCCGTTGTTATCGTAGCCTAATGTTTTGTCGCCGAAAGTAAGCTGTTGGTTGTCAATATTGTAAGCGGTTGAACTGATGGCTTGAGGGATCCCCATACGGGCAAAGCTGCCACCGGTCTGCGTGCGATTTCCGGCCGCGTCGTATGTGTAAGTGAGATTTCCTAGCACGGTCACGCCCTGCTTGTAGGTAATCCCGGTCACACGAGATGCTGAATCGTAGGCGTATTCTACCAAAATCCCGTTGGGCAGTGTTAGCGAAGTTCGTCTGCCCGCAGCGTCATAGCCGAAGATCACAATCGAAGAGGCTTGCGTGATCTGCGTTAGACGATTGGCGTTGTCATAGGCGTAAGTAGTCGTAGGTTGACCGGACACTGTCATCGTTGCCCGACGACCCGCGTTGTCATAGGTGTAGCTGATGCTACCCTGCGGAGTTGTCTCGGTAGTAAGACGATTTAGTCCGTCGTAGGCGCGAGTGATCGTGCCGGAGATTGAATCGTCAATCTGAAGTAGGCGGTTGCCGTTGTCGTAAGTGTAGGTCGTTGTCGAGGTATCCGCATACGTGACGCCGGTGCGATGGTTGAGAGCATCGTAGGTGTAGCCTGTTACCTGCGACTTACGGTCGGTGAACTGCGATAAGTTACCATTGTTATCATAAACGGAACTTTCTCCGTGCAGCAGCGGATCTGTCCGAGTCGCGAGCCGGTCCATGTTGTCGTATACATATGACGTCGTGTTGTTACGCGCATCCGTTACGCTCAAGAGATTGCCATTGGGATCAAACCCAAACTGAGTCTGTCCACCGAGCGGATCGGTTACTTTCGTCACACGATTAAGGGTGTCGTAGTCATAAAGGGTTACATTATTAACGGGGTTTTTTAGGCTCAGCAACCTGCCTACCGCATCTGTAAACCTCGTTGTAACATTCCCCAACGGATCACTAACTGACACGAGATCACCTAGATTGTATGTGAACTGAGTTGCGTTGTTCAGCGGATCGGTAATTGAAATTGGCTGCCCCGCGGTATTGTATGTGTAGGTAATTGCCCGGTTAAGAGGATTGGTGATGCTTGTCAGATTCCCCTTGGCATCATAACCGAACGTCGTCGTGTGATTTAATGGATCGGTACTAGTTACCACTTGGTTGAAAGCCGGCTCGTAGGTGTAGGTAGTTGCCACTGCATCCGGTGTATCCGCCAGCCGAGTAATAGAAAGCATATTCCCCATCGTATCGTAGGTATAAGACATCTTCCGATTGAGAGCGTCGGTTACGGAAAGCAAAAGATTAGTTGTTGCCTGTCGCTCGTAAGTAGTGAGCTGCTCGTCAGGCGTTCCAACCGGCTCGGAGTTCGTCAAGATCTGGCTGTCCGCGTTGAAAGTTACCCGGCTTACATTGCCACGCGGGTCGGTGACATCGGTCTGGATGACGTTACTACCGTTCAACGTGTAGGCGAATAAATAGGTAGTCGTGTCAGCCTGGGTTTGTTTCGTGACCCTGCCAGTAGTGGGGTCATATTCATTGGTCAAGAAAAGAATTTGCCGCGGATCCGTGATGGTAAGCATCCGTTGGGAGCCGTCATACGTGTATGTCGTTATGCCTCCGTTAGGGTCGGTAACCGTAGAAAGCCTGCCGGTTCCGTCATACGTATAAGTTACCGTCCTCCCCGTGTTGTCCTTGGCTTGGGTGATCCG
>JBGQBP010000013.1:0-28978 GCA_041494945.1 Binatia bacterium | reverse complement strand
TCGATGGAAGAGATCAGCCGCGCGGCGCTCGACGAGGCGGACGTGAGCATCGAGCAAATCTCGCTGGTGATTCCGCATCAGGCCAATTTGAGAATCATCAGCGCGTTGGCCGAGCGCCTGAAAGTTCCGATGTCGAAGGTGATGGTCAACCTCGACCGGTACGGCAACACTTCCGCCGCGTCCGTCCCCGTCGCGCTCGACGAGGCGCGACGCGAGGGACGCATCCGCCACGGCGACATCGTCCTGCTCAACGCCTTCGGCGCGGGGTTCGCCTGGGGCGCGGCCGTAGTCAAGTTCTAGCCCCTAGCAGTTGCTCCATTTTTCGAGGCTTTCCAAGTTTCGCCTTGACATCTCTCCTCGGGCTCATTATCGAAAGCCACAGTGCGGAGTCCGTTAAGTTAAGTAAGGAGGATTTATGGCAAAAGATCCGGTCTGCGGCATGAACGTCGATGAAAGCAAGGCGGCGGCGACGTCGTCTTATAACGGAAAGACTTATTATTTTTGTGCCAAGGTTTGCAAGGAATCGTTCGATAAGGATCCGGAGAAGTATTTGCAAAATACACGTTGAATTGTCTTGCTGATGGCAGTCTTGAAGCGAGGCGTAGCTTTTGCTAGAGGTGCTATCTAAGTATTCTGACATGAGACGAATCGCAATTCTGCTTTTCTTGCTGCTTTTTAGTTATACTGGTGCAGCGTGGGCGCTAGAGGCATGCCTGGGGCATGACCGTCACTCTGATCATGCAACTGTAGACCGTCACGCCGTTTCCGACGCGCTGGTGACTCCCAATGATTCACGCGAGCCGACCGTCCCCGTCATTCACTGTACGTCCCAGAATCAAGAAGTCGGTCCGGCAGACCGGATAGCTTCCACCACGATTCCGCGCCCCGATAAAGCTTCGCCGCTTCACATAGCTTCTCTTTCCGATGTCGTTTCCGGAGCGCTTAGAAACGACCTCTCGCTGAACGCGGTTTTTAGAAGGATTGTCACAATTTCCCTGCCAGCTGACCGTGCACGCTATCTCTTTCTTTCTGTTCTTCAGGTCTGATCCATTCCCTTAGCTTCAGTCTGTATTTCTCCCAGTTCAATTTGGGCTGAAGGATGCGCTTTTCTGCGCATCCATTCGGATATCGGGTTGATGGCTTTGAGGTTGGGTTATGGCGAATTCATTTTGGATCAAGGCTTCGTTCATCCTTCAGGCACTATGTTTCATGATTCTGAGTTCGGCCTTCGGGGTTGAGCCGCTGCGGCTAACTCTGGAGCAGGCAACCAATATGACTACGGAGCGCAATCTGGAACTCAAAGCCAAGCGGGAAAACCTGGGTTTAGCCGAGGCAAGACTCATCCGGGCTAATCTTCTGTTTCAGCATAACCCTGAGCTTGAGGGCGATGTCTCCAATCGCCGCTTGAACAAGCCTGAAGACGGCTCCCGAAATGTTGTTCAGGGCGGTGTCTTTCTGTCTCAAGAATTCGAAATCGGAGGCCAGCCGATTTTTCGGCGTCAGGCGGCGCAGCGAAACTACGAGAAGGTGAAGTTTGAAGTCGCTGATTTCGAGAGGACCCTGCGTTTTCGCGTGACAGAACTTTTCTTAAGGCTTGTTAACGGCCAGACGAAGGTAAAACAGGCAGAACAGATTGTTGATCTTCGAAGTCGTCTCTATGAAGCGTCCAGCACCCGTCTCAAACTCGGTGACATCCCTGAAGTTCAGCACACGCTTTCGGAATTCGAGCTGAATCGCGCCAGGAGTGATCTGATTGGATTGCAGCGGGAATATCAGGAGTTGTTGGCCAAGCTCAGAGGCGACCTTGGTCTGGAAGCCGATACTTCCGTAGAAGTCACAGGCGAGTTAAGACCGACGCCGACAGCATTTTCTCCGGCGGAGCTGATCAAAATGGCATTGGAGCGTCGGCCCGATCTTTCCGCGCTGGAGCGTGAGGTAAAACTGACCGAGGCTGAAGAAAGACTCACGCGGTCGGAGAGAATTCCCAACGTAAAAGCCGGTCCGTTCTACGAGCGCGATGACAGGGACAATATCATCGGCGGACGGATTTCGATCCCGCTTCCCATCTTCGATCGCAAACAAGCGGAGCTTCGAGAAGCGCTGGCGCGGCGGAGCGCGGCAAACATCAATTATCTCAACTTGCGTCAGGGCATCGAGAGATCCGTTCGAGCGGCCTATGTGAGACTCAAGCTCAGCGAGCAGGAACTTTCTTACTATCCCGAAACCGCGATGAAGAGATTCGACGAGACGCTAGAGCTTTACCTGAAAGCGTACGAAGAGAGGCAGGTCGAGATTTCGGAATACCTTCTGTTTCAAAATCAAGTGATCGAAGCGCGACAGAAATTTATCGACGCTATGACAAACTACAATCTCTCCCTCGCTGAATTAAAGCTTCAGGCAGGGATCGAATAGGAGCCGGCATGACACGTAAGAGGATTGTTCTTCCCGTCGTCTTAATCGTCCTGTTGTTGCTCTCTTTCTGGCTTGGAAGGATATCGGGCCACGGAAGCAAGGAGCCCAAAGAGCCGCGCGATGCAGAAGTTTCATCAACCGGTACGAAACCGAAACCTGGGGAATCCGCTTCGCATAGCCAGGAAGAAGGCAAAGCCGACCAGCACGAAGAGGCCGAAGCGAAGGCTTCGGGGTTGACCTTGAGTCCCGAAGAAAGGGCAAACGTCGGCTTAAAGACGGTGGCCGCGGACTTGCGGCGGATCGAAAAGGTGATTCGCGTGGCGGGAGTCGTGAGGCCGCATCCGGATCGAGAGGCCCAGGTCAGCAGCCGGGTTTCGGGAAAAGTAGTGGGACTGTTCTTCAAAGTCGGCGATGCGGTCCAAAAGGGCCAACGGTTGGCAGAGGTTCAGAGCGCGGAGATTCAGAAGCTCCAGGTGGATCTTATCCAGGCGGAAAATAAACTTACTCTGGCGAAGGCGGAGATGGATAGGGTTCAAAGTCTGGTGGAGATGAAAATTGCTGCGAGGAAAGAACTCATCGCCGCTCAAAACCAGCATCAGACCATCCTCAACGAAATTGAAGGGCTGAGTCAGCAACTTGTTCTTCTGGGTCTTGCAGAGGGTGCCGTGAAAAAGGCGCAAACAGAAAAGACGGTTTCCACCTTTCCTATTCTCTCCCCTCTTAGTGGGGTTGTGGCTGAACGGAGTGTGGTTCTTGGAGAGACGGTCGAGCCCAGTAAGGTCATCTTCAAGATCTTGGATCCCTCGGTCGTCTTTGTCGAAGGCAATGCCTTTGAGGAGGTACTGCCTCAACTGAAGATCGGGCAAGCTATTCGCATGCGGCTCGCTGCCTATCCGGGAGAGGTCTTTACCGGGAAAATATCCCGCCTGAGTCCTACTATCGACTTGGAAAAGCGCACGGTCCAACTCTGGGCTGAGGTGCCGAATCAAGGAGGAAAACTTAAACCTAATTTCTTTGCCGATATGGATATTGTCATCGGTGGGGGGCAAGAAGTGCTTGCCATTCCTTCAGAGGCGCTCACAACGACAGAAGGGGGGAGCTTTGTTTTTGTCGAAGAGAAGGGGTCGTTCCGCCGTGCTGATGTTGTTCTGGGAGCGAGAGATGACCGTCACGTGGAAGTAAAACAGGGACTCCTTCCCGGCGACCGTGTTGTGACTGATGGAAAGCAACAGATCTACACCAAGTCGCTGATGGCGCGGCAAGGCGGCGCGGCTCTGGGCGGTCACACTCATTAGAAGGAGCCAAAGATGTTTGACTGGATAACCAAGTGGTCTCTTCGCAACCCGCTCCTCACCGTGGTGGCGTTTGTTATCGTTCTGCTGGTGGGGGTTTCCGCGGTTTGGCGCATAAATCTGGATGTGCTTCCTGAGTTTGCTCCTCCTCAGGTCGTGATCCAGACGGAGGCGCCGGGGCTCTCTCCGGAGGACGTGGAGACATTGATTACTTTCCGGATGGAGGCTGCGGTTAACGGAACTCCGGGAGTGGACGTAGTCCGCTCTAAATCTTCGGCAGGCCTATCCACGATCATCGTAGTCTTCAAATGGGGAACGGATATCTACATCGCCCGTCAGTTGGTGAACGAGCGCTTGCAGGAGGTTCGGGAGCAGTTCCCTCCGGGGACGAAGGCGCCCGTAATGCTTCCGATTACCTCAGCCGTCAGTTGGCTCGTAAAATTTGCCATTCAAAGCGACAAGGTCTCTCTGCTGGACCTGAGGACCCTCTGCGATTGGGACATACGCAACCGCCTGTTGTCGATTCCAGGAATTGCGTCCGTGGTCTGTATGGGGCCGGGACCGAAGCAATATCAGGTTCTGCTCTCATCGCCGCGGCTCTTGCAATACAACGTTACGGTGAAGGACGTCGTGGAAGCGCTTCGGGAGACAAACCGTAATGTACCAGGAGGCTTCAACGTTGTTCCTGGACAGGAATATGCGGTCACTGGCGTGGGGAGAATTGCCTCGCTTGAGGATCTTAAGAAAACGGTTGTCGCTGAGCACAGTGGGGTCCCCATCCCGCTGGAGCGCGTAGCCGAGGTGCGCTTTGGCCCCGAGTTTCCCAGGGGAGACAGCGCCTACATGGGTAAGCCCGCTATCATTGGCACGGTGTCCAAGCTTTTCGGAGCTGATACCCTCACCGAAACCTACAAGGTGGAGCAAGCTTTGGAAGAGATTCGAAAGACCTTGCCGCAAGGCGTGGAGCTGCACGCTCAGGTTTTTCGGCAGGCAAACTTCATTGAATCTTCCATTACGAACCTTCGGCGCGCTCTAATCGAAGGGGCAGTCATCGTCACCATAGTGGTCATCTTCTTTCTCTTCAATGTCCGGGCCTCGGTGATCACCCTGACCGCCATGCCCCTGAGCCTGCTCCTGGGTATTCTGATTCTTAAAGCGTTTGGCGTTGGGATCAATTCTATGACCTTGGGCGGGTTGGCGATCGCCATAGGCGCGGTCGTCGATGACGCCATTATCTACGTAGAAAATATCTTTCGCCGGTTGAGAGAAAACCGTCAAAGAGAAAACCCTCTTCCGGCCCTTCAGGTGGTATTTCAGGCCTCGCGCGAGATCCGGGATTCTGTGGTCTATGCTACATGGATCATCCTGGTGGTTTTCGGCCCCATCTTTCTTCTCACAGGAGTCGAGGGAAGGATCTTCACGCCTTTGGGTCTTGCGTTTACTGCCTCTCTCTTTGCCTCTCTCATTGTTGCCGTAACTTTGACTCCCGTGCTGTGCTCTATTTTCCTGGTTAAAGCGAGATCGATAGGCACAGAACACTCTGAACAAGAGAGTTTCACGATTCGCGGCCTTAAAGGTTACTACGAACGCTTGCTTAGACCTGCGTTAATCCGTCCAGGAATGGTGATTGTTGCCTCTTTGATCCTCCTGGCCATCACGATCGCCGCATTCCCCTTTCTTGGCCGCTCCTTCCTGCCGGAGTTTCACGAGGGAAATTTTATCTTGGCCGTTACCAGTCTTCCCGGCACTTCACTTCAGGAATCGATGCGCCTGGGGTACCGCATTACTCAGATGCTTCGCAAATATCCAGAGGTTGTTTCAGTCTCTCAACGAGTCGGTCGTGCGGAGCTAGACGAAGATGCTATGCCGCCTAACTTCATCGAGTTCGACATTTCTCTGCGCTACGGGAAACGCGACCCAGAATCGCTTATCCATTCAATCAGGGAAGATCTGGAAAAAATTCCCGGCGTCGCAGTCAATCTGGGCCAGTTTATCGCTCATCGGCTGGATGAAGTTCTTTCCGGGGTCCGTGCTCAGATCGCGATCAAGATCTACGGGAGCGATCTGGACCGGCTCTTAGAAAAGGGGCAGCAGGTGGAGCAAGTCTTGGCAGGAATCCGTGGCGTCACTGATTTGCAACTTGAGCAACAAATTCGTGTTCCTGAGGTCCGCATCAAAGTGAATCGGGAACGGGCCGCCCGGCTCGGGTTAAATCCGGGGAATGTGCTGGAAGTAGCTCAGATTGCGTTTAACGGGGAGCATGTTTCACAGGTCATCGAGGGACAGAAGAGTTTCGATCTTTTTGTCTGGTTTGATGAAGCTTCACGCCGAGACACGCAAGCGATGAGAGGAGTTCTCGTTGATGGTCACAAAGACGTCAAAGTGCCTCTCAGCCAGGTAGCGGAAGTGGTCCTCGAAAACCGCCCATACTTTATCAACCGTGAGCGAGTCCAGAGACGGATCGCGGTACAGGCCAACGTGGCTGGTCGTGATCTGGGGAGCGTCATCGCTGAGGCCCAGCAAAAGATAGCCCAGCAAGTGAATCTACCTGCGGGCTACTTTGTCGAATACGGCGGGCAGTTCGAAAGCCAGCAGGAAGCGACGCGGGTTTTGATGAGCTACGGATTGATAGCCATTGCAGCCATCTTTGTTCTCTTGTTTAAGGCGTTTAATTCCGTTCGGGCGTCACTTCTGGTGATGGCGAATCTACCCTTGGCCCTCATCGGTGCGGTAGTCGCTATTTTTCTCACCGATAGGATTGTTAGTGTTCCCTCTCTTATCGGTTTCATCGGTGTCTTCGGTATCGCTGCCAGAAACGGCATTATCCTGGTCAGCCGCTACCGTCAACTTCGGGCTGAGGGGAAGTCCAGGGAGGAAGTTGTTATCGAGGGCTCCAAAGAGAGGCTGGCTCCCGTTCTCATGACCGCGGCCGCTGCGGCCTTGGGACTGCTGCCGCTACTCTTCGGCGACATTGCCGGCAAGGAGTTAGAGCGGCCTATGGCACATGTGATCCTGGGGGGGCTTTTCACCTCTACCTTTCTCAATATGATCGTCGTTCCTGTTCTGTTTATGAAATACGGTTGGGAGAGAGACGAAGTCTTTGTCAGACAGCTTGCTCTTGAGCGAGGAAAGATTTTTGAGATCTGAGGGGAAAAAGATTTTGCACAACGTGAAAGGAGGTAAGACATGAAGAAAACAATGATCGTCTCTGCCTTGATCTCTTTAATGCTGGGGTTAGCCACAGGATCATACGCCGCCGAAATAATTCTGGGACCAGACCTCAAGATACCGCCGCACTATAAACCGGGAAACGGGACCTGCTTTCCAGGGCGTGGTTACAGCTTCAGCGCCGAGGCGCCGAATTACCCTTCGACGTATCCGAAGGTGAACCTGCGAATTTTCAACGGAGAAGTCATCGGATTCACTTTTGAGCTTGATGCCAAAGAGGGTTGGGAACTCTGGTACGACCAACGGGAAGGAAAGCCTACCAAACACGACGACGGTCCTCCTCATTAAACCCAGACGATTTATATAAAAAAAGGTCCAACCGTTGAGGAGTGTAAAGCCTCGAAGGTACCGTATGGCAACTAAGAGTAGAATCGATGGATTTTGTCAAAGATCGGAATACCGTCGCTTCCCTTTCTCAGGATTGCAAAAAAACCGGGCCGCGTGGGTATAGAAATCGAGCATTCGCTTGACACCGTCAATGGCACAAGGGTTGCTCAACTTACAAATTAGCAGCGCTTCAACTCTAAGATAGTGCGCATATGATGTCCCGCTTATTTAAATCGTTCGGTATACTCTTTCTGGCGGCTCTCCTCTCCCACTCGGGCGTCGCTTGGGCTTTTGAAAACTGTCCGAATGACGACGCGATGACCGCCGCGGATCAGCTTTCCGGCCATCACTATGCCGCCACGAATACGGCAAAGCCGGAATCGTCGACGGGTATTCCGGATCTCCCAAATCGCCACGCTGCGAAATTTCACTGCATCGGCCACGATCAGAGCGATTCTGTAATCGGATTATTCAGCGCACCTCTCTCTAAATTGTTGGGAGCCGGCGCTTTACAAAAATGTTCTCAATCGGTTCTATCTGTTTCAGCGAAAGACACCACTACTAGTTGGCGTCGCTTGATCGATGGACCGTCACCGTCCGCGTCGGCACGTCCATCACGTCATCTTTTTCTCTCGGTTCTAACCATCTAACTCTCCCGCATCCCGGCTGAGGCACTGGTTTATCCGGAAGCTTTCAGCCTGATCGTTATTGCCCCCAGTCCAAGGAAGGAGGTGGGTGAGAACATTTGAAGTATTATTAACCGACGCAACGTTGCAGCAGTGGTGGCTAGGTGGCGGCGCAAAATATTTCCAGAGGGAGAATGTCATATGAAAATGTTGGGAATGGTTTTGGCGGGATTGATTCTTAACGGCTTGTTGCTCAAGGCCGAAGGCTTTGCTGCGGGTGCGTCGAACGCGCGGACAGTTGCCGGAGGCGGCGTCACGGTAACCGTAACTTATCTCGATTCGAAGGCTGGTAACGACCTTCGATTCCAGGCCGTGCTGGATACCCATTCGGTCAGTCTGGACCAATACGATCTGAAAACCATAACCGTTTTGCGCGATGACACCGGAAAAAGCTATCTTCCCACGGAAGTAGAGAACAAAGGCAGCGGGCATCACCGGGAGGTAACGGTGATCTTTCCAAAGGTCTCTAGCGAAGCAAAGCGCCTTGAGATTGTCATTAAGGATATTGCCGGAATGAAAGAAAGAACTTTCAACTGGGACGTGCAATGAATTTAACAATGCTTAACATGCAGACACGGAAAACATGTAAGTGTCATGCTTTCAAGCGGAGGTTCTCATTATGAAGAGATCAGAAAAAGCGAAAAGCAAGAGCGGAATCCCGCGAGGCAAGGATGCCGCCGAATCGGCTGTGGGTGAGCAGGAGATTCGAGAACGGATCGCTCAGAAGGCCTACGCGCTTTACGAAAAGCGCGGACAGACTCACGGGAATGACCTCGGCGACTGGTTTGAAGCCGAGAGACTAGTTTGGGCTCAACTGGAAGAACAGCATCATTCAAAGCCAAGGACGCCACCACAGAAGTCGAACGGTGCGAAGAGGACAAAGCGCCCGAATGAGGATTAAGGATCGGATTTTCAATGGGAGGGGGCTTTATGAACACATTTAAAACTACTTTTTTGATGGCGCTTCTAACGGTTATCCTGGTTACAGCCGGCGGCGCCTTAGGAGGAGAAAGCGGCATGGTGACGGCTTTTCTCTTTGCTCTGGTCATAAACGGGGTCAGTTACTGGTTCAGTGACAAGATTGTTTTGCGGATGTATGGGGCGAAAGAAATTAGCCTGGACGAGGCCCCGAAGCTCCACCGCATCGTTCAAGACTTGACGTTGCGCGCTCACATGCCCATGCCGAAAGTCTACGTGATCCCTCAGGAGTCTCCGAACGCCTTCGCCACAGGCAGAGATGAGAAACATGCTGCCGTGGCCGTTACGGAAGGTATTTTGGATATTCTCAGTGAGTCCGAACTGCGAGGAGTGCTGGCTCATGAGCTTTCCCATGTCAAGAATCGCGACATCCTCATCGGCACCATCGCCGCGACGATGGCCGGCGCTATTTCAATGCTCGCCTACACAGCCCAATGGGGAATGATTTTGGGAGGAAGAGGCAGTGATCGCCGGAAGGGCGGCAATCCGATCGTTGCCCTGGCTATGATTATCCTGGCGCCGCTGGCGGCTATGCTGGTTCAATTAGCCATCTCTCGCGGTCGCGAGTACGGGGCAGATGCAACAGGGGCGAGTATTTCTGACGATCCTTTAAGCTTGGCACATGCGCTCAAGAAACTTCAACGGGGAGTAGAAAAGATTCCCATGGAGGCCAATCCTGCCACCGCGCACATGTTTATCGTGAGTCCCTTGACGGGCGGAGGTCTGATGAATCTGTTCAGCACACATCCACCGCTGGAGGAGCGAATTAGGCGGCTTGAGAAAATGGCAACGGGGAGACACTAGGGGTCATTTTGGGAAAACGGCCTGGCATTGGGCTCCAGGCTTTGATCCAAAGTGTCGGTCAGGTCTCATTAAGGAAGGAGGGTTATATGGGCGAGTTCTTACAGAACAACTGGTTTTGGGTTGTTCTAATTATTTTCTTCATCTGGATGCATGGCTCCGGAGCGGGCTGTGGCGGGCATGGCGGAGGACATCGGCATGGCGGTGGAGAAGAGAAGAAGAAGCGCGAAGAGGGCGGCGGGCATCAGCATTAAATGGAAGCTTCTAAACCTTTACGGTGAACCAGAAGCAGCATATTGCGCTGCTTAAAGGAGGAGGAAAATGAACCCGCTCAATATTCGTGTCGTCACGTGGTCTATGGCGACATTTACGACGTTCAGTTTTGTGGTCTGTGTGCTCTATGGCCTGATCGTGCCGGAGAGTCTCCACATGGTCCAGTTCCTGGAGATCACGCTGCCGGGCTTCAAGTGGTTGACCATCGGCAGTTTCTTCATCGGACTGATCGAGAGTTTTCTTTACGGCGTATATGTGGGCCTGGTCTTCACGCCGATATACAATTTTTACCAGAGGAAATGGGGATGACAGTAGTAACGGAGATCGATCAAAAACTTCTAAAATAAAGGAGGATAGCAGTATGAAAAAAATAGTCTTAGCCACGGTATTGTCCGTGGCGCTTGGTTCGCTCACGGTCCTGGCCCAGGAGAAAAAGGATATGCCCATGAAAGAAAGCATGCCGATGAAGGGGGAAGGGATGAAGAGCGGGGGAGGGATGATGATGGGGCAGATGAAGGAGATGCAGGGAAAGATGGGTGAGATGCGGAAAGGGATGAGCGGGATGATGAAAGGCAAAGGGATGATGAAGGGCGAAGAGACTAAGGAAATGGGAAAAATGGTGGGCGGAATGTCCGGCATGATGGGCGACATGGGACAGATGATGGGGAGCGGCAAGCTGACGCCGGAGGAAATGGAGAACATGTCCAAGATGATGGGCGACATGTCGGGCATGATGAAACAGATGTCGGAACGGATGAAGAGGGGAACGAAAAAGACTCAGTGAGCGCTATCTGCTAGCTATGTTGTTGTCGCAAGTTAGCGTGAGCAATGGCCGTGCGGGAGAACACAGGAGGCAGCAATGATTGGGATGAGGAGTTGGTTTACAGTGTCCGTGCTTGGCGCTGGCCTGTGGCCGCTACTCCAAATGACGCTGCTGCCTCCGCTCACGTTCTTGTTTGCCCGGTGGTGGGCTGGTCGCAGCGCAACGAAAGGAGCTTTATGATGAACCAAACTGACGGATGGATGGGTGGAATGGGTGGATGGATGGGCGGAGGGATGTGGATTTGGACGGTGATCGGCGTACTGGTGGTGATCTTGCTGGTCGTGGTGATTAACAAGCTGTCCAATAAATAATCGTGAGTTCACAACCTGCCTGTGAAGTGAACTCTTAACCAAGAAAGAAAACCTATGCTGATCAAATTATCTACTGGCAAAACCGTGAGTGAAGCTGCGGCTGCCTTGCAGAGCGCCGTTCAAGCCAATCACTTTGGCGTCATGCAGGTTCACAACCTCAAAGAGACCATGGCGAAGAAGGGCGTGGAGTTCGCCCGTGAATGTCTGATCTTCGAGGTGTGTCAGCCGCAACAAGCGAAGAAGGTGCTCGATGAAAACATGAGCGTCTCCACCGCACTGCCATGCCGGATCTCCATTTACGAGGAGGGCGGTAAAACCATTCTGGCTACTTTGAAGCCAACCACTCTTCTGGCGATGTTCAACGCGCCGCAACTGGAAGGGGTGGCGCAGGAAGTGGAAGCCACGATTGTTAAAATCATGAAGGAGGCGGCATTAGGCTGATTGTCTGGCCTTTGAGCTGCCCGATGGTTCGGTTCCTAGTCGTCATCGCGCCCGGCTGTCTGGATTGCTGTTGTGACACCGCTGAACCAGCCAAATGAAAGTGAATTGATATGGCCATCGACCCCATCTGCGGCATGACAGTGGACGAAGCGTCCGCGCTACGTGCCGAGCGTGAGGCGGCCAGGAGATAAAAATCTCCATAACAATAACTTTAACTTTAGGAGAGACAGCACATGAAGAACTACCAACCGCCTGATTCAACCGCATTGCCGACCGAGTTGCTTGTGCCGGGCGCAGCGTCGGCTTTGGAGGTGAACATCACCGCCGCTCTGGCGTCGGTGGACGTGATGCATCATGGCCGGAAGGTCACGATCATGCGCAATCAGAATCAGAGCAACTCTGTCAATCCAGATTTCGCCAAGACTTCGCGCAAATGCCCACCATTCTGCATTCAGCCCAGTGAGCTGGCGCCTGGCGTGAAAACCATAGCTGAACTCGAAATGTTGCACATTCTCAAGAAAATAAGCGACGGCGATGCGTCCATGATGGTGATCGACTCGCGTACACCGGCCTGGGTAGAAAAGGGCATCATCCCCGGGACGGTGAACATCCCGTGGGACACAGTTAACATCGGCAAGTCGGATCCGGCCGCCGTGCAAGAAATTCTGGAAAACCAACTGGGCGCCAAGCGGCGGGATGACTTCTGGAATTTCGACAATGTTAAGACGCTGGTGATGTTCTGCATGGCCCTTGGTGCGGACAGTCATCGACCACGATCAAGGACCTACTGAAAATCGGCTATCCGGCGCACAAAATCCTCTGGTATCGCGGCGGTATGCAGGATTGGGAAAGCCTCGGGCTGACCACTCTCAAGCCATTGGGCAAATAAATATTTGCAGGCGGCAGCCTGGGTGTCACCGTGTGTTGCGGCGCGGCGGCGGACTCCTCTTCAATGTCGTCGCCTTGCCGGGTGCCTCCTTCGTGCTGACCGTCTTTCAAGTCGGGGCGGAAGAAAGACCTCATCTGGGATTTACTAAATTTGCGAAGGTGGTCGTCTTGAATTCGCAATACTGACAAAAAAAGAGTGCCTGGCTTGTGAAAAGTCTTACGAACACAGTGGCATAAATCATGCTCACTTCCCGGGATATGACTGCTCGTTTCTTCAAGATATTTGCAGTGACCCTCCTTTCCTTTACGTTTTCTTATTACGGCGTGGCGTGGGCGGTGCTGCAGTGCTTTCATGAAAAAGATGATTTTAACCAGGGCGCCGTTTCGGATGTGAAGAACCATACGATGTATCATGACGTCGCATTGGACCATTCATCGCCAAATCTTGAGTGTCCCGGTCCGGCTTGCGTTATAGAATCCATGGCGGACTCATCGTCTCAGTCTCGCTCCCTCAACTTAACGGGCGCGGCCCGTCTTAACTTCGCCGATTCTTTGGCTACGCGAACCGCAGCAGGCGACGAGAAAAGCGTTCAGTGGCGGAGAAGCGTTTTTGACGGACCTCCGAACGTCGCATCCCTCTACCTCTCTCTTTCCATCCTGCGCATCTAACAACTAACCGTTTATCGTCGCCTATTTCAGTCCGGCTTGCGGCTGGGTGTGCCGACAGTATGCCTAACGGTTGGAAAAGAAAGATTATGTTGCGAAAAAATTGGAAGATCAGTTCTCGTCGCTCATCGCGTTCACTATTAGACAGCAATCCCTACCAGTTCAGCATTACACTTAAAAATCCACCTTTAAGGTCTTTGTAGAACAAGGAGAAAGCCCGATGGAAATTCCCAGGGACTAAAGGAGGTTCTGACAATTTTTACAATAAAAAGTGGGGATAGATTTAAACGGTAAAGGAATGGCTGTGCTACTAACAATACCCAAAAGGAGGAGATCATGAAGAAGTTTATTTTACCGATCATTTTAGCGGGAGCTGTCGGCTCTCTGCCCGTGCTCGCGCAGGAACAAAAAGGGATGCCCATGCAAGAAGGGATGCCGATGAAGGGGGAAGGGACGAAAGGCGGAGAGATGATGATGGGACAGATGAAGGACATGCAGCAGAAGATGGGTGAGATGCGGAAAGGAATGAGCGGCGTGATGAAGGGCAAGGGGATGATGAAGGGCGAAGAGACTAAGGAAATGGGAAAAATGGTGGGCGGAATGTCCGGCATGATGGGCGACATGAGGCAGATGATGGAGAGCGGCAAGATGACGCCGGAAGAAATGGCGAACATGTCGAAGATGATGAGCGACATGTCGGGGATGATGAAGCAGATGTCGGAACGCATGAAGATGGGAACGAAAAAGGCGCAGTAGAAGTTGGTTCGGAGTCGCTGGGCTTTCCAGTATTTGGTACGAAACCGATCTCAAGCTTTATGGGATGGTGCAGCCGGGGGTGTAAGCAAATTACACCGAGAGCAAAGAGGAATTTTATGGAACGACTGTCGAAGCCGTTGATAGGCGTGCTGACCGGTTGGTTGACCCCGATGGCGGCATTGGCCCAGGAGCGCTCCTATGAGTGGGGGTGGGGTATGCATCCTATGTGGTGGGGTGCCTGGGGGTTCGGCATGATGTTGTTGATGCTTTTATTCTGGGTTTTGGTGATCGTGGGCCTTGTAATCGGCATCCGTTGGCTCGTGGGTCAGGGCAAGGAATCGCGTTCTGACTCGGCGCTCGAGGTCCTGCGCCAACGATATGCTCGTGGCGAGATCAACAAAGAAGAATTCGAGGCTAAGAAGAGAGACCTTGTGACATAACTGCTTGTTGCCAGAGAAAACCAAGCGAGGGAGGAGCAGGTGAAGCTCACAATTGATCGACCGGCTTATCCAATATTACCACACGGAGCATTTTCGGAAGCCCTCCTGCTTTTGTGGTGGGAGAGTTTTAGGATAAGTTCGGAAACGAGATGCTCACGATACAGCGCAACGATGAGAAATAAAAGGAGGTAATGTTTATGGCAAAAGATCCTGTCTGCGGAATGAATGTAAATGAGAAGGAAGCGGCAGGCACTGCCGTTTACAAGGGCAAGACTTACTATTTTTGCAGTAATTCATGCAAGGTGCGGTTCGAGAAAGAACCGGAGAAGTACGTTGAGAGCTGAGCGCCGATGCGCTTGCTGAGGCATGGTTTTGTAAACCATGAAAGCAGCTCAAGCATCTGTTCTGGCGATCAACGGCGGCTCGTCCAGCATCAAGTTCGCGGTGTATGCGGCGGCTGAATTGCCGGTGCGTGTCCTTTCGGGAAAGATCGAACGCATCGGCCTGCCGGAGGCGGTCTTGACCGTCAACGAAAGCGAGAAGAAGCCCGACATTCAATCCATTCAAGCCGGGGATCATGGTGCGGCGGGTACTCTCCTGATGAATTGGCTTGAGCAGAATCCAGGCTTTGCTTCGATTAAGGCGGTCGGCCACCGCGTTGTTCATGGCGGCGAAAAGCACCGCGAGCCCGAACGAGTCACTTTGCAATTGCTGGAAGACTTGCGGCGCCTCAGCCCCTATGATCCGGAGCATCTGCCCTCGGAAATCCAATTGATGGAAGTCTTCCTTCAGCGTTACCCCGATCTGCCGCAGGTTGCGTGCTTCGACACTGCGTTTCATCGCGATCTGCCGCGCGTCGCGCGCATCCTGCCGATTCCGCGACGCTACGAGGCCAAGGGAGTTCAGCGGTACGGGTTTCACGGTTTATCCTACAGCTACCTCATGGGAGAGTTGGCTCGCGTTGCCGGCATCGAGGCGGCGAAAGGCCGCGTGATTTTGGCCCACCTCGGCAATGGCGCGAGTCTCGCAGCGGTGCGCGGGGGCAAAAGCGTTGATACGAGCATGGGCTTCACGCCAACCGCCGGATTGGTCATGAGCACTCGCTCGGGCGATTTGGACCCGGGGCTGGTCTGGTATCTGGCCCGAAGCGAGAAGATGACCGCGGAGCAATTTCACCAGATGATCAACCACCAGTCGGGGCTGCTCGGAGTGTCGGAGATCAGCCCGGATATGCGCGACTTGCTCGCGCGTGAAGCCGATGATGTTCGGGCTGAGGAAGCCGTTGCACTGTTCTGCTATCAAGCGAAGAAGTGGATCGGCGCTTTTGCCGCCGCCCTTGGTGGATTGGATACACTCGTCTTTGCAGGCGGCATCGGGGAAAATGCACCCGTGGTTCGGGCGCGAATTTGCGAAGGCCTCGGGTTCCTCGGCGTCCACCTGGACGAGTCGAGGAACATGGCCAATGCACCGGTGATTTCCTCGGATGAAAATGCAACCACGGTACGAGTGATCCGAACCGATGAAGAGGTCATGATCGCCAAAGCTGCATGCCGTGTGCTCGGGCTTTCTACCGAGGAAATATGAAACCAAGTGACGAGGCTATGGATAAACCACTCTCCGATGAACTGCTTCGCAAGATGAACGCCTACTGGCGTGCGGCGAACTATCTCTCGGTCGGGCAGATTTACCTGTCCGACAATCCACTGCTGCGCGAGCCGCTGAAGATCGAGCACGTTAAGCGCAGACTGCTCGGTCATTGGGGGACGACGCCGGGGCTGAATTTCATTTATGTCCACCTCAACCGTCTGATCAAGCAGAATGACCTCAACGTGATTTACATCTGTGGCCCCGGCCACGGTGGTCCCGGCATGGTCGCCAACACCTATCTCGAAGGAACGTACAGCGAGTTCTATCCCAACGTCTCACAAGATGCCGAAGGGGTAAGGAAGCTGTTTGCCCAATTCTCCTTTCCGGGTGGCATCCCGAGCCACGCCGCGCCGGAGACTCCCGGATCGATCAATGAAGGCGGTGAACTCGGTTATGCGCTCGTGCACGCCTATGGCGCGGTGTTCGATAATCCCGATCTGCTGGCGGTTTGCGTCGTCGGGGACGGCGAGGCGGAGACCGGTGCCCTGGCAGCGAGCTGGCACTCCAATAAATTTCTGAATCCGGTGCACGACGGCGCGGTCTTACCGATCTTGCACCTGAACGGATACAAGATTGCTAACCCCACAGTGCTAGCGCGGTTGAGCAAGGATGAGTTAACAAGCCTCTTTGTCGGCTACGGATACAAACCCTACTTCGTAGAGGGAGACGATCCCGAAACGGTTCATCAACTCATGGCGACAACGCTCGATACTGTGATCGCCGAGATTCAAGGGATTCAGAAGGACGCTCGCACCAACGGTTTCTCACAACGCTCGCCGTTTCCGATGATCATTCTGCGCACACCCAAAGGCTGGACAGGACCGAAGTTTGTCGATGGTCTACCGACTGAAAACTCGTTTCGCTCGCATCAAGTTCCATTAGCAGAACTGGCAAGCAAGCCGGAACATTTGAAGATGCTCGAAGAATGGATGCGCAGCTACAAGCCCGATGAACTATTCGACGAGAGCGGGAAGCTAATTGCGGAGTTGGCTGAGTTAGCCCCGAAGGGCGAGTGGCGGATGGGAGCCAACCCTCATGCCAACGGCGGGTTGTTGCTCAGGGATTTGCAAATGCCGGATTTCCGCGACTACGCCGTTGAGGTTCCCAAACCGGGGACGGTCGAAGCGGAAGCGACGCGCGTGATGGGAGAATTCTTGCGCGATGTGATGAAGCTCAACGAAGACTCGCGGAATTTCCGCGTGATGGGACCGGACGAGACTGCTTCAAACAGACTCGACGCTCTCTTTGAAGTGACCGACAGAGTCTTTACGGGAACTACTTTGCCGACTGACGATCACGTTTCGCCGGATGGACGGGTGATGGAGATTTTGAGCGAACACATGTGTCAGGGCTGGCTCGAAGGTTATCTCCTGACCGGGCGACACGGCTTCTTCTCTTGCTACGAAGCGTTCATCCACATCATTGATTCGATGTTCAACCAGCACGCCAAGTGGCTGAAGACCACCCGCCACATTCCCTGGCGGCGTCCCATCGCTTCGCTCAACTATCTGCTCACGTCGCATGTCTGGCGGCAGGATCACAACGGCTTCAGCCACCAGGACCCCGGCTTCATCGATCTTGTCGTCAATAAAAAGGCGGAGGTCGTCCGGGTCTATCTTCCACCCGATGCCAACACGCTGCTCTCGGTGACCGATCACTGCCTGCGGAGCCGTAATTACGTCAATGTAATCATCGCCGGCAAGCAGCCCGCGCTGCAGTACCTCGATATGGATGCGGCGATCAAGCACAGCACTGCCGGCATCGGCATGTGGTGCTGGGCCAGCAACGATCAAGGAGGAGAGCCGGACGTGGTGATGTCATGCGCTGGCGACGTTCCCACGCTGGAAACGCTCGCCGCCGTGGATATTCTCCGCCAGCATTTCCCCGACTTGAAGATTCGTGTGGTCAACGTGGTTGATTTGATGACGCTGCAACCCGCGAGCGAACATCCGCACGGATTGTCGGACAAAGACTTCGATTCTCTTTTTACGACTGACAAGCCGATCATCTTTGCCTTTCACGGTTACCCGTGGTTGATTCACCGGCTGACCTACCGGCGGACGAACCACGAAAACCTTCACGTGCGAGGCTATAAGGAAGAGGGGACGACAACCACGCCGTTCGACATGACGGTGCTGAACGATCTCGACCGCTTCCACCTCGTGATCGACGTGATTGATCGCGTACCGCAGTTGGGAGCAAAGGTTGCACACGTCAAGCAGGAGATGCGCGATAAGCTTCTCGAACATAAGCAGTACATCCGTCAACACGGAGATGACATGCCCGAAGTGCGGGATTGGAAGTGGCCGTCTGCTTGAACCGCCCGCTTCCTGACAGATCGGCTTTGGGATATCAAGCTGGCGCGGCGAGAAGAGAGAGAAGTGCTGGCGGAGTTTGGCGAGCAATATGCCCGTTACGCCGCCGCCACGCCGGCATTTATCCCTAGCTTCGGACTTAGACAACGTGTCGCTTAGGAGCAGAACGAAGAAAAGCAGTGTGCAGGATCGCTCTTTACGGGTTTTCCAAGGGATGCGAGTTCCGGCTGGTTTCCTTCCGATTTTTGCGACAAAGGAAGTGTTTGGTCCGAAAGAACGCTTGGAATAATACCGATATCTCTCTGGCATGGATGTTGCGGAATCGCTCTGGAGACCTTGTACACTGATGAATCATTATGTTAAAAAGCGTTCTATGGCGAAGCGTTTCAGCACTGTAGGAGTAGCGATCGTTGTCTTATCCTTTCTTTTTGCAATCGTCGCCTACGCTTGTCCCGAGCGGGAGATGATGCTGGGCGCGGCCCAACGCTTGTCTACTCACGGTGGAATGGACAACGGGGACCCTTGCGCCAACGGCAAAACGGACACCTGCCAGGTCATGCGCGACCGAATGCGTTCGGTTCAGGTTTCAGCATCTCAAGCGACTATTCCGCATCATGTGTTGACGGGTGCGCAGCACCCCATAGCGATGGAGTCGGCGGCAGGCTCGAAGATGCTTCACGATCGAGGCCCTCTATCGATAGAATACGCCTTTCATTCCGTCTTCAAACTTCGGTTGCCTCTTTCCTACCTCGTTCTTCGGCTCTAAAAATCGTCCTCCTCAAGTGTTTGTTCTCCCCAAGTTGTTTTGGGGAGAAGGCCAAATATTTCGACGCTGTTTAGCGTCGGCTCGTTTTATCCAAGGAGGATGGACATGAACTCAAAAAAACTAATCGTGGCTTTTGGTTTCAGCCTGGTCGCATCGGCGCCCGTGTGGGCGGAGCCGCCGTCGACAAATACCAATACGGAACTCATCGCGCAATTAGAGAAAGGGTACGGTGAGTGCGAGTCGAAGGCGCGTCACCTGAAGGGCGGACCAAAACTCGCGCTGCTGCTCCATCATAGGGCGATGGGTAATGTCATCGACCAGCTCAAGGCCGGCGAGACCGTGGATGCCAATGTGCTGCACAGAATCCTTGTGGAGCACCCGAGCTGAACTTTCCGATTGGCTGGAGAGGTCCTCATTCCGCCGCTCGTCTCGTTACAACCGCGGGAATAAGAGATCCTCTCCGAGGTGGAATCATGAAAAAGTACGGTGCTCTTTTCTGCCTGATCGTTATCGTCGGTTTGAGTCGTGGAGCCGTCTCGGCGGAAAAACCACAGACCGAGACCTCTTTGACTCTGGCCGATGCTATCGCCGAGGCAATCGAAAAAAATCCCGAGATCGCAGTTATACGAGCGCGGCTTCGGTCGATGGATGCGAAAGCGAAACAGGCCACATACCTTGAAGATCCCGAGATCGTGCTGCAGGCCATGGGAGTGCCGCTTAGAAGCCCAGTTGATCTGGGCCGCTCCGATACCAACACGATAGGCATCCGCCAGAAGTTTCCCTTCTTCGGCAAGCTCGGCCTAAAAGAAAAGGTCGCATTGCAAGAAGCCAAAATGGTCGGGGAGCAACTCCGTGGCAAAGAGCGGGAGATCATCGCCAAAGTTAAGACGACCTACGCGGACCTCTTCATGGCTCAGAAAGCCATTGGAATCGTCCGCGAGCAATTGGAGCTAATCGATCTCGCCGTTCGCGCCACCGATGCGCGCTACCGGGTCGGGCAAGTAACGCAGCAGGATATCTTTAAGGCGCTGCTGGAACAGACCGGCTTGATGAACCAGCTCGTCGCGGCTGAGGAGGAAAAGACGGTGGCGGAAGTCAGGCTCAATGCTCTGCTCAATCGTTCCCCGCAGGTTACGGCGAGCGCTCCCGAAGAGCTGAAGCTGCCCGAACCTTCGCTCGTCCCGGCGGATCTCGAACAAGCGGCATTGGCGAATCGCCCGGAGCTTCGGGAGGCCGAGCGCGGTATAGAGCGGGCCCAAAGGATATACGATCTCGCGGATAAAAACCGCAAGTATCCCGACTTTATGCTCGGGTGGGACTATGCGCGCATGCCTACCGACATGACCAGGAACCGCTACCAGGCGATGATCAACATCACCGTGCCTTTTTCTCCGTGGACCATCGGGCGGCATAATCAAGAAGTGGAAGAAGCCCTGGCTGAGATCTCCGCAGCCAAGGCGACTCGGGAAGCGACGAGAAACATGACGCTCAGCGAAATCGGCCAGGCGCTCGCCAAAGTCCGCGCGGGACAGAAATCGCTGGAGCTTTATCGAGAAGGGCTTCTGGCGCAAGCCGAACTGTCTTTCAAGGCGGCGATGTCGGCCTATCAAGCAGGGCGCGTAGAATTCGTGAGTCTTCTCGAAGCTCAGCGCGCGCTGAGAGACGCGCGCATGGGCTACTACCGCGCCCAGACGGCTCTCATGCAGAACCTGGCGGATTTAGAACGGGCCGTCGGCAAAGAGCTGCCTTAAGAAAATTGCATGATCCAGAAATCTAACAGCAGGAGAGTGATTGTATGAAAGCAGTAAAGCTGTCCGGTCTTGTACTGATAGGTCTGGTCCTTGTCGCTTTCGGGTATTGGCGCGGCAGGAACGATCAAGAAGCGGGCCCGCCGAAGGCGGCGATCTCGGAACCGATGGCGGGAATGGAAGGAATGGAAATGGCGCCCGGTGCGGCCATAGTAAGTCCGGATAAACAACAGCTTCTTGGCGTTAGAACCACCACCGTTGAAGCAAGACCTTTAAGTAAAACGGTTCGTACCGTGGGGACAGTCAAGTACGACGAAACCAAGATCACTCGCGTTCATAGCAAAATCGAGGGATGGGTCGAGAAGCTCTACGCAAATTACACGGGAAAATTTGTGCAAAAAGGACAACCCCTGTTCACTATGTACAGTCCCGATCTGCTTGCAACACAGGGGGAGTATCTACTGGCGCTCAAATCCCACGAGCGACTTTCCGGCAGTTCCATTCCTGAGGTTAGAGCGGGAGCCGACTCGCTGGTCGAGGCGAGCAAACAGAGACTCATGCTGTGGGATATCTCCGACCAGCAGATTCGCGACCTGGAACAAAAGCGCGAACCGCAAAGGACTCTCACCTTTTATGCGCCTAACTCGGGTTTTGTCATCAAGAAAGACATCAATGAAGGCATGAAGATCATGCCCGACAAGGAACTTTATACAATCGCCGATCTCTCCACGGTCTGGATCGATGCCGATGTCTATGAATCTGAGATTTCACTCGTAAAAGTAGGACAACAGGCAATAATAAATCTGTCTTACTATCCCGAAGAGACTTTCAAGGGCCGGATTTCTTACATCTATCCGTATCTCGACGAGAAGACGAGAACGGTCAAGGTGCGGCTCGAATTTCCTAACGCCGCGTTGAAGCTCAAGCCCGAGATGTATGTCAATGCCGAGATCAAAATCGATTCAGGAAGCCATCTGGCCGTGCCCGAAGAGGCGGTGTTGGACACCGGATTGAGGAAGGTGATTTTTATCGACAAGGGCAATGGCCGTTTTGAGCCGAAGGAGATCAAGTTGGGAAGCAAGCTGGACGGGTTTTATCAAGTTCTCTCCGGCGTCAAAGAAGGTGAGAAGATCGCCGCCAGCTCGGTGTTTCTGCTGGACTCTGAAAGCCGTCTGAGTGAGGCGATGGGAGCGATGGCCGGAATGCCGGGGATGTCCACGGCTGGAACGCAAGACGTGAAGGGGGTGGAAGGAAGGAAAATGGACGCGCCGGCAAAAAGCGGACCGCAAGAAAAAAAGATTCAAGATCTGACGCTCGTTCTTTTGACCCGGCCCGAGAAGGCAAAGGCGGGCGAGAATGTCCTGCGATTGAAGATCACCGACAAAGCCGGCAATCCGGTGAAGGATGCCCAGGTCTCCTTTCGATATACGATGCAGGGCATGGTGGTTTCAAAGGCGGATGCAACCTTGTCGAAGGACGGCTTCTATGAGACGAAAGCTAATCTCGCGATGGCAGGTGAGTGGGAAGTTACCGCCATGGCTCGCCGCTCGGGACAAAAAGAGATTCAGGAAAAATTCACAGTGCCCGCTCAGTAGCCGAGGGAAAACATGATCGAGAAGATCATCGAGAAAAGCGCGCAGAATAAATTTTTGGTCCTCCTGATGGTCCTGTTCCTCGGCGCCTGGGGCATCTGGGCTTTGAGGAGCACGCCGCTGGATGCAATTCCCGATCTCTCCGACGTGCAGGTGATTGTCTACACGACGTGGATGGGCAGGAATCCGAGCATCGTGGAGGATCAAGTCACCTATCCCATCGCTTCCACGATGTTAGCTGCGCCGAAGGTCAAGGTCGTCCGGGGCTTTTCGGACTTCGGATATTCGTACGTCTACATCATTTTTGAGGACGGAACCGATATCTATTGGGCGCGCAGCCGGGTCCTGGAATATCTGAACCAGGTCTCGGGCCGTCTTCCTCAGGGTGTGACGCCTGTCCTGGGATCGGATGCCACGGGAGTCGGGTGGGTATTTCAGTACGCGCTCGTGGATGAGAGCGGTAAATACGATCTTGCGCAACTCCGAAGTTTGCAGGACTGGCACCTTCGCTATCAACTCTCGAGCGTCGAAGGAGTTGCCGAGGTCGCCAGCCTGGGAGGGTTCGTCAAGCAGTACCAGGTCAATTTGGATCCGAACAAACTTGCCGCCTACCGCATTCCGGTCAAGGCGGTTGCCGATGCCATCCGCATGAGCAACAACGATGTCGGAGGACGATCGGTCGAACTGAGCGGGACGGAATACATGGTGCGCGGCAGGGGCTACATACGTTCGATCAAAGACCTTGAGAGCATCGGCGTGGGCATGAACGGTGGAACGCCGATTACTCTGGGAAACGTGGCGCAGATTTCAATTGGGCCCGACATGCGCCGCGGACTCGCGGAGCTGGATGGCAATGGCGAGGTCGTGGGTGGCGTGGTGATCATGCGCTACGGTGAAAACGCGCTTAAAGTAATCCAGCGGGTTAAAGATAAAATAAAAGAGATCGCGCCGTCTCTCCCTCAGGGAGTGAAGCTTGTAACCACCTATGACAGATCCGATCTTATCAAGAGATCGATCGCGACCCTGAAAGAGAAACTCATCGAAGAAATCATCATCGTAAGCGTGGTGAGTCTGATCTTTCTCTTTCACGTTCGCAGCGCCCTGGTCGCTATCTTGACACTACCGATTGCCATCCTTCTCTCGTTTATCAGCATGTACTATCTCAAACTTACCTCCAATATTATGTCCTTGGGAGGCATTGCGATCGCCATCGGAGCGATGGTGGATGCGGCCATCGTCATGGTCGAGAATGCCCACAAACGTCTGGAACGGTGGGAGGCGGAAGGGAAACAGGGAAATCGCGCCGAGGTGATAGTCGAAGCGGCAAAGGAAGTTGGAAAACCGCTCTTTTATTCGTTGTTGATTATTACGGTTTCTTTTCTGCCCGTCTTTACACTCGAGTCGCAAGAGGGGCGGCTCTTCAGCCCGCTGGCCTTCACCAAGACCTTTGCGATGTTTTTCGCTGCGTTTCTTTCGATCACCCTGGCGCCGGTTTTGATGGTGCTGTTGATTCGCGGCAGAATTCATTCCGAAGCGAAGAACCCGGTGAGCCGTGTTCTCATTGCGCTGTATCATCCGGTCGTTCGGTCGGTGCTGCGTTTCAAGAAGACCACAATTGCGTTGGCTGTTTTAATGCTTCTGATAACGGTTCCTGCATTTACTCGGCTCGGCTCCGAATTTATGCCGCCGCTCAACGAAGGGATGATTTTTTACATGCCGACCACTCTTCCGGGAATTTCCGTGACCCAGGTAGGCCGGCTGCTGCAACTGCAAGACCGCATCCTGAAGACTTTTCCCGAGGTGGAACGAGTCTTTGGCAAATCCGGCAGAGCCGAGACGCCGACCGATCCGGCGCCTTTCAACATGATGGAGACAACGGTGATGCTAAAGCCGGAGAGCGAATGGCGCAAGGGGATGACCTGGGACAAATTAGTCGGAGACATGGACCGCGCGCTGCGCATGCCCGGCGTCGCTAATGCCTGGACGATGCCGATCAAGAATCGCATCGACATGCTTTCCACGGGCATCCGCACGCCGGTGGGAGTGAAGATTTTCGGTCCGGATTTAAAGAAGATCGAAGAGATCGGCAAACAGTTGGAAGGGATTCTGCCGGCAATTCCAGGCACGCGAACCGTCTTCGCCGAACGTGTGACCGGTGGTTATTATCTGGATATCAACATTCGCCGCGACGCAATAGCGCGCTACGGTCTCACGATCGGCGACGTTGGAATGTTGATTGAATTGGCGATCGGGGGAGAGAGCATCTCCAGCACGGTTGAAGGAAGAGAGCGTTATCCCATCAATCTGAGGTATGCGCGCGAGTTGCGCGACGATCCGGAAAAACTCAGGCGCGTGCTTGTTCCAACCATGGACGGTGCGCAGGCGCCACTGGGTCAACTGGCCGATATAGAGCTTAGCGCCGGTCCATCTATGATAAAAAACGAGGAAGGCCAGTTGGTAGGATACGTCACGGTCGATATGGCCGGGCGGGATATCGGCGGTTACGTCGAAGAGGCAAAAAAGGTTGTCGCCGAAAAAATTAAACTTCCCCAGGGGTATACGCTCGTATGGAGCGGGCAATACGAGTACATGCAGCGGGCGAAGGAGCGGCTGATCTACGTTGTCCCGCTGACGCTGCTGATTATTTTTGTTCTTCTGTATCTGAACTTTCAGTCGATTGCGAAAACTCTTATTGTTCTCTTGTCCGTTCCCTTCGCTTTAGTCGGCGGCATCTGGCTGCTCTATTTTCTGGACTACAATCTCAGCGTTGCGGTTTGGGTCGGAATCATCGCTCTCGCCGGCGTGGCCGCGGAGACCGGCGTGGTGATGATCGTTTACCTTGACGAAGTTTACGAAAGAAAAGTCCGCGAAGGATTGATGACCTCGATGAAGGACCTTCATGAGGCGATCACTGAAGGCGCGGTGCAGCGGGTTCGGCCCAAGATGATGACCGTCACCGCGATTATCGCCGGCCTTCTTCCGATCATGTGGTCGCATGGCACGGGGGCTGATATGATGAAACGAATCGCCGCTCCGATGATCGGAGGCATGGTCACATCGACTATCCTGACCTTGGCGGTGATTCCCGCGATTTATGCGCTGTGGAGGGGCCGGACGATGGTTTTCAAAAAGGACAACGTCTAAATCAAAGTAAGGAGGAATCCATGAATGTTCACCAGTTCAGTACATTACTCACAACCGCCGCTGTAATTGTTTTGTGGTCGGCTTTGCCGGCTGCTCAGCAGCCTCAGAAAGGCGAAATGAAATCCATGGGCAATACGTCGATGGAGGGGATGATGAAGGAATGCAATGAACATCATCAAGCGATGACGAAATCCGTCGACCAGATGAGTAAAACGCTGTAAGGGGCCAAGCAGTCGAACGACCCCGCTAAGATGAGAGCCGCCATCGATCAAGCGCAAAAGCAACTCGGGGAAATGAAAGAGCACATGGCCATGTGCGGCAACATGATGAACATGATGCAAAAGATGCAGGGCGGAATGATGAAGGGAAGTTCCAAATAGTTTCACGTTAGAAAAAATGGAGGACGCTATGAACGGCTTGCAGGAGGACAGTCCGTCTCAAATGAGCCCAAATGATCTAATTGGCAGAAGGTCTTTTCTGGCTAGAGGGATTGTTGTGATCGGAACGGTAGCGTTGGGCTCTCTATCAGGCCACAAATCGTTCGGCGCGAATGCACATCGTTATAAGCTGGCGCCGGAGTCGATTCTCCCCGCCGATGTTCGCAAAGCGCCTGAAGACGTGCGCGAGATTTATCGCTTCGCCATCGCCAACCGAGAGGTCCTGCGCTACATTCCATGTTATTGCGGGTGCGGGGCAGACGGTCACACGAGCAATGCCTCGTGCTATGTTAAAGACTCATCGACACCAACGAATCTGGTATTTGATCGAATGAGCCTCAACTGAGACATCTGCATCAACATCACGCGTGACGTGATGAGTATGCTGGACGAAGGTAAGCCGCTCAAGGAGATCCGGGCATACATCGACCGGACCTACAGTAAGTACGGATCTCCTACACCCACGCCTCCCGTGCCATGAAGTTGCCGGATCGTTGAGCCGCTTGGAATAAGAACATGCGAACCATCGGCATTATCGTGTTTGCGGCTGCGATGTTGCTCGCGCTACCCGCGCTGTTGATATTTCACCCACAGGGCGCGGGGAAGGTAAGGAGCGTTCCCGAGAATGCGGTGAAGGCCTATCTTAAGGCGGTCTATGCGCAGGATTACCGCGCCGCATATCAGTGGATCTCGGAAAAAGATCGGAAATATAAAAGCGAAGCGGAGTATTTGAGAGAGTATCCATCGTTCTCGGGCCTGGCTCTGGAGCTTACCCGAGAGCTTGCCGATATGATCGAGTGGAGCGAGGTCCGGACCGACGTCGAGGGGAACGAAGCTACATTACGCTTCAAAATGAAACTTCCCAACGCCAATGCGCCGGCGATCCAGGAGCTTTTTTCCGACTTCGATCCCGATCGTCTGGCCCGCCTGACTGAGAGGGAAAAAAGAACGATCGAGGAAAAGCTCAGGCTGATGAAAAAACAGGGCGCGCTGCCTCAGCTCGAAGGAGAGGACAGCTTCAAGCTCGTTCGCGAGCGGGGAGGCTGGCGGGTTCTCGCCGAGTGGAGTCAGGCCGTCCCGGTGAAGTTCAGCGCCGAAGTCAAAGAAGGTCTCGCTTGGGAATTTCGGCCCGTTCAGGAAACCGTTCTCGCTAAACCCGGAGAGACTCTGCAAGCCGTGTACAAAGTAAAAAATCTATCCAACCGTCCGCTTACCGCTAAAGCGCGTCACCGAGACGAGCCCAAGGATTTGGCGGATAAGTATCTGGAGGTCATTCAGTGTTTTTGTTTTATCCAGCAGACGCTCGCCCCCGGTGAGGAAAAGGAGCTGCCGCTGGTCTTTCGGGTCGGGTGGAATGTATCTAAAGAAGTTAAAGAGTTCCGCGTCAAGTATGAATTTTACCCGATCGAAAAATTCCCCAAAACCTAGAGCGCGCCTCGCGCTTGTTCTGATGGTTGTCTTTGCCGTCGGCGCCGCGGCTTTTTTCACCAACCAAGTCCTCGCCGGAACGCTGGAGATCCGGGTTAAGGACCACCGTGAGGCGATAGGCGATTTTTCCAAATTAGAGATCATTGTCGACGCGCTTCGCATCAGCCCGAAAAGCGGGCTAAAATTTTGGCAGATGGGCTGGAAAGAGTTGAGTCCTTCGTCGACCCAAGTCGATCTCACGCAATATACCGGAACGCGCTCCGCCGTGATATTCAGCGGCTCGGTCAACGACGGCGCCTTTGAAGGCGTTCTCCTGAAACTGAAAAACATAGAGGGAGTACTGAAGCGCGGCAAACTTTCAGTACCGGTCAAAAATCTTGTCGACCCGATTCAAGCGGTGTTCTCCGTGTCGGCGAAACATAAAACGCAAATCATTCTGGACTTTGTGGTGCTCGATGTGAGCGATCATCCGCCGGCCGGTTACGAGCTTCGCCTCAAGGGCTATGAGCTTTATACGGATGGAAAACTGATGGCCAAAGTGCCGCCACGGGGATAAACGGCCGTGCTGCTTACGTCCCAAGAGATCTCCAGGAAGTATGACTCCTTTGCGCGGTGGTACGATCTTATCGAGGGAGTCCCCGATCTTCTCGGAGTGAGAAAACTCCGGCAGAGCTTGTTGCGGCGCGCATCCGGAAGAGTTCTCGAAGTCGCGGTGGGAACGGGAAAGAATCTTCCCTATTATCCTCGCGGCTGCCGGATCATCGCCGTGGATCTAAGCAGGGAAATGCTGAAGGTCGCCCGAAAACGCGTCGCGAAATTATCTTTGGACGTTTCATTTTTACAGGCGGACGCGGAGGTGCTTCCTTTTCGGGACAAGAGCTTCGACGCCGTGGTCTCCTCCCTTACCACCTGCACCTTCCCGAATCCCGTGATTGCGCTTCGGGAGATGGCTCGAGTTTGCCGGACGGGCGGAAAGATCCTTTTGTTGGAGCATGGGCGGAGTGATCGCGAATGGTTGGGCAGATGGCAGGATCGGAGAGATGAACGCCATTCCAAGCAGCTTGGCTGTCATTGGAATAGGAGAACTCCTGATCTCGTGCGCGAGGCCGGGTTAAAAGGCAGCAAAGCTCGGCGAAGCTTTTTCGGAATTTTTCATCAAATTGAAGCCGAACCCGGACCACGCTAACCCTTCATCCGCAAAGACAGTGTCCTACTAGCTGCCATTCATGGCAGACAGACTAGCTCTGAAAGAGTTTGCCGTGACACTTGCGCTATCCTTTTCCGGGGGTAAAATTAATCGTAAGCTTAGAGCCGGAAGTCCAATTATATGGCGACAAAAAATCTGTTTTTCCTGCTGATCTGGGCCGGTGCCGTTACGGCTGCCTCGCCGCCGTTGCTGCCCGATGGCAGCGTGAAGCCCGGAGTGAGGGTTACGATACCTGCCGGTGAAGAAAGGGAATTTCTATTCGGGTCGGCGGGAGTCAGATTTCTCGCCGGCAAGGCACAGCTTAGAGATATGGCTGGCCCGGTCGTAGACGCCTATGGACAAGAGAAAAAGGAGATTGTGATAAACGCCGAT
>JBGQBP010000012.1:0-30500 GCA_041494945.1 Binatia bacterium | reverse complement strand
CTATCGAACCGGCCATGAACGACGGCGAGATACTTCTTCTCTGTTTCTTTCCACTGTTCCTGCAAGCGGAGCTTTGCCTCCACATTCTTCGCAAAGACGAGTATCCCCGAAGTCTCCCGGTCCAGCCGGTGCACGATGAAGATGCGGTTCCGCGACTTGCTGTAACCCTTGCGGACGTAATCTGTAAGGATGAAGTAAGCCGTCCGCTTTTTGTCCGTGTCGGTCCCCATGGTCAAGAGGCCCGCCGGTTTATCCACCACGAGGATATCCCGGTCTTCGTAAAGGATCGCGAGTCCTCGCGGCCGGGATTTGTTGCGCGGCCCGAAACCTCTACGCATAGACGATTCCTCGGTTTGTCATTCTCGGGTCAACTTCGCGCTTTCGTCAGAATTCTTTCTCGACCATCACCGCTAGAACCTCAGCGAATAGGCCCCCGCGGCCGGTCAGTGCCTTTATTTTGTCCCCACTTTATCACAAAAACCAAGGGTAAAGTTCGTCGAATTCGCCGTAGGTCATCATCACCCTCCTTAGGAGCCAGGGCATATTGAAGGTTCTTATCCCATGAACTCTAACAGTTGATCGGCATAATCGCTGCAACCAACATTATTGCGCTTAGGATAACCGCCCGCCCCATTCACAACTCCATTGACAAACGAATTCTTCTAAGCTAGTTATTGGTTTGCGCGACTGGCGTACGTGGAATTAACCACGAGGGAGTGCAAAACCTAAGACGGCCGAACGCCTGGGTCTCTTATATGGATACATGTAAGAGCTCAGGCTTTTTTGTGTCTGCACATCGAACTGGGAACAACCGCAAGAGATAGCTCATGATTAAACAATATCTCCTCGCCCCCGGTCCCACGCCCATTCCCAACGAAGTCGCGTTGGCGATGGCGGAGACTATGATCCACCACCGGACGCCGCAGTTCGCCAAGATTTTTTCCGAAGTGAGAGAAGGCCTCAAGGAGCTTTTCGGAACTAAAAACGATGTCCTCATCCTGGCATCATCCGGAACCGGCGCGATGGAAGCGGCGATATCCAATCTATTTTCGCCCGGTGAAAAAGTTTTGGTGGTGAACGGGGGAAAGTTCGGCGAGCGCTGGCTGGAGATCGGCAAAGCGTTCGGCCTCCAGCCGATCGATCTCAAGGTCGAATGGGGCAAGCCGGTGAAGCTCGAAGCGATCGAGCAGAGCCTCAAGGCGCATCCCGACATCCGGGCGATCCTGGTCCAGGCGAGCGAGACTTCGACGACGACCTGGCATCCGGTGCAAGAGATCGCTAAGCTCACCAGGAACGGCCCGCTTTTGATCGTGGACGGCGTCACCGCCGTCGGCGTGAAGCGCGTGGCGATGGATGAATGGGGCGTCGATGCGTTCGTCACCGGATCGCAGAAAGCGATGATGCTTCCTCCGGGACTCGGCTTTGTCGCGCTCAGCGAGCGCGCGTGGGCGAGAACCGCGCAAGCAAAGCTCCCCCGCTTCTATTTCAATCTGAACCTGGAGCGCAAAAACCAACAGAAAGGCTCGGCGGCGTTCACGCCGGCGGTGTCGCTCATCTTCGGACTCCGCGCGTCGCTCGAGCTGATGCGAAAAGAAGGTCTGGAGCGCGTGTACGCCCGGCACGATCGCATGGGGCGGGCCACTCGCGCCGCGGCCACGGCACTCGGACTCAAACTCCTCGCTCCGGAGAGTCCCAGCCCGGCGGCGACCGGTATCTGGATGCCGGAGGGAATCAACGCGGACAAGATGCTCGATTTTTTCCGCGACCGGATGCAGATCACCTTCGCCGAAGGCCAGGATCAATTGCGCGGCAAGGTCATCCGCATCGCACACGTGGGTTACATGGGCGCTTTCGACGTGCTGGTGGCGATCGGCGCGTTGGAGATGGGGCTCAAGAAATTCGGCGTGCCGGTAAAATTCGGACAGGGAGTCGCCGCCGCGCAAGAAGTTCTCATGGAAACGTTGGAATAAAAAGAGTCGTCGTCATGGCGGAACAACAGACGAAAATACTCGTAACCGATCCGCTCGCTCCCCAGGGCATGGAGGTCTTCGAGCGCACGCCGGGGTTCACGGTCGATCTCAAGGTCGGGATCAAGCCGCCGGAAATCAAGAAGATCATCAAGGACTATCACGGATGGGTGCTGCGCAGCGGCACCAAAGTAACCGAGGATATTATCGAGACCGCCGACAATCTCAAAGTCATCGGCCGCGCCGGCATCGGCGTAGAGAACATCGACGTCGCTGCCGCAAGCAAAAAAGGCATCGTGGTGATGAACACGCCGGGCGGCAACAACGTCACCACCGGCGAGCACACGATGTCGCTCATGCTCTCGCTCGCGCGCCATATCCCGCAGGCGGTTGCCTCGCTCAAATCGGGAAAGTGGAGCCGCGAGAAATTCGTCGGAGTCGAGCTTTGCAATAAAACTCTCGGCCTCATCGGCATGGGCAACGTCGGCCGCATCGTCGCCGAAAGGGCGCTGGGTTTTCGGATGAAAGTGATCGCGTACGATCCCTTTGTTCAGCCGGATAGCGCCGCCCGCATGGGCGTCGAGATGGTGAGCCTGGAGGAAATTTATTCGCGGTCGGATTTCATCACCGTCCACGTGCCGCTCAACGCGGAGACCCGCGGCCTCATCAACAAGAAAACTTTCGCCAAGATGAAAATCGGCGTGCGTATCATCAACTGCGCCCGCGGCGGCATCGTGGACGAGGCGGATCTCGCCGAGGCGATCCGCCAGGGAAAAGTCGCCGGCGCCGCGCTCGACGTTTACGTCGAGGAGCCTCCGCCGCCCGATCACCCGCTGATAAAAATGGACCAGGTCATAACGACCCCGCATCTTGGCGCTTCCACGGACGAAGCGCAGCTCAATGTCGCGGTCGCCGTCGCCGAGCAGATGGTCGATTTTTTGGTGCGCGGAGTGATTCGCTACGCCGTGAACATGCCGTCCGTAAGTCCCGAGCTGCTGAACTCGCTCCGCCCTTATCTCACGCTGGGAGAGAAGCTCGGTAGCCTTCAAGTGCAACTGCTCGGAACGCTGCCTCAAGAAGTGCAGATCGAATACGCCGGGGAGGTCACGCAGTACGACGTGGCGCCGTTGACGCTCGCGGTACTCAAAGGAATTCTCACGCCGGTGATGGAATCGAGCGTCAATTATGTGAATGCGCCGCTGGTGGCGCGCGAGCGCGGCATCAAGGTCGTGGAGTCCAAGAGCAGCCGCGCGAGCGACTTCGCCAGCTCGATCAGCGTGAAGGTCAAAAGCAAAGACAAAGTGTTCGAGGTCGAGGGTGCCGTCTTCGGCAGCAAGCATCCCCGCATCGTCAAGATCGACAGCTTTTACCTCGAAGCCGTGCCGGAGGGATATCTTCTTATTCTTCACAACCGCGACGTCCCGGGAGTCGTCGGCGCAGTCGGCACGCTGCTCGGCGAGAAAGGGATCAACATCGCGGGGATGGAATTGGGCCGCGAAAAGATCGGCGGGATGGCGATCTCCTGCGTTCACGTCGACGGCGCCGTGCCTAAAGAGGCCATGGACGCGCTGCGCAGCCTGCCGAACATCGTCACCGCGCAGTTGGTAAAACTATGAGAAGCCGAGAGGCGACAGGCGGTAGGCGAGAGGATCGGAAAAATCTTCCTCGCGCCTCACGCCTCATGCCTCGCGCCTAAAAAAGAATGTCCAACGTCGCTGTCATCGGCGCGCAGTGGGGAGACGAGGGCAAAGGCAAGATCGTCGATCTCTTCGCTCTGGACGCCGACATCGTCGTCCGTTTTCAGGGCGGCAACAACGCCGGCCACACGCTGGTCGTCAATGGCGACAAGACGGTCCTCCATCTCATTCCTTCCGGCGCGCTTCATCGAAACAAGCTGTGCGTAATCGGCAACGGGGTGGTGGTCGATCCGGAAGTGCTTCTGGAAGAAATTCAGGGGCTCCGGGGAAAAGGCCATTTCCTCGACGACTCGCTGCTCAAAATCAGCGAGGAAGCGCACCTGATCATGCCGTATCACAAGTCGATCGATCAGGCGCGCGAGCGGCTGAGAGGCAAGGGGAAAATCGGCACGACCGGGCGCGGCATCGGACCGGCCTACGAAGACAAGGTGGCGCGCACCGGCATCCGCTTTGTCGATCTTCTCGACGGGACGACGTTCCGCGACAAGCTGCGCCGCAACATCGAGGAGAAAAATATTTATCTTAAGGCCATCCTCAAAGAAAAAACTCTGGATTACGGGGAGATCTACGATTCCTACTGCGGCTTCCGCGACGAGCTGGAAAAATACGTGACCAACACGGGAGTGCTGCTCGACCGCGAGATCAAGGCCGGAAAGAAAGTCCTCTTCGAAGGCGCCCAGGGAACGCTCCTCGACGTGGACCATGGGACCTATCCTTACGTCACGTCGTCGAACACCGTTATCGGCGGCGTCTTGAGCGGCACCGGAATCGGCCCGCGGAGCATCCATGAAGTCATCGGCCTCTCGAAGGCCTACACGACGCGCGTCGGCAGCGGCCCTTTCCCGACGGAGCTGAAGGGCCCCGAGGGAAAGAGGCTGAAGCAGGAAGGCGACGAGTTCGGCGCCACCACCGGGAGACCGCGTCGCTGCGGCTGGTTCGACGCGGTCGGCGTGCGCCACGCGGTGAGAATCAACGGCATGACCGGCATCGCGCTTACCAAGCTCGATGTCCTGACGGGATTTAGAAAAATCAAAATCTGCACCGAGTATCGCAGCGGCGGCGAGACCTATCGCGACTTTCCTGCAAGCGTGAAGGTGTTAAAAAACGCCGAGCCGGTCTGGGAGGAAATGAAAGGCTGGGACGAGCAACTCTCCGGCGCTAAAAAACTCGCCGATCTCCCGGCGAACGCCCGGCGCTACGTGCGCCGGCTCGAAGAGATTCTCGGGACGAAGATGATCCTCGTCTCCGTCGGCCCGGGCCGCGAAGAGACGATTATGCTCAAGAACCCGTTCAACTAAAATGTTGAGTTTTGAATTTTGAGTTTTGAATTTCAATTCAAAACTCAACATTTAAAATTCAAAATTCCCGCTCAGGTCACCGCAATTTGAAGATATCGAGGTAGAGCTTCACCGTCTCGTCAAAATTCTTGTAGCTGTCCGGATTTTCGATCACTCTCTTATAGCCCCTGAACAGCCGCGGCGGATCGGGCTCTACGTCTTTGCGCACCGGGATACGCTGAAAACTTCTCAGCAGATCGCCACCGTCTTTGGAGAGAATGAAGTCCATGAAAAGGCGGGCGGAATTCGGATGGGGCGCTTTGGCCGCAAGCAGCGCCGGATTGACCTGGACGACCGCGGGCTCGAGCGGCACCCAATCGACCGGCGCTTTTCTCTGCACCATCCGCTCGAGCGTCTGGTTGTAGGCGAGGATCAGCGGGTATTCGCCGGCCACTGCGAGTTGCACTCGCTCCGTATTCCCGCGCTTGGGAACCGGGTCTTGCGCCGCGAGACGCTTAAAGTAATTGACCGCCTTTTCTTTTCCCCACAAGCTGATCAGTCCCTGAAGCATGCCGTAGGCCTCGGTGTCGACGGAGATATTTCCGCCCCTCCATTTGGGATTGAGCAGCGCCTCGTAGGTTTTCGGCACGTCGTCCTTTTTCACCAGCTTGGTATTGTAGCCCAGCACGTAGGCGTTGACGTACCAGGCGGTCCAATAGCCCCGTTTGTCCATCAGATCTTCGTAAATCATGTTTCTTTCGGGCGAGAGGTAGGCCGCGAGGAGCTTTCTCTCGACGAGAGGGATAACCATTTCTCCCCTGCCCACGACGACGTCCCAGCCGTCCAACCCGCCGCGGGTCTCGGTCATAATCTTATTGAGCAGCGGACCGCCGCCCGTGCGGAACAGCGTGGGTTTGATGAACGGGTATTTCTTCTGAAAAGCGTTGACGACTTGCTGGCTCTGGTCGAGCGTCGTCGTCGTATACCACACCATCTCACCTTCTTTTTTCGCTCCTTCGATCAGCTTCGCTTGCGGATCGGCTTGGGCGGCCCGCGCAACGGCAGGCGGCAGATACAAGGCGGCAAGCAGGGCGCACAGGCCAAGAATCGGCTTGGATGACTTCATCTCTCTCCTCCTTGAATAGGTGAAAAAGCTGGGAAGCGGGCTGACTGATGTTAGGTTACCGGGGGGATGAAGTCAACTGTCGGAGCCGAGCGCGGGATCTTTTATCGGGCCGCTCCTTGATTGTCCGGGCTGCGGTCACTATCATAGAAGGTTAGAAAATGGAGGTGCAAATATGGAAGGGACAGCGGACAAATTGGTCTCCGACCTGAAAGCTCTGATCGGCGACACCGAGGCTTTGCTCAAGGCGACCGCCAGCCAGGCCGGCGAGCAGGTCGCCGCGGTAAGACGGCGCATCGAAGAGAGCCTCAAAGAGGGAAAAGAGACGCTGGCGGACGCCGAAGATATCTTGATCGAGAAGACCAAAGACGCGGCCGTAGCGGCATGCGATTACGTGCAAAAAAATCCCTGGAGCGCCGTCGCCATCGCGGCCGGGATCGGCCTGGTGCTCGGGCTTCTCATTCGCCGCGATTAAATTTTCCGATCATGGCCGACGAACTCAGCGAGACGGGCGCCGACCGCGAGCCGGGCTTTTTTGCCTCGCTCAAGGCGGTGATGACCGATTTCGCCGCGCTGCTCCACACGCGGCTGGAACTCGCTTCGACGGAATTCGAAGAGGAGATGGAACGGCTCAAGCGGATGCTTCTGCTTGCCGCGATCTCGCTCTTCTGCTTCAGCGTCGGCGTGATCCTGCTGACGATCTTCGTGATCGTGCTGTTCTGGGATACGCACCGGCTGCTAGCGGTGGGCGGCTTGGCCGCATTGTACCTGCTGGCAGGCTTGATCGTGGCTCTCGTCATGCGATGCAAAGCCGCCGCCCTGCCGAAATTCCTCTCTGCAACGATTTCTGAATTTGTCAAAGACCGCGAGCGCCTGAGGTCCTAACCGTGAGCAATAAATTAGCCGATCTCGCGCGGCGGCGCGAAAGTTTGATCCTCCGATCCGGAGGACAGCGAGAGCGGCTGGCCGAGGGCTGCGAGCGGCTCGCGCGATCGATCCAATGGGCCCACATTGCCAGGGGTTTGATTCGAAAGATCAAGGACAATTCCGGCGCCCTCATGGGCATCACTGCGTTTTTGGGGGGCCGCCGGATCAAATTTCTCCGGGTGAGCAACTGGCTCGCGCTCGGCTGGACGCTTTTCCAAGCGCTTCGGGCGCGCCGCGCGCGTCGCCGCGCTTGATTTTGGGTTTCATTTAATTCGTCGCTCGATCGTCAGGGGCGCTTCTCGCAACGCCCTTCTATTTTCCTTGCCCCGCAGCCGCCGTCTCCTCTTTTCTCGGATCGGGCTGCGCGGTTAACTTCGATCCTTTGACTGCGATCGCCTCCACCAATCCCAACGAATTTTTTTCCTGAACCTTGTGACCGAGCCGCTCGAGCGACTTCCGGGTCGCTACCGGGATCTTGCTTTCGACCGCGATTTCATCGGGCATCCACTGATGATGGATGCGCGGCGACTCCAGCGCTTTTTTAAGCGGCATACGGAAATCGAGAACGTTCAGAACCGTCTGCAACGTGGCGCTGATGATCCGCGGCCCGCCCGACGCGCCGACCACCAGCACGGCCTTCTCGCCTTCGAGGATGATCGCCGGAGTCATGCTGCTGAGAGGACGCTTTTTCGGTTGCAGCGAGTTGGCGTCGTTGCCGATCAGGCCGAAGACATTGGCCGTTCCCGGATGGATGGCGAAATCGTCCATCTCGTTATTTAAAATGATTCCCGTCTCGGCAACCAGAATTTTCGAGCCGAACTGGGTATTGATCGTCAAGCTGCACGCGACCGCATTGCCGGATTTATCGACCACGCCCAAATGGGTCGTGCCGCCTTTTTCCGCCTGGTAAGAGGCGAGACCGTAATATTTCGGCGGAAAGGTTTTTGCCGGCGAAATCCTGCCGCGCGTCCAGGAGGCGTACTCCCTGGAGAGGAGCTTTTCGGCGGGAATCTGCACGAAATCGGGATCGCCAAGATACTGAGCGCGATCGGCGAAGGCGTGCTTTAGCGCTTCGGCGAGCAGGTGAAGATAGGTCGCGGAGTTGTGCGGCAGCGAGCCGATCTTATAGCCCTCGAGAATATTGAGCATCTCGACCAGCGCGATGCCGCCGGAGCTCGGCGGCGGCATCGTGATGACCGTCCGCTTGCGGTAATGGCCGATGATCGGTTCGCGCCAGACGGGCTTGTAGCTCTTGAGATCTTCGAGCGTCAACACGCCGTTCTCTTTCTTGATCCTCCCCGCGATCGCCTGGCCGATCCAGCCCTCGTAGAAGACCTGCGGCCCATGCTCCGCGATCGCCTTCAAGCTCTCGCCCAGCTCGCGCTGGCGGAGCGGTTCGCTCTCGCCGGGAAGCTCGTCCTTGACCAGCAGGACGCGCGCGAGATCGGGATTTTTCCGGATGTTCGGGAGCTGGCGCTCCAGCGCGTAACGCAGGCGAACCTGAGGGGAAAAACCTTCGGTCGCATAGCGGATCGCGGGCGCCATCACCTTGGCCAGAGGCAAGGTGCCGAAGCGCTTGAGCGCATCCGCAAGACCCGCCGCCTCGCCGGGAACGGCGACGGCGAGCGCGCCGGTGAGACTCAAGCTCGACACGGGCTTCCCGTCTTTAAGGTACTGTTCTCTCCGCGCGCCCGCCGGCGCCGTCTCGCGAAAATCCAACGCATGGGCTTTCTTTTCTTTCGCCTGATAAATCACCATGAAGCCGCCGCCGCCCAAGCCGGACGCCGACTGATCGACGACCCCCAGAGCGAAGGCCGTCGCAACGGCGGCGTCGACCGCGTTGCCGCCCGCCTTGAGAATATCCATGCCGGCTTTGGTCGCCAGCTCGTTGTCCGAGACGACGCCCCCCTGCTGCGCGAGGGATAAAGACGGGAACGCGATGACGAGAGAAATGAAGAGAAGAAATATTCGGCGCGAGATTTTTTGTTGGAACGACATGGAGGAAGTTCTTGCCTTTTGGTTTAAAACTTTGCCCGGAGATTTGCAACCAACTTATGATTTCCGGGCGCACGGTGGGTAGATGAGGCTCATTCACGGGCCTGCTTAAATTCTTTGACCCTGACCGACATTGTTGTTAGTCTCTAGCCATACGATTTTATGGAAGTATTCCTCGGTCCCTTTCATCCTCACCTCGAAGACGCCTTGGTCGAAGAGATTCTCCGTTACAAAAACGAAGCGGCTCTCTCTCCCATTCTGATTCTGGTTCCCTCCGGCTCCCTCAGACGCCGGCTCAAAGTTTTGTTGACCCGAGAGCGCGGCTTGAATCTCCTCAACGTGCACATTCTGACTTTCTACCAGCTCTCGCTCCGTCTTTGGGAGGAGCGCCACGGCGCAGAGGCTCCGTTGCTGCGCGACAACGCGCTTCTCGAAGAAATATTACGCCAGATTCTCAGGATCGGGCTTCCCGGCGCCGGGCCGTTCGCCGGTCTGGACGAAAAAGCCGGGGGCGCCGCCGCGCTCTGGCAAACTTTACGAGACTTGAAAGACGGCGCCGTCAATCCCACGACCGCTCTCGAAGCGGTCAAGGGCGATCTCTTCGAAGAAGGCACGGAAAGCGTTGAGAATATTCTCTTGCTCTTTCAGACTTTTCTCGCCGGCTGCGAGACCTGGAACTTGCGGGATTACGCCGATCTGGATGTCATGGCGCTCGATCAGGCGCCGGCATCGTCGTACCTGAAGCGGTTTCAGCGCGTTTTCTACTATGGGTTTTACGACCTGACGCAGGTGCAGCTCGATCTTTTCCAGTCCGTGGCGCGCCATTATCCCGCCACGCTCTTCTTTCCGCTCGTTCATGACCAACCGAAACATCCCGCATGGACGTTCGCCGAGCGCTTCTATGAGAGATACGTGCATGGTCTCGTCGACGGCGAAGCGCAGATCCGCAACTTGGCCGCGCCCGAGCGGATCACCTCCCGCCCCTCGCTCCTCCCGCTTTTCGCCGGCGCAGCGGACCCGGCGCGAAAATCCAAGCTCGACGATTTTCCCATCACGGTTTTCAGTTGCTCCAGCGGGCGCGAAGAGATCGAGACCGCGGCCAAGGAAATTCTGCGGCTCGTATCGGATGAGAAATTCGCCTTCGAAGAGATCGGAGTCGTGGGCCGCGCGCTCGAACCTTACCTGCCGTGGATTAAAGACATTTTCTCGCAGCATTGTATCCCCATGGCCTCCTCCGCCGAGGAGCCGCTCGTTCAACATCCGCTCACCAAGGCGGTCCTGCTTCTCATCAATCTGCCTTTGAAAGGCTATCTTCGCTCTCGCGTCATCGACTTGCTCGATTCCGTATTTTTCAACGGACGCCCTTCGGCTCGGGACGCAGTCGCGCCCCGGCCGGACCTTTGGGATCTGGCGACCCGGCGGTTGGGCATCGGCAAGGGAGTCGACGAATGGCGGCGATTGGAAAAGTATCTTGCCCGCGACGTCGTGCTGGCGGAGAACACGGAGGAAGACAGCGAACCCAAGAATATAAAGGTTCCGGCGGAGCAGATTCAGACTTTGTGGCATCTTTTCACCGAGCTTTACGGAGATATGGCGGCGCTGCCCAAGGAAGCGGCCTGGAGCCGCCATGTGGAATTGTGGCGCGGCCTGCAAAAGAAATGGTTGCGAGTCGAGCCCAACGAAAATTCCCCTGGCGCCGGAACGGCGGAGCTGATCGGCGAGACTCTCGACCGGCTTTCCGCGCTCGATGCCGTCGGCGAAAAAGTTTCGCTGGGCCACTTCCTCGAAACGTATCAGCATTGGCTCGAACGCGCCTCGGTTCCCGTGAGCGAGCCCAGCGCGAGAGGAGTCGCGGTTCTGGACGCGATGGCGGCCAGAGGAATTTCTTTCCGCGCGCTTTTTATCGTCGGCCTCAACGAAGGCCTCTTTCCCCGGACCATCCGCGAGGACGCCTTTCTGCGCGACCGCGAGCGAGAGCTGTTGGAAACCGTGCTGGGATATAAAGTCGCGACCAAGCTCGGCGGCTTCGATGAGGAGAGACTGCTCTTTACCTTGCTGGTCGGCGCCGCGAAAGAGCGGCTCTACTGTCTGCACCAGAGAAACGACGAGGGCGGCAGGCCGCTCGCGCCGTCCTGGTATCTCGACGAGCTCGGCCGCGCCGTCGGCGGAGAGAGCATCAAAAAAGTCGTCGTCCCGCGCGGCGCCATGGAGAAGTCGGTTCTTGAGCCGTTCGACCGCATAGAACTCTTGCCGCCCGAGGAGCTGGCGACCCGGTTGATTCTCACCTCGAGAGACCCGATGCCGCTGCTCGATCTCTGCCTGCCGTCGCCGTCTCTCTACCGACGAGGCAGTGAAGTCACCCGGCGGCTGGAAACGATCACGGACGTCCTTGCCGAACACGACGGAGTCGTGGGTCCGGTCGTCGATTTCTGGAACCGGGTTGCCGAAGAAGGCCTGTCGCCGACTTCGCTGGAAGCGTACGCCCGCTGTCCGTTTCAATTCTTCGCCCGAAATCTGCTCGGATTGGAGCGGCTCGAGCAGCCGGAACGGATTGCCGGGCCCGGCGCAGCCGACGAGGGACAGATCGTCCATTCGATTCTGCGATTATTTTATCGGGAGCTCATCGATCGTGAATTTTTCCCGCATAACAAATCGATGGATACCCCTTCGACAGGCTCAGGGCAGGCCGCAGCCATTCTCGAAGCAGTGACGCAAAAAGTCTTTGTCGATTTCGAACGAAATAATCCCGTCGGTTATCCGCTCGCCTGGGAAATCCAGCGCGAAGGCATCGCGGCGCTGCTCGAACAGGCGGTTCTACGCGATCTCGAAGAGCTGCGCGCGTCCGGATATGCGCCCTGGGCGTTGGAATGCGATGCCGCGGTGCGGCTGCCGGAGAGCTGGCCGAAGCCTTTAAGCGGGCTCACCATCCGCGGACGCATGGACCGGATCGATTATCAGCCGGCGGAGAACCGCTATCGCGTCGTCGATTACAAGCTCAAATCCGCCAAGTCGCGCCATGCCGCGGACAAAGATCTTTTGCGCTCCGCGCTCCGCGGCCTGAGGCTCCAGCTGCCGTTTTATCTGCTCCTGGGAAAAGAACGAGCCGGCGCCTCGAAAGACGCGGGCGCCGCCATCGGCGCCGCATTTTATTTTCTCGCGCCGCAGTGGCCCGAAGGTCCGCTGGTCGTGGAGAGTCTGCCGGGCGACGCCTGGGACGGCCGGAGCGGCGCGGCGTTGAAAGAAACGGTAGCGTTCCTGGCGGAATCGATCCGCCGGGGTTTGTTTTTCATTCAGCCGGCCGATTACTGCCGGTATTGCGAGGTCTCGGAGACCTGCCGAAAAAACCACCGCCCGACGATGTGGAGAGTCGAAAGAGATCTCCGGCGCAAAGCCCATTCGGACTTGAGGGACAAAAAGGTCGAACCCACATGACGACGGCGCCTCGGTTGCCGGATGCCCTGGAGCGCGAGCAGGCCGCAACCACCTTCGACCGCAACGTCGCGGTCACGGCGGGCGCGGGCACGGGAAAGACGCGCCTGTTGATCGACCGGCTGGCGCATCTCTTGATGCGCGATCCGGAAACGAAGCTCACGCAGATCGTCGCGCTCACTTTCACCAACAAAGCCGCCCACGAGATAAAAATGCGCCTGCGCGAGCGGTTGGAATCTTACGTCGCGGTCCGATTGGACGCCTCTCCAGCGGCGGCAAAAGACGCGGAGACCGGCGCGGAAGTCCGCGCCTTGATGGCTCGATATCATCTCACGAAGGAAAGATTGGATCGCCGCGCGTTGGATGCGCTCCGGCAAATCGAGCGCAGCGAGATTGGAACCATCCACAGCTTCGCCGCGACGCTGCTCCGATTGTACCCCATGGAAAGCGGCGTCGATCCGCAGTTTATCGAAGACGACGGCGCGCGCTTCGACCGCCTCTTCGACGAGTCGTGGGGGACCTGGCTGGATCAAGAACTTTCTCACGGAAGCGCCCGGCAAGAAGACTGGAAGCGAGTCTTGCGCAAAATCGATTTGAACGAGATCCGCGCGCTGGCCTCTTCTCTATGTTCCGAAACGGTCGATCTTCAAAGACTCGGCGCGCTTTCGCGCGACTTTAGAATATCCAAGGCGACCGCCGACTGGCTGCGCGGACTGGAAGAAAGAGCCGCCGCGCTCTTACAGCGGCACCCGGAAACGAGGAGCAACGAAAAGCTCGTCCGCGCCGCTCATGCGATCATGCAAAAATTCCTCGGCGCGGGCGCTTCCGGCGGCGCCGAGATTTTTAAAACCGAGCGCGATTCGCTCTCGGGCAGTCTCAACAAAAAGCTCAAGGGATGGCCGGAAGAAGATTACCGCGAGGCGCAGGAAATCGTCCGCGTCGCCAGGGCGCTCTGCCGGGTGGACGATGCTTTGACGCGAGACTTGTGCGCGCTGCTCATCCCGTTCGCGGAGCATTTTCGCGAGGCGTTTACCCGCGCTGGACTGATCTCCTTCGACGGCCTGCTCGCGCGCGCGCGAACTCTCGTGCGCGACCATGCGCCGGTGCGCGAGCAACTGAAGCGCCGCTTCCAGGCGATCCTGATCGATGAATTCCAGGACACCGATCCTATCCAGTATGAGATTTTGATTTACCTGGCTGAAGAGATCGGACGGCAGGCGACCAACTGGAAAGACGTTAAGCTCACTCCGGGAAAAATCTTCGTGGTCGGCGATCCGAAGCAATCGATCTACGCGTTTCGCCGCGCCGACATCGAAGCCTATCTGGAAGTCGTGGAGAAAATCATCATGGCGCAAAACGGCATCGAATGCCGGCTCACGACCAACTTCCGTAGCCATGGAAAAATTCTCGACGTCGTCAACGGAATTTTCGATCGGCTGATCCGACCGAGAGAAGGCTTGCAGCCCGAGTATGTCGCGATCGGCCCCGCGCCCGCGAGGAGCGGCGACGAGGAACGAAATGCTCTCCCCTTCCGCAAGGTAACCATCCGAAAAATTCGCGGTGGCAACGACAAGCTCGATATCGAGCTCGGGCGCCGGCTCGAAGCCGAGAGTTTGGCCCGCTGGCTCGAGGAAGAAGTGCTGGGCAAGGCGGTGATTGCGGACGGAGAAGGAAAACCGCGTACCGTTCAAGCCAAGGATGTCGCGATACTGCTGAGAAAATTGACCGACGTCCACCACTACCTCGAGCCGCTGCGCAGACGCGGTATCGGCTACGTGGTCGAGGGCGAACGGCATTTCTATGCCGTCCAGGAAGTCATCGACGCAGTGAACCTGCTGCGCGCGATCGACAACCCGCACGACCGGCTCGCGCTCGTGGGCGTGCTACGCTCGCCGCTGGGCGGACTTACCGACGCCGAGATTTATGAGCTTCACCGCCTGCGCCTGCTGGATTTTCGCGTCGCGGAGCGTTTCACGGGTAAAGACCAAAAGCCGCTCTCCAATGTAAAAGAACTTTACGAAATACTCGGCAAGCTACACCGTGAGATTCGAAGTTTGCCCGTCGGAGAAGCGATCGCGCGCGTTTTCGACGCCTTGCCGGTTCGCCTGTTGGCCGCCGGTTCGTTTCACGGCGAGCAGGCGGTGGCCAACCTGGAGAAGCTCCGCTACCAGGCCGAGGTCATGGGAAGAGAAGGCTTGAGCACGTTCAAAGAGGTCATCACGCGGCTCGAATCAAGGGTCCTGGAGATCAAAGAAGAAGCGGAGAGCGCGCTAGCGGAAGAAAATCTGGACGCGATCAGAATTTTAAGCATTCACAAATCCAAAGGGCTCGAATTCCCGGTGGTCGTTCTGGCGGGGTGCCACGCGGCGCCGCAGCAGGCGGGAGCGAAAGAGCCGGCGGTCTTACAGGACTGGTCTACGGGACTCGCGGGGTTGCGCACGGAATCTTACTGGAGCCTCGCCGGACTCTACATCGAAGAAAAACAGCGCCTGCGCGAGCACGAAGAACAAAAGCGCGTGCTCTACGTCGCCATGACCCGGGCGCGCGAGCACCTGATGATCTCTTGCGCGCCGACGGAGAAAAAATCTCCCGGCAGCTATCTGTCGCTGCTCGAAGAGACGTTGGGCGAGGCGATTGCCGCCGGAGAGACGGCGCGTGTTCTTGCCGCCGGTAAAGGAACGATCGAGCTGCAAGTCGTGGAAGAAAGCCTCAGCCCCCCGGGAAAAGCGCAGCGGGCGGCGCAAGAAATACCGCTGCAAATCGATTGGCTATCCTACGCGCAGCTCTGGCAGCGCCGTGCTCGAGAGTGCGAAGCCGCCTTAAAGACGGATCTCTTTCTCACGCCGACGCTGCTCAAGCGCCGCGAGGCCGAGTTGTCCGAGTCGCTAAGTGAAAGGAAAAAGCTTTTAATGTCCTCGGAGCAGTCTCTTCTGATCGGTGACCTGGCACATCGTTTTTTGGAGAATTGGGACTTCAGCGGCGATCCGGCGGAGTTCCAGGCGGGCTTGGAACCGTTCCTGAGCCGGTGGATCGCGCCCGATCGACAGGCGCATCGCGAACGGCTCGAACGCGAGCTCGAAGAAATCCTGGCCTCCTTCTTTGCTTCCGACGCCTATCGCGAACTGAGCGCCGCGCAGATTCTCGGGCGTGAAATGCCGTTGCTGATCCCGTGGAACGGCGCGATCATGGAAGGAGTGATCGATCTCATGTATGAAAAAGACGGCCGGGTTTTTCTTGCCGACTACAAGACCGACAGAGTGGAAAGAAAAGATCTTGCGCAAGCCGCGTCCCGCTACCATCACCAGGCGGAGATCTATTCCGAGGCCGCGCGCCGCGTTTTGAAAAAAGATATCGCGGGCTTCAAGCTGATCTTTCTTCGCCTCGGCGAAGCCGTCGAAGCTCGGTAGCGCCTTACTTTCATTTTTCCCATTGCGGTGCCCGCACTGTCGCGGCCAACGCTCCGATGAAACAGAGGACGGCCGCGGTGAGACAGGTGGCTCGATAGCCTTGCATGAAGGCGGACAGTAAGCTCCGTGTGTTTTCCGAAGCAGCCGCGCTTCTGAGGGCATCGAGCGAGGTCTGCCCGGTAACCGCCACCAGCCTCGAGCTCACGATGGCGCTGGCGGTCGCCACGCCGATGGAAATCCCCAGGCTGCGGACGATCGACAGAAACGAAGAGCCCACGCCCAATCGCTCCGGCGGAATCGAGCTCATCAGCGAATTATTGTTCGGCGTCTGAAAGAGGCCGAGGCCGATTCCAAGAAGGCCGAGCCTGAGAACGATATCGGCCGTGGATGCGCCGAGATCCAAAGAGCGCAAACTTAAAAAAGAGATTCCCATGAGCCCGAGCCCCGACGACGCGAGAAGCCGCGCGCCGATGCGGTCCGAGAGCCAGCCGGTAAACGGCGAGAGCACGCCGAGGCCGACCGATGCGGTCGCCATAAAAAGTCCCGCGCGCAGCGTATCGAGCCCCAGACCGAGCTGAAGAAAAAACGGCATGATCAACTGATTCATGCTGACGGTTACGAAGCTTGTAAGTCGCGCGATATTGCCGGCGGCAAACAAGCGAATGCGAAAAAGCCCGAGATCGAGCAAAGGATGGCGGGCGCGCCCTTCCCACCAGAGAAAAGCGGCGAGCGAGAATGCCGCCAGCGCCAGCTCGGAGCGAACGACTAAAGTATTCCACAATCCTTTCTGCCCGGCGGTGAGAGCCAATAACAGTGTCGTGAGGCTCAGCGCGAACGTCCCGGTGCCGACAAAATCGAACGGCTCCCTGCCGCGCGCGCCCGCCGCGCGCGCTTTCTCGTCGAGCAGGATGATGCGCGTCCCAAGAAACCCCACGACGCCGAGACAAAAGCTCACGTAGAACACGGAGCGCCAGCCCATCGTGTAGGTGATGAGTCCGCCCAGCGCCGGGCCGATGACGAATCCGAGCGCCGAGATCATCCCGCCGGATATTCCCATCGCCCGGCCGCGTTCGGCGGGTGAAAACAGCGCGGTCACGAGAGCAAAGGTGTTCGCCATCATGAGCGCGCTGCCGGCCGCCTGCAGGCCGCGAAAAAAAATCACCTGGCCGATGCTTTGAGAGAAGCCGGCCATGAGCGAAGTCAGGGTATAGATAAGAAAACCCGCGCTGAGCGTCCGCTTGCGGCCCAACAGATCGGAGAGCCGGCCGCAGGGAAGATAAAGCGAGCCCGTGACCAGCGCGTAGATGAAAGGAAGCCAGCCTCCGACGGCGAGATCGACGTGGAATTCCTCGACGATAACCGGCAGGCTGATGCTGAGCAGTCCGGCGTCGGTGGTCACCATGAACGTCGCGAGCGCGGCTACGGCGAGCGCCCACCAGCGGTGATTCGGGCCGAAGATCGCCTGCTTCAGCGGGTGCTTCATCTGGCTTTTCAAGGATGAAAAAGATCGCGGCGGGAGCTCTCGAACGGAAAACCGCGCCCGCGTCGCAAGAACGGTGGATTTACATCCGGAAAAATTTCCGCGCGTTCCCGCCCAGCACGGCCTCTTTCTCCGCCTGGGAAATGTCGGTTCGCGCGAACGTCTCGTCGATCATCTGCTTCGCCGCGACGAGATCGACCTCGTGCGGATAGTCCGAGGCGTAGGCGAACGCATCGAGACCGATACGCTTCGAGATGTACGAAAGAATCTCTTCGTTGCCCTCGCAACCGACCAACACCTGGCCACTGGCGAGATACTCTTGCAGCGAGCGTCGCTTTCCCGCCGGCGTCGTGTAGACGCTCTCGTCGCGCTCCATTCGATCGAGCAGCAGGATCACCCACGCGCAGCCGCCTTCGAAAAACCCGACGCGCAAATCGCGGTAGCGGTCGAACACGCCGTGATAAATGAGACCGACCATTTCGAGCGCGAGCGGAATCGGGTGGCGCAGCGTGCGCGCGGCCCACGCGTCGGTGAAAGTATCCGCGCCCAGGCCGAGGCTCGAACCGCCGTGAATCCCGAGCACGCAACCGAGCTTTGCAGCCTCTTCGTAAACCGGCCAGTAGTATTCATGGCCGAGATGAAGCGGCAGGCCGCGCGAAGGCAGCATCGCGCCGGGGAGTCCGAGATCGAGAACCAACCGGCGCAGCTCCTTGACCGCCGCCTTGACGTCCTGCATCGCAATCAATCCCACCGGATGAAGGCGCCTGTCTACTCGACGGTAACGGTCTGCGACGTAGTCGTTGAAAGCGCGGCAGACGAGCACGGCGTAGTCCGCCTGTTGGATGAAACCGACGGAAAGCCCTTCCGACGGAAACAGCACGGTCTCGTCGAACTCCGCCTTGTCGAGAAACGCGACCCAATCTTCGGCCGAGCCCATGCGATGATTGCTCGCGTTGACGCGCGGGCGCGCCGGCGGCACGATCTCGCCCGATTCGCCCAGATTCCGCGGGTAGTGAATCGCGTCGAGCCCGGCGAAAACTCCCTGGCGGTTTCGCGACGGCCGCAGCGCCACGTCGCGGATCGCCGGGTCCATATAGTTCGCCATTTCGGGAATCGACTCGATGATGTGTCCGTCACAATCGAAAACCTTAACGCGTGGCGCCATTCTTTCTTACCTCCCGGAATTGCAAATTCTACAACGGATTCCTTCTAGGAGTAGTGACAAATTCCTTCGGGGTCAAGCGCGCCGGATATCCGGCAGCGATTATTTCGGAGAGATCCTTCACTTCGTTCAGGATGACATACACGCAGCATCTGTCATTCTGAGCGCAGCGAAGAATCTCTCTTTCTGCCCTTTCCTTCGCTGCAAGCTGAAAATGCTTCACCCGACGATCGGCCAGTACCGCCCGCCTTTTCTGACAACGCGAAGCGACACGCCGTAGAGTTTATCCAATACGTCCGGCTTCAGCAGCGCGCTCGTCTTTCCCGACGCGAGCACCTTTCCCTCCTTCAGGATCAGCGTCTTCTTGAACATAGGCAGGATCTCTTCCACGTGATGCGTGACGTAGACGAGCGCGGGCACTTTTTTCTGCTTCCCAAGCTTGCGCAAGCTCTCAATAAAATTCTCTCTCGCGCCGGGATCCAATCCGGCGCACGGCTCGTCGAGTAAAATCAGATAGGGGTGCGTCATTCTTGCGCGAGCAATAAGAACCTTCTGCTGCTCGCCTTGCGACAACGTGCCGAACTCCTGATCTCTGAGCGAGGAAGCGCCCATTTGTTTAAGATATTCTTCCGCGAGCGCGTAGTCCTTCTTGCTCGGCGCGTCCCAAGGCCACTCGAAAAGCCCCATCTGCGCAAACTTTCCCGAGACCACGGTTCGCAACGCTGGCTCGCGCGGCGGGATCTGCGACGCCAGCGCCGCGCTGACCCACCCGATGCTTTTTCTGAGCTTGGGAAGATTGAGGAGCGCCCGGCCCTTGCGATAAACGTCGCCGCCCGCATTGGGCCAGAGAAAGCCGCAGGCGATTCTCAAGAGCGTCGTCTTGCCCGAGCCGTTCGGGCCGAGGATGACCCAGTGCTCGCCGGGCTCGACCCTCCAGCTTACCGAATCGAGGATTTTTTTCCCGTCGATCGAATAACCGACGTTGCGGATGTCGAGCGCGGGAACTTTTCTCATTGACGAACTTTTGCCCCTAACATATGTTTAGCAGCGGGCAATTTAGCCTAATACGCCGCAAACTGGAAGCGACCATGAAGCCATCGATGCGGAAAGCGCTCGTATTTCTTTTTCTACCTCATCTCGCCGCGCTGTCTTCGGCCCGCGCCGCCGAAAGTTGGAAACCGGATTGGGAGAAAACGGTTCAGGCCGCAAGGCGCGAGGGCGAGGTCGCGATCTACGGCCCGCACAATCCGATGTACCGTCCGCTCTGGGACGCGTTTCAGAAAACGTATCCGGGTATCAAGATCAACTTCCTGCCCGGAAAAGGGTCGGACCTGACGCAGAAGATTTTGTCCGAGCGGCGCGCGGGGAAATATCTCGCCGATCTCATCATGGGCGGCTCCACCAGCTACGTCGCCTATCCTCCGGGGAAGCTGGAGCCGCTTCGTCCCCATCTGATTTTGCCTGAGGTGTACGACGAGTCGGCGTGGTGGCAGAAAAAATTGTGGTTTGCCGACCCGCAAAATCAGTCCGCCATTCTGCTCACAGGCGAGGTTGGAACCCGGCGCGGCTCTTACAACACGAATCTCCTCGATCCGAAAGAGATTCAATCCTGGTGGGATTTGTTGAAGCCGAAATACAAAGGCAAGCTCGGGACCTTCGATCCCCTCGGTTCCGGCGGCGGCGGCGAGATCTTCGTATTTTTTTATTACTCGCCGGCGCTGGGCGCGCGCTTCATCACGCGGCTCCTCACCGAGACCGACATCCTCGTCACGCGCCATCTCGAACAGGGCACGGACTGGCTCGGGCAGGGGAAAATTTTATTTTACATCGGCAGCGGACAGCCGATCGTGCGCGCCAAGCAGCAGGGGCTGCCGGTCGATCTGCTGCCGCATCCGTTGAAAGAAGGCGAGATCATGGGCGGCGGCGCCTGCTGCATGGCGCTGCTCAGCCGGGCGCCGCACTTGAACGCCGCAAAAGTGTTCCTCAACTGGGTGCTCTCGCGCGAAGGCCAGATCGCGTGGCAGAAATACAGCGAGACTAATTCGTTGCGAATGGACATTTCTAAAGACGACCTGCCTTCTTGGGCAGCGCCGCAGAGCGGCGTGGATTATTTCATGTTGAACGCGGCGCAGAACCAGGACCCGGCGAAAATCAATGCGGTGCAGAAGATCGCCGAAGAGGCGCTGAGAAAACGCCAGCCGTAGTCATGAATACAATTGGAATCGTCGGTCTGGGAAACGCAGGAGGGCCGATCGCCGAGCGCCTGCTCGCGAAAGGCTATCGTTTAAAAGTCTACGACTTGAATCCCGAAGCGGTGAACGCCCTCGCGGAGCTTGGAGCCGTGAAAACAAATTCGGCGCGGGAAGCCGTCGCAGAGATCACGTTGACGATCCTGCCATCGAGTACGGAGGTAAAGGCCGCCGCGTTCGGAGAGAACGGAGTTCTCGCCGGCATAAAGCCCGGCTTCGTTCTTGTCGATCTCAGCGGAACCGATCCGATCTTCGCGCGCGCTCTCGAACAAGAGCTGGAGAAAAAACACGCCGGCTTCCTCGGCGCGACGCTCCACGCCGCCGGCGCGCCGGCCGTCACCATTCCCAGCGGCCTTCTTTCGATCGTCGTCGGCGGAAAAAAGGACGCGCTGGATAAGTCTCTCGGAATTTTAAAAGACCTCGGCCGGAAAGTTATCTGTGTGCCGGAAGCCTGGATGCCCAAGGCGATGAAGATCGCCGTCATTATGTTCGCCGCCGCGAACAGCATCGTCGCCGCCGAGGTCTCCAGTTGGCTCATGGCGCAGGGTCTCGATCCCAAACTGTTTCTCCAGCTTCTCAAAACCACCGGCTCGCGCGAATCCGCGGCGCGGCTGGAGGACTTTTTCAAGCGGAATAATATCCACGGCGGCGCGCTCAGCAACAGTTATAAGGATATACGCCAGGCGCTCGAAGTCGCCGCCTCGCTCGATTTCCCGCTTCCGCTCATGAGCGCCGTGAATCAAATGCAGGAGATGGGACGCGCGCAGGGTCTCACGCGCCTCAACACGCCCGCGGCGATGGGCAAGCTGTACGAGATTTTAACCGGGCAGGATCTAAACGTCGCCGTGCTCGAAGCGGAAAAAGTTTTCCCGGAGCCGCACGAGCCGGAAGTGATTTACCTGGAAACACTCACTTGACGAGTCCCAGCGGGTAGTATCGCGAAATAAGAGTAAAGTCGGCGTCCTTGTGGAGAAGGAAAAGACTGTGTCGCAAGGCCACCGCCGCAATCAAGCAGTCTATCGGACTACGGATGGTCAGACCCCTTTTTCTCAAGGCCCGATAGATGTCGGCCGCCTCTACATGATCGGAGAGTTCCGCATCCACATGGGGGAAGAAACGCAGATATTCCCTGACGGAGCGATATTCCGAATCGTCCCTGATCCCTTGGAGGATCTCCTGAACGATCACTCCGGCAACGAAAACATGATCGCGACGGCTTAAGCGGTCTTTGAGAAGCGCGTTTTCGTGGGACGGCGCTCCGCGGAAGAAATCGATCCAGACCGAGGTATCAATCAGTACTCGCAAATCTTCCCTTCCTCATTTCGCGGAGATTGCCCTCCCACTTGATCCTGCCTTCCAGAGCCAATATTCCCTTTGCCTTTTCCCGGCGAATCAGCTCGTGAAGGGCAAAGTTGATCAGCTCTTTCTTGGATCTCTTCTGAAAAAGCTTCATTCCTTCTTTCACCAGCTTCTCGTCCAGCTCGATATTCGTCCTATGCATAGTCGCCTCCTTGGGATCTCATACACCAATTTACGGCAATTTTGTGTATGAGGTCAAGTGGCCATGGCAGCCATGGTTGGAACCGTCGCGCTCAACGTAAGGTCTTTCCACCCGAAACTCTTGTTAAAACGTTGGCAGAGCGGTATTTTGCCGTTTGAGTTATTAAAGGAGCAACCATGTTGGATCTCGCAGGAAAAAAGATTCCGAACACTTTGGCGGAAATCGTCGAGCCGTCGCGCGCCGCGCTGCTTCTCTGGGACATGGAGTATGCCATTGCGCCGAACGCGTTCAACTATAAAGACATCGCGGCGAACTTGAAGACGTTGGCCGGGCTGGCGCGCCGGGCGGGCGTGCAGGTTTTTTATTCCGTGCAGACGCATTTCGATATCGCCAAGGAAGAGGCCGGAGTTTGGGTGCGGCTGCGGATGAAGCGGGCGAACGTTACAGACGTCGCCCAGTTGCTAAAAGAGAAAGACGATCCGCACGGACGGGAAATCGTCGAAGAGCTGAAGCCGGAACCGAGCGATATCGTTTTTCAAAAGCGCAGGCCCGACGGCTTCATCGGAACTGATTTCGATCTCATGCTGCGAAGCAGAGGCATACAAGCGATCGTCATCGGCGGCGTCGCCACCGAGGGCGGCGTCGAAGGCACCGCGCGCAGCGGGCGTAATCTCGGTTACGATATGGTCGTCTTAAAAGACTCCGTCGGCTCTCGGAACCGCGAGCTGCACGAGATGGCGCTGAAATTAATGGAACGGACGCAGTTCGATATGGCGACGGCGGAGGAAGTTGCGGCGGTGTGGCGGGGAAAAACTAACTGAGATGCCTCTCGCCACAAGGTCTAGTTCGGCGAGTTAACAACTTCTATTTTTTTAGCCGTCCAAATTCCATCAGTCCTAATAAGCCGTTCGAGATCGACGCGGTACTGAACCTTATCCCTCTGAACAGTCACTCTAGCTTTTGTAGCTGATCCTTCAGTCTTGACATTGTTTAGGCAAGACCACTCTAACTCCGGTTTTACATTTCTTTGTAACAAAAGACCTGCGATTTCAGCGCAAGCCACTGATTCTGCGTTGATCCACCAAGGTTGATGACCCTCGTCTACCGCAAGTTGTGCTTTCCTTTCTCGCGCAATATCGAATGGGACTTCAAAGACTTCGATTTGAGAAACGTGAACCCGTTCGATTTCGGTCGCCTCAAGCGGCATCGTTTGATCCTGGGACTTATTGGCACAGGCTGGCAGCAACGACAATATGATGATTACGAGCAAAAACTGGGAGAATAACACCTTCAACGCCCCTCCCGTTCTTACTGCTCCTCCTGCGTCAGGAGTTGCAGCCGGTGCCGTCCGGTTGGAGAAATAGCAGCACGATAGGATGGGCTTCAACCGCCGGCTCGATGGGTTTCCGGGCGAGGCGACGTCCAATTGTCCGCGAGGCTCTGAAGTGCCTTGCCAGCCTCAGGCCAGTCGTGGAGAATCGAAGGATCGAAATCGGCGCCGTTGGGCCATACCAGAGTGTGGACTTCAGGATCGATACAAACCTGGTCGAACAGCGATGCGTCACGCAACGGGCCGTATAGTTTTCCTTTCAACATGGGCTCAAAATCAATAACCTGAGAACTATTGTCTTCAAAGCGGACTCGCAAGGTAAATGGAGCCGTTTTCTCGAATGCGACGACATGGTGAATTTCATGAGCCATAGATTTGTCTACTGCTCCCCCGGCGTCAATAGCTGCAGCCGGTGGCCGTCGGGGTCAGAGAAATAAATGCAGTGCGGATCGCCGCGCCGGCCGGTGACTTCGATGCCCTGCTCTTCCAGTAAAGCTTTTACTTTCTTGAATTCGCCGGATTTCAAGCGCAGCGCCATGTGGTTCACCTCACTGCCGCCGTGAATCTCGTCGCCGTCGTCAGCTTCGAAAAGCGCGACGCCCTGGCTGCCGCACTTGAGAAAAAGCTGCCACGACCTTTCGTGCTCGACCTCCATGCCCAAAAAATCCACGTAGAATTTCTTCGACCGTGATAGATCTTTTACGTGGAGAACCACATGATCGATGCCGGTGACTTTAAGAGATGTTTTCATACAGTTTCCCTCCCTTCGCTTAAATCGAAATTCAGCCGCTCGGCGATCGCGCGCAACGCCGTTCCAACGCCCGGAGTTTCTCTTCCTTAAACGGAAATCCGAACTGCTCGTTGCGCATGCGCAGCCGCTGGCTCGATACACGCCGGATGATTTCAGCCGCGCGCTCGAAGTCCGCTCGGCTGCGCACGAGGTTCGCCAGATTTCGCGCGCCGGCGTTTTTGTGATCTATCTCGTCGCGGTAAATTTCCCTGAACGCGGCTGCGATTTTTCTTTCCATTGCGCCCTTTTTCAACCGGACGCAAACCTCGTAAAGCGCCCCGCCGCCTCCTTCGGTGAGCGTGACGGCCGCCCGCTCCAGCCCTTCGTCCCTCCGCCTCATCTCCTTTTCGCTCGGCGTCTTCGAGCCGTGCAGCAGCGCGGCAAAGGTCTTTGAGTAACGGGCCCGCACGCGCGCGAGTTTTTTATCCGCCGGCAGCCACGGCAGATCTCCCAGCCTGAGCTTCTTCTCGCCCAGCTCCTCGAGCAGATCCATCACCAGCCGCGCGTGCTTGGTTTCCTCGGCCAGCTTCTCGGCGATCTCCTCGAACTCATGCCGGTCCACTTCGCCGTCCAGGCGGGGATAAAAAGTCGCGAGGATCTTGAGCAGCGGCTTGATCGCCGAATATTCCTTGAACGCCTGTGCCTTGAGCCAGTAAACGTGCTGCTTTCTATTTCGCGGCGTGGCGAAATACCCCTTGATGATTTCCGCCTCAGCGCGGCGATAGCGTTCGGCCAAGCTGCAAAGCGACTCGACGTAAGACTTCATGACGCTTCCCTTTATTTAAGAGACAGGACACGGGACGACCGCGCCGCAGTTGTTGCAGGTCCTGAGCGACTCGTCTCCATAGAAGCGCTCGTGCACCCGCGCGACCGGGTCTTGCGCATAGTCGCCGACCTCGACGGAAACTTCATAAACCTTTTCGCCGCAGCGCTCGCATAGCCAAAGGAAACGATCCTGCTCGCCTTTCCGCCGCTTGCGCTCAATAACGACAAACCAGGCGTCGTCCGTCACTCGCGGCGAATGAGGCACGCCGCCGGGACACAACAGCAGTTGTCCGGGGCGAATCACTGCGACCTTCTGCTCGCCTTCCGGCGTGAGATAGTGGAGGCGCTGCTCGCCGGCAAGCTGCAGCGTGACTTCGTCGCTCGGGTCGATATGAAAATCGGTTCTCATCTTGCGCCCGCGGCTTAAAAACGCGATCGACTCCGAATCCTGCCAGAGCACGCGCCGGCCCTTGCCGGCGTCGCGAACGCCTTGAATCGCCTCGTGGAGATCAATCGCGGTAAGCTCTTTCATGTGATTATCCCTCCGCTCGGCGCGAGTTTAGTCTAAACGAACAAGCTTGATCAAGATCAGACCTCTTAGGACTTGGCATTTTCACTCATTGCTCAGTCCTCAGCACTCAGTCCTCTATCCTCTACGGCCCCGCAAGTCTCACCGACGGTTTCCCGATGTGAATGTGCGCGCCGGTGGACGAGCCCGCCATTTTTCCGCGGAACGCCAGGAACGGGATCCCCCCCTTGCGCAAATATTCCATGAGCGCGCGTCCTTCCGCGCTGTCGGGACTGAGCGCCACATCCATGGCGTTCCGGTGATCGAATTTCATTTGCCGGTGGATCTCCGTCTCGCCGCGCGCGCTCACCGGCATGGGACGACTGAAGCGGGCGGCAAAAAACTCCTCGATCTTGCCGGCGTCCGCCAGAGACCACAGCGCCTTGCCGTTGTAATGGATAAAAGTACCGCTCTCGCTGTAACCTCCCGCCGGGAGCGGCGGAAGCGACGCAAATTCGGCGCGCGCTTCCGCCTCGCCGATGACCATCTCGGCCTGCTCGATCCGAAGCACCGTGTCCACCATCCTGGCGCGCGCGCCGGCCAGCGCAATCTTGCTCTGTTCCAACTCCGAGCGCGCGATGTAACCCTTTTGCAGCAACCCGGCCCGCGTTTCCAATTCGCGCGCGAGCCGGTCCGCCTCCAACTCTTCGCGCTTCATTTGTAGCGCGAGTTGGTCGCGGTATTCCGTCGCGGTGCGGATGACTTTCGCGTTGGCGCGCGTTATCTCGTTGTCCAACCGGCGCGGCGCCGCCGGCTTGGCCACCGGGGACTTGCTCTTGACCTGGGCCGGAGCGGGCGGCGCAAAGCAGAGTAGAAGAAGCGTGCACGCCACGGCCGGAGAATTTCTCAGTCTCACATAGTAATTCGTACCAGCCTCCGGTCACAAAGGAAAGAATGCTTGCTACCTCGAAGGAAAATTAGTAGTTTATGAAAACCGCCCTCGGAGAAATCATTTGGCCCGTAAATACGTCTTAAAGCGAACCGATCTCCCTTCCGGTTCTATTTCCGGCATCGATTACCGCAAGGAGCTGAACGACGCGCAGTTCGAAGCGGCGACCGCCAAGGACGGGCCGGTGCTGGTCATCGCCGGCGCCGGAACCGGCAAGACGCGCACGCTGGTTTACCGCGTCGCGCGCCTGATCGACATCGGCATCGATCCGCGAGCGATCCTGCTGCTCACCTTCACGCGCCGCGCCGCCGAGGAAATGCTCCGGCGCGCGAGCCTCTTGATGGATAACCGCTGCGACAAAGTGGCCGGCGGGACCTTCCACTCTTTCGCCAACACGGTGCTGCGCCACTACGGCCGCAAGATCGACCTCATGCCTTCGTTCACCATCATGGACCGGCCGGACAGCGAGGACGTGGTCCAGCTCCTCCGCGCCGAGTTGGGACTGAACAGCAAGGAAAAACGTTTCCCGCGCAAGCAGACGGTCGCGGAAATCTACAGCATGGCGCTCAACAAGCAGTGGACGATTCCGGATCTGATCGAGCGGGACTACCCGCATCTCTACGACTTTCTCGAAGATCTCTTGCGGCTCTACGAACGCTACGTCGACTATAAAAAAACCCGCTCTTTGATGGACTACGACGATCTTCTGATCAAGCTCAAAGAGCTTCTCAGCGCCGACGAGGAAGTGCGCCGCCGCCTTTCGGAAACTTACCACTATATCATGGTAGACGAGTATCAGGACACCAACCGTCTCCAGGCGGACATCGTGCGGCTCCTCGCCGCGACGCACGACAACGTCATGGTCGTCGGCGACGACGCGCAGAGCATCTACTCGTTTCGCGGCGCCAACTTTCGCAACATCATGGACTTCCCCAAAGACTTTCCCGGCGCGCGGATGATCTCGCTCGAGGAGAACTACCGCAGCACGCAGCCGATCTTGAACCTCACTAACGAAATTATTTCCCGCGCGACGGAAAAATACGAGAAACGCCTCTTCACGAGCAAGGAAAAAGGCGACACGCCGCTCTTGATCCAGGCGGAGAGCGAGCAGATGCAGTCCCGCTTCATTTGCCAAAAAGTCCTGGAGCTCCGGGAGGAAGGCGTGCCGCTGTGGGACATGGCGGTGCTCTTTCGCTCGAGCTTTCATTCGTTCGACCTGGAGATCGAGCTCACGCGCCACAACATTCCATTCGTCAAGCGCGGCGGCTTCCGGTTCATGGAGACCGCGCACATCAAGGACGTGCTCGCGCATCTGCGCATCCTCGCCAATCCCCAGGACGCGATCTCGTGGGGACGCGTGCTTTCGCTGCTGGAGGGAGTCGGCTCCCAGTCGAGCCAGAAGATCATCCACTGGCTGCTCGACGGCTCGAACCCGAGAGAGCGCTTGCGTTCCTTCGACGCGAAAGGCAAAGTGGCGCACGGCCTGAGAACGCTCGCCCAGGTTTTGGAAGTCTGTTCCGAAGCGCAGCGGCCGTCGGAGAACACGCAGTACCTGATGCAATATTACGCGCCGATCCTCAAGCGGAATCACCCCGAAGATTATCCCAAGCGGCTGAGAGACCTGGAGCATTTTCAGGGCATGACCGAGCGCTACCGGAGCCTGGAGCGGCTGTTGACCGACATGGCGCTCGAGCCGCCGACCGACAGCGTGGACGACGCGCTGGCGGTCGATCCCGACGAAGGGCCGCTGGTTCTCTCGACGATCCATTCGGCCAAGGGACTCGAGTGGCACTCGGTCTTCATCATCTGGGCGCTGGAGGGAAGGTTCCCGTCCTTCTACAACATCAACACCGCGGAGGAGCTGGAAGAAGAGCGGCGCCTTCTCTACGTGGCGGCGACGCGCGCCAAGGAGAATCTTTTCATCTCCTATCCGATCAAGATTTTCGACCGCGGCATGGGCGCCGTCCTTTCGCGGCCGTCGCGATTCATCGAAGGGATTTCCGCAGCGATGCTGGAGCCGGTAACGCTGGTGGACGAGGGCGACGACCGGGGCTGGGAAGAATAAAATGATTCATCTCTTGCTCGACATCATCATTTTTGTCAGCGGCGCCGTGCTCATGGCGCTGGAAATCGTAGGCTCGCGCGTGCTCGCGCCCTACTTCGGCAACTCGATTTTCGTCTGGGGCAGCCTGATCTCGGTCGTGCTCGCGGCGCTCTCCGCCGGTTACTACTGGGGCGGGCGGCTCTCGGAGAAAAATCCTTCGTTCGCGAAGCTGTTGCTGCTGCTCCTCGTTCCCGGCGTCATGATTTTCTTTCTCCCCTTCTTTTATCCTGCGGTGAACCTCTGGGTCGCCGAGACCGATTTCGGCGCCCGGGCCAATCCATTGATCGTCAGCGCGATCTACTTCCTGGTGCCGGGGATTTTTCTCGGCACGGTCTCGCCGTACGCGATCCGGCTCGCGGCGACAACGTTATCTACGGTCGGAAGCACGGCCGGGACACTTTACGCGCTTTCCACCTGCGGCAGCATCTTCGGCACGCTGTTCACCGCGTTCTATCTGATCCCGGCGATCGGCGTCGCCAACATCATCCATGCGCTGGGCCTCACACTGCTCGTGCTCGCGCTCGTCATGTGGCCGCTCGCGCGCGCACGCGAAGCGGCGCGGAGCCGGGCGTCCGTCGCAACCAAGGCCGCGGTTCTGATTTGCACTACGATCGCTTCAACGTTTCCCGTGCCGGCCTGGGCGGTCTATCGAACGCTCTACGAGAAAGATTCTTTTTATCACCATATCCGCGTCAATGAGGACGACGAAGCGCGCTACCTCTATTTCGATCAGACGCTTCAGAGCGCGATGAATCTCAACGAACCGACCGCGCTGAGATTGACATACTCGCGCTATGTCTCTCTCGGGCTGACGTTCAGGCCGGACGCGAAAAAGGCGCTCATCGTCGGCCTCGGCGGCGGCTCCGTGCCCAAGAAATGGCAGAAGGAATTTCCCGCGCTGGAGATGGACGTGGCCGAAATCGATCCCGAAGTGGTTCAAGTCGCGAAGAAGTATTTCTCCTTCGACGAAGGCAAGAGCGTCCACGTGCACGCCCAGGACGGCAGGCTCTTTCTCACTCGAAGCCCTCAGCGCTACGACGTGATCCTGCTCGACGCTTATTTCAAGGACGCGATACCGTTTCACTTGACGACGCGGGAATTTTTTACCATGGCGAATCAAAAACTCGCGCCGAACGGCGTCGTCGTGATCAACATCATCGGCGCGGTCACCGGCCCGGGCGGCAAAATCACCCGCTCGGTGGCCAAGACCATGCGCGGCATTTTTCCGCAGATCTATATGTTCGCCGCGCGCCGGGCCGACAACGCCAGTCTCGATTCGATTCAGAACGTCATCATCGTCGCGACCAAAGAGCCCCAGCGGGTCGATATCAAGGAGATCACCAAGCGCGCAGCCGGCCTCGGCCGCGACCTTTTTCCCAAGTCCGTGAATGACATTGCGGTCGCCTTCGTGGAAAGCAAAGTGCCGGATGACGATGTCCCCGTCTTGACCGATGACTACGCGCCTACGGATAAGCTACTTCATCCTTAGTCTGTCTCTGCTCTCCGCCTGCGCCGTGCTCCGCGACGAGCAGCCGGAGCGGACCGTGCGCGTCAAGCTCGTAGCCGACGCGAAGCTCAGGGAAAACGATCCGCGCTGGCGCGAGACGGCCGCGGGCCTGCTGCGGGCCGCGTCGGATTTCTACGAGCGCGAGTTCGGCATCAAGTTGGTCGCCGTGGGAATCGATCCATGGGAAATGGAGGAAGGCAGCCAGTTCGTCGTTACTCTAATGAAGCGCCTGGTCCAGGCGTATCCCACAAAAGATCGGAACAACGCTTACGATCTTCTCGTCGGATTTACCGGCGAGCGCGTGACTTTTTATATGGGCGGTCGCGGCATGGT
>JBGQBP010000011.1:0-30909 GCA_041494945.1 Binatia bacterium | reverse complement strand
GGGAATTCCCGAAACGTCGAAATGAGGTTTAAAGACGTTTAGGCCGATCGTAGCGATCGTACGTGGAGGATTTCGTCAGCCGAGAGTTCCTGGAGAAAAGATTCGGGCACGGCAGTGACAAGAATCGTGTCTCCCAAAGCATTGAACACCTCTATCGAGTAGCCGACTTCACCTTGGACAGCTGGGTGATGATCGACCACGACCGCTAAATCTCCTTGCCGAAGTTTCTTGTCCGGAATGTCGCGGCCCAGACCGACTTGTTGAAACGATTCGAACTTCAACGCGCTGTCCTCCTGTCAGGATATAAAGTAATAAACTTGGTAATCCCGCTGGTTGATTCTTACATCCATATCGATCTCACGTTTAAAACTGTTCCATTAGGGCCCGCGAGAGGGGCTCGTATCTCGTAGTAATCTCCGTAAACGGCTTTTTCGATTAAAAGGGCCTCCATCGGCAAGACCTGCTGCCGAATATCTTGTTCCAATCGCTGCCACGCATCAAGAGCGTAACCTGCCTGCTTCAAAAAGTCTGATTTATCACCGACCAGCCGTTTAACGAGAAGATACCTGGTTAGCTTGTCTGGTGCAATGAGAGCGTCGGCGGGAAGCTTCACTTACTTTATCTCATGTTACTCGTTTCCGGAAAATCTTACGCGATTTGCGGGGAATCTGGCAAGCGGTTTAAATGCAGGCGATAGGCGGGAGGATAAAAGACGTGCTCGTGACTCGTGATGAGTGTTCGTGGTTCGTGACCGTGAAACGTAATCGAAAGTCGGAAAGAGACGGAATCGTAAATCGGGAAAAGACGTGATTGTGATTCAGCTACCGTGCTCGTGACTCGTGTTCGTGGTACGTGACCGTTAATCACGGACCAGGGACTGACTAAGACGGGAGAGCATTTGGATCACGCGATCATACCGAGGACGAAGATCTCGATAAACACTCTCTGAGATGTAACCCAGGACCTTAGCAAGGAGCAGTTGATAGCACACTTCCCCCGCTGACCCTCTAGCTATCCCCACAAATTGCCGGTACTCCTTGCTGCTCAGTCTCATGGACCCTTCGACCATGTTCATCCCAATGGAGGAGGCGGCCCGTCTCATCTGGTCTATTAGACTGAAAGTCTCCTGTTTCGGGAACTCCTTGGTGACCGTGTAGACCTCCAGCGCTAGTTGATGTGCCGGCTTGAATACATCCAGATCTTCTACGCTTTTCATCCCATTTCTCTCCGAAGACGAACACGAGCACGATTCCACGAGCACGGCCTCACCGTCTGCCGTAGCGCGCGGCTCTCTCCTCAACCAAAAATCCCATCTTCCGCTTCTTGGGCTCCGGCGGCGCCATGAGCTGCCGAATGGCTTGGAAGATCGTTTGTATTTGTTGGTCGTGAGCGCCGATTTTACGCTCCAAGTCTTCCAGCTTCCGCGCCAATTCCTTGTTGCTCGATAGAATCCGCCGCAACCGGACAAAAGCCCTCATGATCTCGATGTTGACCTGCACCGCCCGCTTGCTACGAAGGACACTCGACAGCATAGCGACACCTTGTTCGGTAAACGCGTACGGAGGATGGCGCCGCCCTCCCCAACCCGAACCTGATATCGCAAACTGCGATTTCAAGTTTGAGGTGCCAATATGGCACTTCAAGTTCTCGAACTCCTCGGCCGTAACTTGGAACATAAAGTCCTCAGGAAATCGGCTCAGATTCCTCTTCACGGCCCGATTCAGTGCTTTCGTTTCAACCGCACACTTCCAGGTTTCGACAATTGTCGAAACGTCGAAATGACGGTCAGATCATATGGACCGACGCGTAAATCTTTCCGCTAAGCCGTCCAATTCTGCTGCGTTTGTTCGCTGGCAGTTGCGGTTCCTTACCGCCTATTATTACTGGCCCTGGCGCACCTTTCCTGTTATGATTGCGCACGGAGGCGAGATTCATGCCAATCAGCCAGGAATTGTTGGAGATTCTTGCGTGCCCGAAATGCAAGGGAGAGATTCATCTCAATCCACCGGGCGACGGCCTCGTCTGCGAACGGTGCCGATTGATGTATCCGATCAGGGACGATATTCCGGTTATGCTGATCGACGAAGCGCTCAAGCTCGAATAGCCATCAGCCGTCAGCGATCAGCCGTCAGCCGGAGAAGATTTCGCTGAAAACCCCACTTATGCCTGACAGAGAGAAAATTCTCGTCGTCCAGACGAGCTTTCTCGGCGATCTGGTCTTGACCACGCCTTTGATCGCGGAAGTCCGCCGTCATTTTCCCAAGGCCCATCTCTCCGTGCTGTGCGCGCCGATGGGCAAGGATATTCTGGCGGGCCATCCGGATATCGATGAAATCATCGCCTATCGCAAGCGGCGCGAGGGCGGCCGGCGGCAGAGTCTCCGGCGCCTGGCGCAAGAGCTGCGGTCGCGGAACTTCACCCTGGCGCTCTCGGCGCATAAATCTCTGCGCACCGCGCTGCTGTTGTTTCTTGCGCGCATTCCGCGCCGGATAGGATTTCGCCAGAGCGCCGTCTGGTTTCTTTATCATGAGCGCGTGAACCGGGATGCGAGCCTTCACGATGTCGATAGGAACCTGGCGCTGCTGGGTCCTCTCGGAGTGGCGCTTCGCGGGCGCGCTCCGCGTCTCGGAGTCTCCGTGGCCGCCAGAGAATCGGTGGAGCGTCTTTTTCATTCTCTCGGAATCGGCGGCGGCGGAATGGTCTTCGGCGTCAATCCGGGATCGGTCTGGCACACGAAAAGATGGACGCCGGAAGGCTACGCGAAATTGATCGTCGCTCTCAAGCGGAAGTACGGCGGCCAGATCGTGCTCTTCGGCGGTCCCGACGATCGCGCGGTCGTGGAAAAAATTCTCGCGCTGTCGGACAACGCCGCCTCGAGCCTGGTGGGGCGCATCGGACTCGGCGAGCTCGCTGCGGCGGTGGAGCGCTGCGATGTTTTCATCACCAACGACAGCGGCCCGATGCACGTGGCGGTCGCGCGCGGAGTTCCCGTAGTGGCGATTTTTTGCGCTACGACTCCGTCGCTTGGATTTTACCCTTATGCGGCCAAAGCCGTGGTGGTGGAGAAAGAGCTTTCTTGCCGGCCGTGCGGCGCGCATGGCGGACGGAGATGCCCGCTCGGCACGGAGGACTGCATGCGCTTGATCAAGGCCGAAGACGTTCTGCTTGGAGTAGATCGGTTGCTCGAGCAACGCTCGCGGGAAACCGCGCCGGGCGCCGACCCTTACCTGCCTCAATCGATCGTCGTCTAGCCCTCCCCATGCCCACATTCGGCGCCGTGGTTTTTAGCCTGCGAGACATGACCCGTCTTGCGGAATGCTTGAAGAGCGTGGCATGGGCCGACGAGATTTTGCTGCTTCACGCCGGCGGCGTCCCCGAGATCGGCGGCGGAGAATTTCCCGCGCTCAGAATCCGCGGCATTCGTTCCCTCGCGGAAGCGAAAAAACATTGTGGAGAAATCGGGACCGATTGGGTCTTGCAGCTTTGGGCGGAAGAGCGTGTGGACGAAGATCTTGCGCAAGAGCTGCGCGCGCTGTGCCGGGACAGATCGCCGAATGCCTCGGAGTATCGGATCGCCGTTCGCTCGCGTATCTTGGGAGAGTGGGTCGAGGGAAGCCTCTCCGGCCCGAGCCCCGCGCTTCGGCTCGCGCGCAAGAGCCAAGAGATGCCGCTCGGCTGGTGGGACGAAGGGAGATCCGTCCCGCGGCTCGCGCGCGGATGGATTGAAGACTACGGATGTTCCGAGCTTGGCCGCGCCGTCGAGCGCGTCCAGGACCTTTCGGATCTTTGGGCGGAGCATTTGCGCGAAATCGATTCGCCGCCGGGGCCGATGACGTCGGTGCTTTGCTCGCTCAAGATTTTCATCAAGATGCTTCTTCGCAATCGAATCTTTTCGCGCGGGATCGCCGGCATCGCATTATCGTCGCTGGCCTCCTACGCCGTTCTTCTGAGCGGCGCAAAAGCCTGGGAAGCCGGGCACGTCGGCGTGAAGCGAAAGGCGTAGGCGGGGCAAGATGGCGGGCGATTGGTTTTGGGGCGATCTTCCCGAAGGTTTCGAAAAATTGCGGCCGGCGCCCGATCGCCTGGTTGCGGTGCGCGCGGCCGCGTCGACGGATCTGAATCTGGAACGCCTGGTGAACGGCCGATCGGCGGGAAGGGAAGAGAGCGGATTCCATGGACGGGCGAAGCTCTCGATTCTCCGAATGGAGAATGGCGCCGGCGCTTTGGTACGGCGCTATTGCCATGGAGGAGCGCTGCGCCATATTACCGGTGAGATCTTTTCCACCTGGCCGCCGCGGCCCTTCAGAGAACTCGCGATCACCGAAGCGGCGCGGCGCCGGGGCGTTCCTACGGTGGAGATTCTGGCCGCCGGAGTCGACCGGGTCTGGGGGCCGTTTTATCGCGGCTGGCTGGTTACGCGCGAAATCCAAGGCGCGCGCGATTTGTGGGCGGCCCTGCAAGAAGAGTCTTTCGCCAGGAGATCGTTGCTGGCAGCCGCCGCGCGGGCGATTCACCGCATGCATCGTCAGGGCATCTATCATGGAGATCTCAACCTCAAGAATATTTTGATCCGGCGCGAGGACGGCGAATTGAAGAGCTACGTCATCGATTTCGACAAGGCAAAGTTTTTTCCCGGCGGGGTGCCGGCGGGCAAAGCCCGGCGCAATCTCGCGCGCCTGCGCCGCTCGATCGGGAAGTTGGATCCAGAGGGGCGGTATCTCTCCGGCGCCGATTGGGAGGATCTCGTCGGTTTTTACCGGCAGGGCGAAACGCGATGAAGCCGTCTCCCGAAAATATTCTCATCGTTCTTCACGGTTCGATCGGCGACGTGACGCGCGCCATTCCGCTGGCGAACCTGGTGCGGCGGGGATTTCCGCGAGCTAAAATCGCGTGGTCGATCGAGCGGCCGGCCCTGCCGCTGATCGAGCATCATCCCGCGGTGGACGAGATCATCCTGTTTGAGCGTGATCATGAGTGGCGCAGTTTCCGGCCATTTCTCCAACGCATCCGCGGAGGAAATTTCGATCTGGTCTTGGATCTCCAGAGGCATCTCAAGAGTGGGCTGGTGAGCTGGTGGTCGGGCGCGCGCGACCGCGTGGGGTTTAACCGGCGCGACGCCAAGGAATTGAACTGGCTGTTCAACAACCGCCATATTCCACCGGCGGAGAACGGGGCGTCGAAGCTCGCTCATTACTTGATGTTCGCGGAGCTTCTCGGTATAGAACCTTATCCCGTCGAGTGGAAATTTTCCCTGCTGCCGGAAGAGGAAGCCGCCGTCGAGACTATGGTGCGGGAGGTCGGCGGTCCTTTCGCCGCGTACGCCGTCGGCGGCCGGTGGGAGAGCAAACGATGGGTCCCCGCGGAGGCGGCCAAGAGCGCAGCCGAAGCGCGGCGCCGTCACGGATTGGAGATCGTCCTCCTGGGCGGAAAAGATGACATTCCCTTCGCCGAGGAAATGGAGCGCGCGAGCGAAGCCCGCTTCTTCAATTGGGCCGGCCGGACCTCCCTGCGTCAGGTCATTGGAATTTTGTCTCGCGCCGAGTTCAGCGTCGGGCCGGACTCCGGCCTGATGCATCTCTCCGCCGCCGTCGGAACTCCCGTCGTTTCATTGTGGGGGCCGACGGACCCGGTGCGCACGGGGCCTTTCGGCTATCAGGAATTGATCGTGCAAGGAAGGGCCGTCTGCGCCCCGTGCTATCTCAAGCGGTGTCCGATCGGGAGGGTCTGCATGCGGTCGATCACCAGCGATGCGGTGCTGGAAAAAATTGACATGGCCGTCGCTCAGAAAGGCAAGGCGCGTGGCGCTTCCGCCTGAATATAAACTCCAGCGCGAGGGAAGATGGCGGCTGCTGGTTCTTCCGGAAAAGTGGCACGGCAATTTGTGGGCGGAAGTTCTCGACCGCCTGGCGTCGGCGGAACCGCGCAAGCATCCTCAAACCGTGCGGCTTAGCGCCGGGCGAGCGGAAGGCGCGGGCTACTATTTAAAGATTTACTCTCCCTCGAGCGGCGCCGGCTCGGTCAAGAATTTGTTTCGCGACTCCAAGGCCGTGCGTGCGCTCAAACAAGGCGTCGCGCTGTCACGCTCCGGCTTCCACGCGCCGGAGGCGGTAGCGGCGGGGGAGGAAAGAATTTTCGGCGCGCTCGGGCGGGCTTTCCTGTTGACCTCCGAAATCGCCGCGCAGCCGATCGCCGCGGTATTACGGCAGCGTTTTGCGCCGCCGTTGGACCGGCAGGCAGTGAGGAAGAAACGGAAGTGGCTCGCGCAGCTCGCGCTTGAAACGCGCCGGCTGCACCGGAACGGATTCGTCCATGGCGATCTAGTCGCGTCGAACATCCTGGCCGGCTTTGAGACGGATAACGCGCCGACTTTCTTTTATATGGACAACGATCGCACGCGGTGTTATCCTTCGTGGTTTCCCCACCGGCTGTGGAGAAGGAATCTGGTTCAGCTCAATCGCATCGTCCTACCGGGCATTTCCTTGCAAGACCGGATGCGGTTTTTACGCAGCTATCTGGGAGATATCCCCTGGGGAAATAGCGAGCGCCGCCTGATTCGGTGGCTGGAGATGAGAACGCGTAAACGGCGCAAGGAGTGCGAGCGCATCGAAGCCAAGGTGAGTTTTAGGGAGCTCATGAGATGGAATGGCCCTTTCGCAAAGAAGCTTTAGATCGTTTCTGGAAAACGTTGGAGACGCAGGCGCAAGAGCCGGAACGGAGCGCGCGGTTTCCCGGTCTTTCGCGGCCCGCGGTCCACGTCACTCTTCTGATCGTACTGACGCTGGCGTTCTGCCTCGGCAACCTGGCGGTCCACAAGACGCTCGAAGGCGACGAGGCGCTCTACGCGTTGATCCCGAAAACGATCAAGATGACCGGCGAGTGGATTCAACTGACGTTCAACGGCCAGCCCTATTATTATAAGCCGCCGCTTTATTTTTGGACGAGCGCGGCGCTCTTCCAGGTTTTGCCGGTCACGCCCTCGACGGCGGCGCTCGCCTCGGCGCTGTTCGGCGCTCTCGGGGCGCTGATGATTTACGTTCTTTGCCGGGCGATGTTTCCCGGATGGGAGTTGGCCTTCTTATCGACGCTGGTCTTTCTCACGACGCACGAAGCGCTGCACTGGATCCGCGGGGTCCATCTGGAAACGATGGTGACCTTCTGGATTCTCGTCGGCCTCTTCGCTGCGTATCGATCGTTGAAAAACCCGGCCGCCCTTGTCGGAATGGGAATCGCCGGGGGCCTGGGTTGGTTGTCCAAGGGTCCGCATTCTATTCTTCCGGCGCTGGTCGCGCTCCCGTTATGGAAGTCCGAGGGCATCCTACGGCGCCGGCTGTTTTCGTTCTGGAGCGTGGCGGCGGGTGTGGTCTTGATCGCCGTTCTAGCGCCCTGGTTCTGGCTGCGCATGAGTGAAGAAACCGGGTTCAGTCAGGGCTATTTCTTTAACGAGCTGCTACACACGCTGTTCGGCCCGACCCAGCTTCACAACGGACCGCTCTTTTATCCCGTCAAGCTCGCGGCCACTTATTGGCCGTGGCTTCCCGCGGCCGTGATCGGGTTTTTTCTTCTCGCGCGCGGGTCGCGGGTCTCGCCCGGGGCCAGACTCTGGCTAATTTACGCGGCGGTGGTCGCGGTCGTGGTCACCGTCACCGCGGAACGGAGAATGCGCTATCTCTTCCCGCTCTACCCGGCGCTGTCGGTGGCCTCGGGCGCGGCCGTGGCTTTCGTCGTGCAGCGCCATCCCAGGCTGCTGCGCATCTTCGTCGTGCTCGCGGCAATTGGCGCGACGGTCATGATCGTAGTGAGCCGCAAGGGGACCAATCCGCCCAGCGCGACGCGCGAGGCCGTCATGACGGCGGGCCAGATCCGCCCCGGGGAGCGTGTCTGGATCACCTATCGAACGCAGAACGCCGGAAAGACCCAGCCGAGCGTGGCCAAGATCCTCGGGTTTTATGCCGAGCCGCTGCTCTACGCCTGCAAATCGGATTGCCGGCAGGAAGCCGGTACGGGCTCCACGGTCGTAGCGCGTCCCGACGAAGCCGAGCAGGTGGCCAAAGCGGTGAACGGCAAGATCGATTACTCCAATAATACTTTGGCGATCGTAAGAATACCCGGCGGCGATTCGGACGGCGGCGCGAAGACGACTTCGCGAGGCGCTGCTTTTGACGGGCAATCAAACGATCACGTAAAATGATAGGCCGATAGAGAGGGAAAAAGAGGCGTCTCAAAATGAGCGGCAAAATATTTGGACTCGGCTTGAGCAAAACGGGAACGGCGAGCTTGCATCACGCTTTCAAAGAGATGGGATTTGAAAGCAAGCATTTCCCGAAAGTACCGGAGATCTTTACGGGGGATTTCCGTTGTTTGGACAACTACGAGGCCGCATGCGACATTTCGATTGTTCCGTACTATCCTCAACTGGACGCGGCTTACCCCGGCGCCAAATTCATTTTGAACGTGAGAAACGTAAACGATTGGCTTCAGAGCATGGAAAAGTGGCGGGACCGCGATCACAACCCCAGCGACTACACGATGTAGGTTCACCTTGCGGTTTTCGGAGTGCGCACTTTTCACGCCGGCCGACTGAGATACGTCTACGAAAAACATGCGGCGGATGTCCATGAATATTTCAAAAACCGTCTCGGCGATCTGTTGACCCTGAATATCTGCGACGGAGACGGCGCCCGTTCCTGAATAAGCCGGTACCCATCGCAGCCTTTCCCTTCGTCGTGCCGAGGAGCAAACCGAAGAAGAGAACGGTGCTGGGCCTCTTCAAGGTTTGAGGCGGCCGATCCCCGATTTATTCTGTGGCGGCGTTCCGCCGGCAAAATTGGAGCAAGGAAAAGGATCGTGAAGATCGCGCTGGCGCATAAGCGGCTTGACTTGAGAGGAGGAACGGAGCGGGATTTTTATCGCACGGCAGAAGGATTGAGGGATCTGGGGCACGAAGTTCATCTGTTTTGCGCTGAATTCAAAATTCCCGCGCCGGAAGGCACCTTCGCTCACAAGGTTCCGGTCGTAGCCCTGGGCAGGACGGCGCGCCTATGGAGCTTCGCCATCATGGCTCCCAAGGTGATTCTTCCGCACCGATGCGACGTCGTAATCGGCTTCGGTCGCATGATTCGCCAAGACGTCGTGCGCAGCGGGGGCGGCTCGCATCGGGTTTTTATCGAGAAGATGAAGCGGGGAGAGGGAAGGTGGCGGCGCTTGTGGCACCGGCTGAGCCTCTATCACCGTTCTGTTCTGGCCATCGAGCGGCGGCAATTCCGTCCCGGCAATTACAAAAAAATCTTCGCGATTTCCGAGGAAGTCAAGCGCGAGCTGACGACGACGTATGCCGTGCCGCAGGAGAAGATCGCCGTCATCCACAGCGGCGTGGATCACGAGCGTTTCCGTCCCGACCGCCGAGGTCACGGGCGTGATAGAATCAGAAGGGAATGGGGGATTCCCGCTGCGGTTCCGGTCGCGCTTTTTGTCGGAAACGGATTTCAAAGGAAAGGCATCGACAGGCTTTTGCGGGCTTGGGAGTCGCCCGATCTCGCCGAAATTTACCTTCTGATCGTAGGAGAAGACGCGGGTCGAAGCCGCTACATCGCTTGGGCAAAGCGAGCGGCTCCGGGGAGAATCGTGTTTGCCGGCAGGCAGACGGCCGTGGAAGATTATTATGCCGCAGCGGATCTCCTGGTGCTGCCGGCGCTTCAGGAAGCGTTCGGCAATGTCGTTCTCGAGGCGCTCGCGTCCGGACTTCCCGTCGTAACGAGCCGAACCGTCGGCGCCGCCGAGGTCCTGACCGGCGATCTGGAACAGGGGATCGTCGCCGACCCCGATGATAAGCGGCAGCTCGCGCAGCGCATCCTCAAAATGCTCGATCAGGATCGCTGGTCGGATTGGTCGCGCGCGGCTCGGGAAACGGCGGAGAGGCATTCGTGGGAACGATATTTTCAACTGCTGCAGCGGCACCTTGTCGCGATCGACGAATCTGTTGCATGATGCTCGAACGCGGAAAAGACACGAACGGTTACAGGTTCTACTCGGATTCCAGAGGGTTGACGGGCAGGATTAGAAAGGATCTCCCGGAAAACCTTTTCGCGGAGTTCATCCGCGATCCCGACGGTTTGATGGATAGCGCCTCGTCGCGCCTGGTGAAAGACGGACCCAAGACCAAAGTCGTCCAACATGTTTTTCAGAACGGCCAGGGTCTTGAGTTGAACGTAGTCGCGAAGCGGTTTCACTACGGGGCGGGTCTGCGCCGGCTGGGATTTTTATTTTTTCCGTCGCCGGCGATGCGTTGTTTAAAAGGGGCGCTGCTGCTCAATTCCAACGGCATTCTCACGCCCTCGCCGTTGGCCGCGTTCGAATATCGGAGCTGGAAGGGCCTGGGGACGAGCTATTACGTGAGCGAGGAAGTCGCCGATAGTTGTTCGCTCCAATATTTTAGGCGATCGCTCCAGGCGAGCCTGCCGGTCAAACGGCGCCTTGCGGTAAGCCGCTCGATTCTGCGCGACCTGGCGCGGTTGCTGTCACGGCTGCATTCCATGGGGATCTATCACCGGGATATGAAGACGAGTAATATTCTGATTCAGGGATGGGAAACGGATCGGCGGCGATTAATTTTGGTCGATCTGGATCGAGTCGTGAAGAAACGCCGTCTGCCTCTCGCCAAAAGGATCGTGAATTTGCTACAGGTCCAACGCAGGGCCTGGAACGAGAGAGAGGGGATCTATTTCTTCACGCGTTACGCTGAGCTGTTTTACGCGTCGAAAAAAGACACCAAAGCGTTCGTCCGGAAGATTTTGGCGGTGGTCCAAAGAAAAAGAGCCCGCCGATGGCGGGAGCGACTGACAAATTCTGGCGGGGATCATTCCCGATGAATCTCTATCACGCCGTCCGGGCTAGGCCGCGACACTATTGGCACCTCGTCCGTGGGTCGCTGGGTTACTATGGGGCGTTCGGCAAACTCAACCCGCCGGTCTTTATCGTAGGGGCGCCGAACTCCGGCACCCGGGCGCTCGGTCAGGCGGTATCTCTTTCGCCGGATATCGAAGACCGCAGCGAAGCGAGAGTGCTCTGGGACAAGGACTTTCACCTGAGAAACAACGATACGCTCAAGACCGGCGCAGACGTGCGGCGCGCCGACGTCTTGCGATTGCAGGGCAATTTTTGTTACTACCAGTGGAAATCCGGCAAGCGGGTAGTTCTCAACCGGCACCCGGAAAACAGCCTGAGAATTCATTTCATTAAAATAATTTTTCCCTCTGCCAAAATCATCCATATCATTCGCGACGGGCGCGCCGTGGTTTGCAGCAATTACCGAAGCGTGATGGAACGAAAAGAGAGACTTGCGCATCCCTTCGGCTCTTTTCTTCGGCCTCCCGGATGGAGAGAGCGCTTGGACTGGCCGTTGTTGCGCCAGCTCGCCTATCTGTGGAACACGACGGTCCTTTACGCTTCTGCCGAAGGAAAAAAATACGGCGATGACTACCGGGAAGTCTTCTACGAAGCGCTGCCGGAACGGGCCGCTTCGATCTTGCCGGAAATTTGGCAATGGATCGGCGTAAGTCATTCCGAGCGTGTGCTCGCGAGCCTGCCCAAGTTCGAGAATCGAAATTACAAATGGAAGGCGGAATTTACCGCGGAAGAGATCGCCTCCGTCGAAGAGATCGCGCGCGAAGGGCTCATACGTTTCGGCTATCTCGGAACGGCCTCGAAGGGCGACAGCGATGGCGAACACGGACGCGGGCGGGAGTGAGGCCGTTGGCCGGAGAATGATGGCTAAACACGAATCGGTGGCGCACACGGAAGCTCCCCAAGCGGGTTGCTTCAAGATTCTCCAGACCAATTTTCACCTCGAGTGGAACGGGCAGGTCGCCAGGATCTTTCTTCTCTCCCGCGAACTGCTTCAAAGGGGGCATCGAGTGGTCATCGCTGCGCCGGCCGGATCGGCTTTGGTCGAGCGCGCGCGCTCGGCGGGGATCTCCGTCTTTACGGGCGTGCGTTTCAGAAAGATGAACCGGCCGTTTTCGTTCGCTCGTGACGTGGCGGCATTGGTAACTCTGATTCGCACTGAGAATTTCGATTGGCTTCATACCCACGGCTCGCAGGACACGTGGGCCGTCGTCTCCGCGCGGCGGTTGTTCGGTCTGCCGCAGCCGATTCTTTTGACGCGGCACAACACTAAGCCGGTCCGGTTCCATTTTTTCAATCGCTGGCTTTACCGTCGAGGCATCGACCGTCTCGTAGTCGTGAGCGGCGGCGCGTTGGAAAACTATCGTCGCTTCTTTGACGACGGCGTGCTCGCGGCGAGCAAGGTGTCCGTTATTCATTCGTCGATCGATATCGAGCGGTTCAGCCGCGCGCCGAGTCCGACAAAGATCCGAGCCGAGTTGGGCGTCGCCGAGAATACTCCGCTCATCGGTCTCGTCGGCCGGGTCAGCAAGGACAAGGGACACGAGGTGCTGCTAGAAGCGATGCCGCAGATACTCCGGAAATTTCCCGAAGCCGTCTTTGTCTTTGCTGGCAAAGAAGGAAAGACCGTGGGACCGATCGTTCGCGACGTCATCCGAAAAAAAAATTTGGAGAGGTCGGTGCGCATATTGGGTTTTCGGGAAGACATCATCGACATCACCGCCGCTCTCGACGTCTCCGTCCTGCCCGCCGTCGGCACCGACTCTTCTCCGGCTGTCCTCAAGGAAGCGATCTTATTGGGCAAGCCGGTCGTGGCGAGCCGCTTGGCCGGCCTGCCCGAAATCGTTCCCGAGGGCGCAGGAATTCTGGTTACGCCGGGAAACGTCGACGAGCTGGCTCAAGCGATCGTCGCCACGCTTCGCGACCGCGAGAAGCGCGGCGAGCGGGGAGGACAATTGGCGCGCCAATTCACGCCGGATTTTATGTGCGAGGCTTACCTGCGCGTGTATGAAGAGATGCGGAGGGAAACGAAGAAGAGGGATTAACGTATGCGGCGTCGAAAAAAGTAGCTTATCCCTCTTTTTCTCCGGCACGTCGCGAATCAGCCGGCGGGCATTGCCGAGGCTCCGGATGAGATTTCGAGAGCTCAGGAGGATTTGTGAGCGAGGACAGTCGGCAGCAAAAAACGGTTATCGTGCTGGGAACGGCGCGGTCCGGGACTTCGGTGACCGCGGGTATGCTGGCGAGTTTGGGCGTTGACATGGGGAACGTCGGTTACCCGACTCAGTCCAACCCGCGCGGGGCGTTCGAGGATCGCGATTTCGAGAGACTGCACAAGGAAATGTTCAACGCGATCGAGGGCGGCAAGACTTATTGGGACCATCCCACCCGCGAGCAGGTCATGGCGCTGAAGGAAGCCGCCGACTCGAGAATTCAGCGGCTCATTCGGGAAAAGTCCCAAGGCAAGTCGCTCTGGGGTTGGAAAAATCCGCGCACGGTTCTGACGATAGACCTGTTTTTACCCTACGTCGCCAATTCTCATTTCGTCATGGTGTTTAGAAACCCGCTCACGATCGCCTACTCTTCGGTCGAGCACACGAAAAACAGGGCGAGAAGCGTTGATCTTCTCAGCGGCCTCAAGTTGGCCAATTTTTACCAGAAAGAAATGCTCGATTTCTTAGAGCGCCATCCGGAGCTGCCGACGATCTTCGTCGCGTTCGACGACGTGGTGAGCCAGCCGATGAAAGAGGCGGCCAGGCTGGCGGAGTTTCTCGGCATCGAACTGGACGAGAAAAAAATCAGAGCGGTAGAGCGCATGGTGATTCCACGAGAGGAAATAGAGACGAGCAAGAAAAAAGCATCGAGTCTATTGACCGGAAAAATTCCCAAATTCATCCGGAAGACCATCGCTTCGGCCCTGGGCCGGAGCAAGCGCGTTGACGTGTAAAGATTGCGCCCTGTTCGAACGCGTCTTTTCCCGACCTTTTACAGGGTCAGGCTGACCCTGGAGACTGGAGAAGACCCCCGACCTGGAGAAGACCCTCGCTGGAGAAAGCCCATCGAGAAGTTTTTGCGTCAAGGAAGAAGTTAAACACTTATCTCGATGATAATCCCAGTTTTACAAAGTGAGTAAAAGGTCTCCCCGTTCAAAAGCTCGCAGCTCATCTTACAATTGAACGATTCAATGTAGCCATTTTTTCACCGGCTTCCTGGTTCGATGAATCTAAATCCGGCAGTTGTCGCCATTTGCATGTGCAATGGCCTCGGATTGTAAGGGTTTTCAACTGCCCGCCGGCCGACCCTTTTGGTGAACTTCAATCAGCGGGCGGCTTCTGCTTTTTCTTTTCACCACGAGGAGCGCGAAGGGCACGAAGAATGGACGCCGGATTTAGAAAACTCATCCAATGTCAGAGCCATTGTTTTCTTCCTTCGTGCGCTTCGTTCGCCTTCGTGGTGGTATACTCCGGCTGGCTGGGAACAAAGTGTTTGGACTGTCTTGCAACCTCACCTGCCGAATTTAAGAGGAACCGCGGCTCCGCTTTAAGACTCTCCATCCCGTCGATCAATTTCTTCGCAATGAACTCAGGCCAATCGTTTGACCTCTTACTTCGATCCGAAAGAAATGTGCATCTCGGCCGATGCCGGGGCAGACGGGCCTGCTCGCAAACGGAGTAGAGGTTGACATAGTGGCTCTTTATCGCTACCTTAGCAAAAAAAAAAGCGGGTACGTGGGTCTATCGCTTGCCTTGACGCGGGTCGTGGGGGAGCAATTTTGAGTTGTCGGTGGCCCAGCTCGAAAAAAAGTCTTCTATCACTTCGCAGCGAATCGGCACGGGATTTGAACCAGAGCGGAAGAGTTCAAGTTCCAGATGACCGCATTGGATCAAGATCAGATGTACGAAACCATTTTTAGTCGCATTGCGCAACACGCCGAGAAGACACCTAACGCTATCGCGATTCAAGTGTCAGGGCGCCAATCACTGTCGTACTCCCGTTTGCGTGCTCATCTCCAGTACGTGGTCGAAAAGCTGAACGCGATCGGTATCGGCAGAAGCGATCGCGTAGTGATCGTCCTCCCAACGGGTCCTGAGATGGCAATCGCATCTCTCGCTGTTGTAGCAGGCGCTACTGCGGCGCCCCTCAACCCTGAGTACAAAACCGCGGAGTTCGAGTTTTTCCTATCTCGCCTTAATGCGAAGCTGTTGCTCACTCAAGCAGGTCTGAAATCTCCCGCCAGAACAGCCGCTGAGGCCATGAGAATTCCCGTTCTGGAACTGAGCACGGCCCGCGACTCTGAGGCGGGTCTGTTCGATTTGATCGCGGCGGCCGGTCCTGCGAAAACAAAGCTCAGTGGATTAGCTCAACCCGACGATGTGGCCCTCGTGTTACATACTTCCGGTACGACCGCTCAACCAAAAACAGTTCCGTTAACCCAGCGCAACCTTTGGACCTCGGTGCTCAATCTGTCCAAATCGCTCGAGCTTAGCGCCAGCGACAGCTGTCTGCATTTGCTGCCGCTGTTCCACATCGGCGGTTTGGTCGACTTAGTCGCATCGCCTCTAGCCGTTGGTGGTCGCGTCATCTGCACATCGGGTTTTTCGGTTCCTGAGTTTTTCAAATGTCTGGCAGAGTTTCGTCCAACCTGGTCTCAGGCGGTGCCGACCATGCTTCAGGAAATTCTGGCCTATGCCGAAGACCACCGGGACATTGTCAAGAACAATTCGCTTCGATTGATGCGCTCGGTGTCGGCTGCTCTTCCGGCGCCGGTCATGAAAGAATTTGAGCGGGTGTTCAATGTTCCCGTGATCGAAATTTTCGGCATGACCGAGGCGGCCGGCCTGATATCGAGTAATCCTTTGCCGCCTGGTGAGCGAAGGCCCGGTTCGGTTGGAGTGTCTGCTGGCCCCGAAGTGGGGATCATGGATGAGCCCGGCAATCTGATGCCGGCCAAGCAAGTGGGGGAAGTCGTCGTCCGGGGTGAGAACCTCATGCGTGGTTATGAAGATGCTCCGGCCGAGAACGCCAGGGCGTTCTCGGGTTCCTGGTTTCGCACTGGAGATCAGGGGTACCTGGATGCGGAGGGATATCTGTTTCTCACGGGGCGGGTGAAGGAAATTATCAACCGCGGAGGTGAGAAGATCTCCCCACGGGAAGTCGATGAGGTGCTGCTGACCAACCCCGCCGTAGCCGAGGCCGCAACTTTCGCCGTGCCGCATCCGTCCCTAGGAGAGGATGTTGCGGTGGCCGTGGTGTTGAAAGAAGGAGCAGCGCTAAGCAAGCGAGAATTGATCGTATTCCTGGGGGCGCGGCTAGCCTATTTCAAAGTGCCGCGCGTCGTACACTTCCTCGATGAAATTCCGAAAGGCCCCAGCGGTAAAATCCAGCGGATTGACTTGGCGCGAAGGCTGAGTTTGCTGGATTCGGACGCTACGGCACCGAAGCCGCCATTTACTCCGCCCAAAACCCCGATCGCGAAGACGCTTGTTGAGATCTGGTCAAGATTGCTGAACGTTGCTCGCATGGGAATCCACGACAACTTCTTCGACCTCGGGGGTGACTCGCTCAAGGCCGCCAGCTTCATAAACGAACTGCAGCAAAAGTGGGGTGCTATCGTTTACGTCTCGGCGGTGTTCGACGCACCGAGCGTTGCCGAGTTTGAGGGCTATCTCCATCGGCACTACCCGGAGTTGGTGGCGAAAATGTTGGGTCAGTATCTAAGCCCGAGAGATTCTGTCGCCGGGAGCAAAGTTGACCCGTCCAAAGTGGCGCGGTTGCGGCAGTCCATAGCCCGGCCACCCAGTCCCCCGAAAACTCCAAGAGACAAAAACCCGCCGGCCATCTTCATCCTCTGCCCGCCCAGATCCGGCTCGACTCTGCTGCGGGTTATGCTCGGAGGCAGTTCGAAGCTGTTCGCGCCTCCCGAATTGTATTTGTTGTCGTTCGATAACCTCGCCGATCGCAAGGCCTGGTTTACAGGTTCGCAGAGATTTCAGCTCGAAGGCAACATCCGCGGCGTAATGCAGATAAAGAACCAGGATCTGGAATCGGCTCAAGCCCTGGTGCAAGAGTTGGAAGCGCGAAAAATGCCAACTCAAGAGTACTATCGCATGATGCAGGATTGGTTGGGAGGTCGAATCTTAGTCGATAAAACACCGTCGTATGCGATTCATATTGAGACCCTCAAACGCGCCGAACAGTATTTCGACTCCCCGATCTACATTCACCTTGTACGACATCCCTATGGAATGGTTCGGTCGTTCGAAGAGGCGAAACTGGAACTGCTATGGTATCCTCGTCTGGTTGGCGCCGACGAGGCGGAGCGGACGCCGTGCCCCTATAACCGACGGGAACTGGCTGAAATGATCTGGCTGATTCTGCATCAGAATATTCTCGAATTCCTGGAAGGCGTTCCTCGGCGCCGTCACTATCGTGTTAAATTCGAAGAGCTGGTTGGCAACCCGAGGCGCGCCATGGATGAATTGTGCCGGTTTCTAAATCTCGAGTTCGAGCCGGAGATGTTGCAGCCGCAAAAAAACCAGCGGGAGCGCATGACGGATGGCGCTCATCCCATCTCGCGGATGATCGGCGATATGAAGTTTCACCAGCATGAGGGTATCGTGACGGAAGTAGCCGATCTTTGGAAACAGCAGTACGAAATTGATTTTCTCTCGGATGAAAGTTGGAGGCTCGCCGCATCACTTGGTTACGACGAGACTCTAGCCAAGGTAAAAAACCGGAAAGAATTCGAGATATGAGACCCCTCGGTGAATTTCTGGGAAAACTCGCCAGCATGGATATCAAACTCTGGGCGGACGGCGGAAAGCTCCGCTGTAGCGGTCCGGACCACTTGATGACACTCGAGCTCCAATCCGAGCTCTCCGCGCGCAAGTTGGAACTGTTGGCTTTTCTGGAGCGAGCAACGCTACCGGAGGATTCAGTCGGCAACGGCCTGGTGCGAGTACAGAATGTATCTAAGGTTACGGCCGAAACGGCCGTGATAGACCGCGAGATCGACAGCTCCATCGCGTGGAAGAGGGCGGAACTGCCTCCCGAGGCGGGCTTCGTGCCGATCCCGGAAGCCTGCTCCGCCGAGATCTCCGGCCTGGCCGCCGAACTGCGGAGGAACCCGTTGCCGTTGGCGGCGCTGCGCCCGGCTGATTTCGATTTGCCCGCTTGCCGCGCGCTCATGGGCGCGGTGAAACAAGAACTCGATCGCGGCCGCGGTTTCGCGGTGGTGGACCGCCTCGACCTGACGGCCATCGGCCGCGACGAGGCCACGGCCGTCTATTACCTGCTGGCCTCGATGGTGGCGCGGCCGGTAGCGCAGAAGTGGGACGGCACGATGATTTACGAGGTGTCCGATTTGGGGAAAGAGAGCAATCGCGGCGTCAATACCAACGACGAGTTGGTTTACCACACCGACAACGCCTTCAACCTCTGTCCGCCGCGCTATGTCGGCTTACTCTGCCTGCAGAAGGCGAAGGAGGGTGGCATAAGCCAAATTGTCAACTTTTCCGCGGTGCACAACGAGATGCGCCGGCGCCATCCCGATCTGCTCGCGCGGCTTTATCACCCCTATGTGTTCGATCGCCAGGGAGAGCACGCGTTGGGCGATGACAGGATCGTCCGTCACCCGATATTCGAGAACCACGACGGCCGGCTGATGGCCCGCCTGTCGTGCTTTCACGTTAGGATTGGCCACGCCCTTGCCGGCGAAGCGCTCGATGCCGAGGGTAAGGCGGCGATGGAGGCGGTGGAGGCGATCATGAACGAGCCCGGTATGGGCCGAGAGTTTTGGTTCGAGCCGGGGCAGATCCAGATCATTGACAACTGGCGGATCGGTCACAAACGCACGGCTTTTACCGACTGGCCGGAGCCGGAGCGTAAGCGCAAGCTAGTGCGCCTGTGGCTGCGCGATATCGGGCGACCGTTCTACAACGGTTGAACGAGCCGGTCCGTGGCGAGCAGGCGGCAGTATGAGCGCAAATGGCTTGCCGCTCAGAACCAGCGAGCCGCACAATTCGACCCGTTATGGACTCCGTTAAGCAGGAACGAGGAATTCGAGATATGAGCCCCCTCAGTGAATTTCTGGGAAAACTCGCGAGCATGGATATCAAACTCTGGGCGGATGGCGGGAAGCTGCGCTGTAGCGGTCCGGACCACTTGATGACACCCGAGCTCCAATCCGAGATCTCCGCGCGCAAGTTGGAACTACTGGCCTTTCTGGAGAGAGCAAACCTACGGGAGGATTCATTCGGCAACGGCCTGGTGCGAGTACAGAGGGGTGGCGAAATTCCGCTTGCTCACGGGCAGGAGCGCCTTTGGTTATTGTCGGAAATGGAGTCCGTGGGGAGCACATACAATACATTTGCGATCTTCCGACTCGTGGGCGATCTTGACGTGTGGGCCCTGGAGCAAAGCGTGGATAAGCTCCAGCGGCGCCATGAGATACTTCGAACTACTTTCCCCTCGGATAATGGAAGACCGCGGCAGCTGATTTCCCCGGCGATTCCATGTATCCTACCCCGAATGGACATCGCCAGGGATCTTCGCAAGCTTCCGCCGGAGCGGCAGGAACCGGAGATCCGGCGCCTGTTGCAAGCGGAAGTCCAGCAGCCCTTTGATTTGAAAGCAGGTCCGTTGTGGAGGGCTCGGCTTCTGCGGCTTGGGGAAAAGGAGCATATTCTTTCGTTCACCATGCACCACATCATATTCGACGGCGGTTCGAAGGTCGTGTTTTTCAGGGAGCTCTCATTGTTTTATCAGGCATCTTCAGCAGGCAAGATCCCGGAGATTTCTGAATTACCGATCCAGTATGCCGACTTCGCATGCTGGCAGCGCAAGTGGCTCCAGGGTGAAATCCTAGAGTCTCAGTTCTCCTACTGGAAAAAACAGCTTGATGGCGCGGTTTCGGAGCTGCGGATCCCGACGGATCACCCACGGTCGCCCGCGACGACCTTTCGCGGGGGAAATCGGGCCTTTGAACTGCCTGACACTCTGGCCGAGGCTCTCGCTGCGTTGAGCCGCCGGGAGCAAGCCAGCTTGTTCATCACCTTGCTGGCCGCCTTTTGTACACTGCTTCACCGGTATACGGACCAAGACGATCTCGTCGTTTGCTCTCCCTTCGCCTGTCGTGATCGAGCCGAGCTTCAAGGCTTGATCGGATACTTCAACAACATAATCGTGATGCGCGCCGATTTGTCCGCGAACCCTAGTTTTCGTGAGCTGATCGGTCGAGTTCGGCGAGTTGCGCTAGAGGCTTCTGAAAACCAGAACCTGCCTTTTCACAGGTTGGTGCAACTTCCGCATCTGGCCCGCACGCCATTGACTCGAGGGATGTTCTCTTTCCAGGACACATCGAGCCGAACTCTAGACCTGCCAGGGATCGTCGCGACTTCCATTGGTATTCGCAAAGAAGCAGCGGATTTTGACCTGGCCATGTACATGGAAAGCACAGGGAAGAATCTGTCCGGCGTGCTGGAATACAACGCCGATATATTCGATGACCAGACGATTGCTCAGATGCTGCAAAACTATCAGACTGTTCTCGAAGGCATTGCAGCGGATCCGGACCAGCGTCTGTCTTCGCTACCGCGCTTCGGGAAAAAGCTGAGCGAGATCGAAGCTCTATTGACCAGCCATGCCAAGATAGACGAAGCTGTCGTCGTCCATCTACAACATCATCTTGGTTCTGTGGCCTATCTCGTTCTCAATGAGTATGACGTTCCAAGCCTGGAAGAGATACGCACTTTCGTAAGAGCGGCACTTCCCGACTACCTTGTGCCGATTGCGTTTGTGCCTTTGGATGAAATGCCTTTGGCAGATGATGGAAGCGTCGACCGCTCTGCTTTACCCCTGCCCGCCATCGCTAGAGGACGCCCTGAAAACGCCCATGTTGCGCCGCGCACGGCGCTCGAGCGGAAGCTTGCTGAGATCTGGAGAAAGGTGCTCTGGCTGGATCAGGATGTAGGCATTCACGACCGCTTCTTGGATCTCGGAGGACACTCGCTACTTTCAGTGCAGCTGGTGATCGAACTGGAAAAGGAATTGCACCGGACATTGCCGCAGAATGCCCTATCCCAGTTGAGTACCATTGCGGAACTGGCCGGGATTCTAGAGCAGCAAGAAGAATCGCCACCGGCAGCGCAACCGCTGAGAGCCGGTGTGTACGAAGCGGGGTCGCGGCCACTTCAGCTTTCGCCGGAGATATACCACGGACTGCGAAGTTATACCGCAGTGTGGGAGGGTCAACGCGCGACACCGGAATCCGCGACGGTAGGACTCAACACGAAGGGCTCTAAACAGGCCCTGTTCTGGTGTCTGCAGAGGTATAAAGAATTGACTCAACTGGCCAAGTATCTCGGTCCGGATCAGCCTGTCTATGGCATGCGCTCAGGTAATCGGGTCATGGTGAAAAACCAGGAAAACATTAACGCCTTGGCGGCGCACTACGTTGGTGAAATCCTGGCTGTGCGGTCGGAAGGTCCATTTCTCGTGGGAGGAAACTGCCAGGCTGCAAAGATCGCGTTTCAAATCGCCAGGCAACTGACGGATCTGGGGCATGAGATCACCCTGCTCTGTCTTCAAGAAAGTTTCATCCCCCAATGCTATGCAGGCCGGGTCGCTCTACTCTTCGGGAAGGACAGCAAAAACAATCCTTACCTGTACTTTTGTCGCCCGGAGTTCGGGTGGAAAAAATTCTATACGGGAGAGTTCTCCGTAAATATGATTTCAGGAGCGCATGGTCAGTTCTTTCGCGAGCCCAATATTCAGGTACTTGTGGACACGTTGCGGCGAAGGATTGAGGAAGCGCAGAGAGAACCCGCACAGCCGGGATCGGCCCGAACGGAGGATGATTTTCAGAGGTTGCCCGAGGCAGCCTATCGGGCGAAACTGACAGCTCGAGAGTCGTGGACTGCCGAGGCAGGCGAAGAGGTCAAAATTCCGGTCGAAGTAAAGAACCTGAGCTCCGAGACCTGGCGATCCAGTGACAAAAGCGGTATCGCCCTCGCAAACCGCTGGCTGAACATGGAGGGAAAGGTCGTCCAATGGCTCGACGGCAGAGCTCCGTTGGTCAAGGATATGGAGCCGGGTTCAGCCGGGGAGATCGAACTGACCGTCAGAACCCCAGGGAAATCTGGTCGATGGTTTCTGGAATTGGATCTGGTCGACGAAGGGGTAACGTGGTTCAAGGATCAGGGCTCTACGGCGATCCAGTTACAAGTGAACGTTCAACGAAATTCGGGCTTTTGGAATCGAATATGGTCGAAGAAAAAAAAATGGCCTGATTCGACGGATAGGATTCACGGATCATGATCAACCGCTCAACTACGACTCCGTTTTATCAGAGGCTCGACTCAGCTATCAACGAGCTGGGCGGCATGCTTAACGCTCATCTTCATCTTGATCGTGCTGGGACCCTCGACGACGTCTACCTGGGGGGGATTGGGCACCGGATACTCGAGACTTCTTACGTCTCTTTGCACGAGAAGCACGGTCTCATAACGGAGTTGCATAGGGGACCGGCCTACGAGCCCAAAGATCTTAATGCAAGGGTCAATGCCTATCTGGACATGATGGTTTCCGTTCATACCGTCAGGGCCGATACTCTGGTGGATGTGACTGCAGATGGAATCGACCTATCAGTATTGCGAACGATGCTCAAAATCAAGCGCTCTAGAGCCGAGGAGATTGACTTACGGGTAGGTGCCTACTCGCCACTCGGATTTACCGATTCAGAACCGGGACGTTGGGAGTTGCTGGTTGAGGGCGCCGGGCAGGCGGACTTTATCGGCTCCTTACCCGAGGCAGATGACACTGCAGAATACCCGTCCAATATCGGTTTCTACGAGCATTGCAAGCGAATACTGTTACTGGCTCAACGGTTGGAAAAGTTGGTTCACGTCCATGTCGATCAGCGGAATGAGCCCACGGAATGCGGCACGGAGCAACTCATTCAAGCGGTCCGAGAATTCGGCGCGCCTGTGTCGGCGTCGGGAGAGCCGATGGTATGGGCCGTACATGTCATTTCCTCATCGACATACGACGACGCGCGATTCAATAAGCTGTTAGACGGCTTGGTGGAATGCAATATAGGCGTGATTTGTTGTCCGTCGGCGGCGTTGGGTATGCGTCAGATCAGGCCGCTGCGCACCCCGACGTATAATTCCATACCGAGGGTTTTGGAAATGGTCGCGGCTGGCGTTCACGTGAGGCTCGGGTCGGACAATGTCGCTGATATCTGTTCGCCCAGCACCACGGCGAATCTGATCGACGAGGTCTTCATCTTGTCAGCCGCGCTGCGCTTCTACCAGCCGGGAATTCTCGCGAAACTCGCAGCTGGATTACGGCTCAATGATGACGAAAGAGAGTTCGTAAAGGACCATTTGCGCAGAAACGATCTGGAAGTCGAGAAGTTTTTGCGTCAAGGAAGAAGTTAAACATTTAAGCCGGGGCTGAAAAGATGATCCGTGAAGCTGTAAAAGCCGCTGCTGCCCGTCTTAGGTCTTGGGGGTGGTTTTCGAGTTCTCGGTGGCCATGCTAGAAAACCAAATCGCTATTATTCGACGTCGGAGTTGTTCTTTCATATAGCGATCCCGTGTGGGGGGTTGGAAGGGCGAGAGACTTATTGTCCATAAGCTTGGCTGCCGGGTCGTACGTGAGCACCAGAAGCGGCTGACTGTTAATTTTTTCGGCCACCAAATCGTGACTCACCTCGAAACCAACGGTGCTTTCCCTTCCACCGCGATCTGCCCTCGTCGCTTCGGCGTAGTCTTTCACCGGCGGGAGGATTTTGAATTACTGGTTGCACATTACTATGAAGTGAATGTCGGGTAATGTTAATGGTCGGGAGTCTTTTCAAGTGCGTCGCGGTATTGTCGAAGGCTGCAAGGAAAGGGTGACGGGTATACCGCGGAAGGAGTGACCGTCTCGACATGATCAGAGAAAAGAGGGACAGGCTACTTTTCAGTTCTTCCTTGGTCTCCCGCGCGGTCGCATGCTCCACTCTAAACCAAAAGCCGCCGAAATCTTTCGTTGCCAATCCAATTCTCCAAACGGCCGCTGCCGATTGACACATTCACGAACGTTGTCTATCTCGCTTTCTCGGAGCGGGCTTTCCATTCCCTCTATCCAATCCGTCGGCATCTCGATGGATAAAGGATCGCTCAATTCCTTCCTCCCCGTGCTCGACCACGTCCACTGACTTGCAGACTTTACGAGTCCAGCCCTCAGCGGATTTTGTAGAACGTAGCGTACCACGGTGAGGAGGTGTTCGTCCTGCTGAATAGGAAAACTTTTGAAACGTCACTGCCAGATATGCCCGCTGCCTCGATAATGCCGATGATAACGGCGGACATGACTCGTCAACAGCCATTGCATGAACTTACTTAGTGCCGTTGTATGAGCCGTTTACAGGGTCAGCCTGACCCTGGAGACCTGACCTGGAGACTGACCTTGACGGCTTTCACGAAGGACGGTGCTCTCGAACGAAGAACGGATTTGCCGATTTATACCACTGCGCCGACGTGCCTTTAACCTTCTGTCGGCGCACGAATCATGCCGAGAAACGCTAAAAGGCGTCGCTCTTTATTGGCAATCTTCCACCGGGGTGGTATAAATGCCGGCTAAAGAAGGCTTCAAGTGGGTGGGACTAACGTATTTTCACGCCGGATCGTCGATAAACAACCATCGTCAATAGGAAGTCCGGGAAAATGATGATGATAATGATGATTAAAGAGCGACGCATGGATGGAAGAGTGGAGCACCGGGAAAGAAATTCTATTGGCCGGAAACGTCGACGATCCTCAATCTTATAAGACGCGCCGCGGCGTCGTAGGAGGATTCAAAGATTATCTTGGCCCGGCGGATTTTCAGTATGCGACCGACGCCTTGGCCCGTCTCGACCAAAGATTCGGCTACGCGCCGGAAGCGAACAAGAGAGCCGCGATGTAAGGGGACCTTCTCGGCACGCGAGGCTCGTTTATTGGCAATCTGCGCAAGAGAATGGTATGAAAATCCAAAGAATTCCAGATCAAGGCTCATCGATGAATGAAAGTTCCGGCATTCGAAGCGAAGAACCGGTCCAGTTAATAACTCCCTACGGCGGCAAGCTCGTCGATCTGGTCGTGAAAGAGACCGAGCGCGCCGAGCTGGTTCGCTACGCCTATACGCTTCCCTCCATCCAGTTGTCCGCGCGCTCCCTGTGCGACATCGAGCTTTTGGCGGTGGGCGCTTTCTCTCCGCTGGAGCGCTTCATGGGAAAGGAAGATTACCTCGGCGTGGTCGAGGGGATGAGACTCAAGGACGGGGCTCTGTTCCCGATTCCGATCACGCTGCCCGTGAGCGATGGAAAAGAAATTCGCATCGGCGCCGATATCGCGCTTAGAAGTCCCAACAACGAGCTCATCGCCGTCATGACGGTCGAAGAAAAATTCAACTGGGATTTCAATCATGAGGTATCTCACGTTTACGGGACCACGGACTCGCGCCATCCTACGGTCGCGGAGATGACCTCCTGGGGCCCGACCTATATTTCCGGGCCGCTCAAGGTGATCCAGGTCCCCCAACATTATGACTTTGTCGATCTGCGCAGAACTCCGGCGGAAGTGCGCCGGGCGCTTCAAGCGATGGGCCACCCGAACGTGGTCGCGTTTCAAACGCGCAACCCGATTCACCGCGCCCACGAGGAGCTGACGAAGCGGGCGGCCCAGGAAGTCGGCGGCTCGTTGATCATTCATCCGGTCGTGGGCATGACCAAGCCGGGAGACATCGACCACTACACGCGCGTGCGCGCCTACCGGGTGCTGGTCGAAAAATACTACGAGCGCGGCGCGACGCTTTTGAGCCTGTTGCCGCTCGCCATGCGCATGGGCGGGCCGCGCGAGGCGATCTGGCACGCCATCATTCGGAGAAACTACGGGGCCAATCATTTCATCGTCGGCCGCGACCATGCGGGACCGGGGAAAGATTCTCAGGGCAAGCCGTTTTACGGACCCTACGACGCGCAAGATCTCCTGCGCAAGGTTCAAGATGAAATCGGCGTCAAAGCGGTGCCGTTCAAGGAATTGGTTTATTTGCCGGCGGAGGCCCGCTACGAGGAAATGGACCGGGTGCCTCCGGGCGCGTCGATCTCTTCCATCTCGGGGACGGAAGTGCGCGAGGATTATCTCGGCAACGGCAAAAAGCTGCCGGAGTGGTTCACCCGCCCGGAGATCGCGGCGATTTTGTCGCAGGTCTCGCCGGCTTTTCACAAGAGAGGGTTCTGTATCTGGTTCACGGGCCTCAGCGGCGCGGGCAAGTCCACCATCGCCGAGATTCTCACCAGTCTTTTATTGGAGCACGGCCGGGAAACGACCGTGCTGGATGGAGACGTCGTCAGAACCCATCTATCGCGCGGCCTCGGTTTCAGCAAGGAAGACCGCGATATGAACATTCTGCGCATCGGCTACGTCGCGTCGCAGATCGTGCGCCACAACGGAGTCGTCATCTGCGCTGCGGTGAGTCCCTATCGGGCGACGCGCACCGAAGTCCGCAGCATGGTGGGCGAGGATCAATTCATCGAGGTCTACGTCGACACGCCGCTGGAGGTCTGCGAGCAGCGGGACATCAAGGGAATGTACGCCAAGGCCCGCCGGGGCGAGATCAAAGGCTTCACCGGGATCGACGATCCCTACGAGGAGCCGCTCGATCCGGAGTTTCGCCTGACGACGATCAAATGCACTCCGGAGGACAACGCGCGGTTGATTCTCAATCACCTCATCGAGAAGGGGTTTTTATTGGGCGCCGCGGACGAGAGAAATTATTCGATCTGACGCAGCGCGCCCTCAGGGCGCATCCGGTTTGATTTTTCCGCCATCCCTCACTATTCTCTACCGAATCGTTTCGGCGACCCTTTAGAGTTGCGATCATGACCGCGAAAAAACCGGAAATCTCCGCGATCGTTGTCTGCTTCAACGAGGAGGACAACATCGGCCGTTGCCTGGCGAGCCTCCAATGGTGCGACGAAATCGTAGTGGTCGATTCGTTCAGCACGGACCGGACCGTGGAGATTTGCCGGCAATACACCGGCCGCGTCATCCAGCGCGCTTGGGCGGGCTACCGCGACCAGAAGGCGTTCGCGCACTCGCAAGCGACCAAAGACTGGGTCTTTCTGGTCGATTCGGACGAGGAAGTTTCGCCCGAGCTGAGAGATGAAATCCAAAACGCTCTGGCTCGCTTCGGCGCCGGCTGCGAAGCTTTTTCCGTGCCCCGGCTGGTTTACTATCTCGGGCGGTGGTGGCGGCGCGGCGGCTGGTATCCCGATTATGACATCCGGATTTTCCGTCGCGAGCGGGCCCGCTGGGGCGGAACCGACCCGCACGAAAAAATTCTCGTGGAAGGCAAAGTCCGCCGCTTGAGCCGTCCGCTGCGCCATTATTCCTATCGCGACGTGGCGGATCATTGGAAACGAATCGATCATTTTACCGGCGTCTCTGCAGCGGAGCAGAAACGCGAAGGCAGGCCGTGGCGCTGGACGGATAATGTCCTGCATCCCCCCTTTCGTTTTTTGCGCTCGTACGTGTGGAAGAGGGGATGGATCGAGGGTTTCCCGGGCTATTTCGTCGCCGCGACCGCGGCAATGTACGTGTTTCTCAAGTATGCCAAGTTGAGAGAGCTTGAGCTGAAGCAGCAGGGCGCGCGGGGCCGTGCAAAGCCATAGGCGACCGCTGAAGATTCTTCACCTCGACCCTGAGAGGCGGTGGGGCGGCGGTGAAAGGCAGGTGATCGGTCTTCTGGACTATCTTTCACGCTCGGGACACGAGAGCCATCTGCTCTGCCATCCGGACGGGGCGCTCGTCCGCGAGGCGCGAAAGATCGGGACAAAAGTCCATTCTCTCAGACTGCGCAACGATCTGGATCTCGGCCCGGTTTTCTCGGTGCGGCGATTGATTCGCCACGAAAGCTACGACATAGTCCATTTTCATACCAAGCGGGCGCACGCTTTTTCTCTCTGGCTGGGGAGCGCGGCGCCCGGCAAGAAACGGGTGGTGACGCGCAGAATGGATTACCCGGTGCGAAGAGGCTGGTACGACCGATATCTGTATAACCGGCGCGTGGACGGAGTGATCGCCATATCCGAGCAAATCGCAGCGCTGCTCGTCGAAGGCGGAGTGCGCCGGGAAAAAATTCGCGTGATTCACAGCGGCGTCGATATCGAGCGTTTCAAGGCCGCGGCGATTGTGGGCGGCGATAACGGAGTTCCGGTGATCGGCACGGCGGCGGTGTTGGAAAAAAGAAAGGGGCATCGGTTTCTCCTGGAGGCCGCGGCGGAATTGAAGCGGCAGGGCCACCGTCTCAAATATCGCATCGCCGGCGACGGCTCGCAGAGAGAGAAGCTCGAACGGCTCGCTCAATCTTTGGGCCTGCAACAAGAAGTAGAATTTTTAGGATTTGTATCCGACGTGCCGGCTTTTCTCTCTTCGATAGATATTTTCGTTCTGCCCTCGCTGTTCGAAGGACTGGGCGTGGCGGTTTTGGAAGCGATGGCTGCCGCGCGGCCGGTGGTGGCGAGCGACGCCGGAGGACTTCGCGAGCTGGTCGCCGACGGGGAAACGGGCCTGTTGACCGCTCCGGGGGATTCCATCGCGCTGGCGCGGGCGATCGCGCAGCTCGCGTCGCAGCCGGAGCGCATGCGCGAATTGGGAGAGCACGGCAGAGATCGCGTTGAAAAGTATTTTACGATGGAAAAAATGGCGCAGCAGAACGAAAGCTACTACTTCGAATTGTTGGAAGAGCGCGCGCCCAGCGGCGCGCCAGCCGGGAGGTAATCGGACGTGGCGTCAAAAGCGAGCAGACTACTATCCCTCATGGCAAAATTTCGCCGCAGCCGCCTCCTCGTTGTCGGCGACCTGATGTTGGATCGCTTCATTTGGGGCGAGGTCGAGAGAATCTCACCGGAAGCGCCGGTGCCGGTGCTGCGCATGACCACGGAAAGTTTCCGTCTTGGCGGAGCGGCGAACGTCGTGCACAATATCCAAAGCCTCGGCGGCCGGGCCACGGTCGTCGGGGTCGTCGGGCGCGACCGCACCGGAGCGATGCTCGTCGGCGCGCTGCGCGAGATCGGCATTTCCACCGCGGGCGTGTTCGTGGAGACGGGGGTTCAGACGATTCAGAAAATCCGCGTGATCGCGCATCCGCGGCACCAGCAGATCGTCCGCCTCGATCGCGAGAATGGCGGGGAGTTGCGCCGGCAGGTTCAGCAAAAAATCCGCCGGTTCGTCATCCGCAACGCCGCGCGCTACGACGGCGTGGTGATTTCCGATTACGGAAAGGGAGTCGTCCACCGGGAGCTTTTGGATATATTGGCGCGGCTGGCGGCGGAGAAGAATCTGCTCTGCGTGGCGGACCCGAAAAAAGAAAACTTCGGCGTCTATCGTAATCTGTCATTGATCACGCCCAATCGCGAGGAAGCGAGTCAGGCTTCGGGAACCGACATTTGCGACGAGCCGTCGCTACGAGAGGCCGGGCGGCGCCTGCTGGAAATGTGGCAGGCCAAGGCGGTGCTGATCACGCGCGGGTCCGAGGGGATGAGTTTGTTTCGGCCTGGACGTGAAGTCAGGCATTTTGCCGCCGAGCGGCAGGAGATCTTCGACGTGACCGGCGCCGGGGATACCGTGGTTGCGGCGCTGTCGCTGGCGTTGGCCAGCGGCTCGACGTATGAAGAAGCGGCGGTGCTTGCGAACCTTGCGGCTGGAATGGTCGGGGACGAGGTCGGGCCGGTCGCGGTTCGAGCTGAAAAATTAAAGCGCGCCGTGCGAGGACAGAAATGAAAAGCATGACGGGTTACGGAGAGGCCGTCGCGCAAGGCCGCGCGGTCAAGGTGCTGGTGCAGATGCGGGCCGTCAACCATCGCAACCTCGACGTGCAGGCGCGCCTGCCGAGAGAGTATTTGAGCCTGGAAGAGGAAATCCGCAAGCTCATCCGGGAGAAAATCTCGCGCGGACGCGTGGAGTTATTTATAACGCGCGCATTGCTCAAGGGGCAGGGAAGGCGCGTCGAGCTGGACGAAAAATTGCTCGGCCAGTATCTCCAATCGTTCGGGCGCATCAAACGCAAATTCGGTCTTCAGGGCGACGTCGATCTCTCGCTCTGCGCCGGCTTGCCCGACTTGTTTCAACTGGCCGAGCCGGAATCGAGACGCGAAGAAGAGAGCGTCCTTGTCTTCAAGGCGCTCGATGCGGCCTTAAAAAATCTCGAGCGCTCGCGCGAGCGCGAAGGGAAACAGCTCATGCTCGACGTGCAGGCTCAAGCGCGGCACCTGCGCGGCGTCTCCGTGGCGTTGTCGAAAGAAGCCGGCAGGATCGGCCTCCGCATCAAGCAGTCCCTGGTTTTGAAAGAAGGCGGCGACGCTGCGGCCGCTCCGGCCAACGGCGGCTTGAGTTTCAAGGGCGACATCCATGAAGAGACGGTGCGGCTCAAAATACACGTGAGCGAGTTGGCCCGTCTGGTGCGAAAACGGGGCGCCATGGGGAAGGGGATAGAATTCCTCTTGCAGGAAATTATCCGCGAGCTCAACACGATCAGCTCCAAGGCGCCTCAACTTCCCGTCGTTCAGCTCGTCGTCGCCGGAAAAGAACGTGTGGAAAAGATCCGCGAACAGGCGCAGAATATCGAGTGATGTGGCCCGGTTTGACTCTCACCAAGCGCAAGGGCGTCATCTTCATCATCTCCGCGCCGTCGGGCGCGGGTAAGACCACTCTGGTCAAAAAACTTCTTAAACTCTTTCCCGACATTACCCTTTCGGTCTCTTGCACGACCCGCGCGCCCAGGCCGGGTGAGGTGGCCGGGCGAGACTACCATTTTGTCGGCGAAAAAAAATTCGCCGGCCTCCGCTCGCGCAGGGGATTTGCCGAATGGGCCAGCGTGCACGGATATTTCTACGGCACGCCGCGCGCGCCGCTGGAGCGCAGGATTGCGCGCGGGCGCGACGTGCTGCTCGATATCGACGTCCAGGGTGCGCGTAAGATCAAG
>JBGQBP010000010.1:0-30945 GCA_041494945.1 Binatia bacterium | reverse complement strand
GAAGGCGTAATAGCGCCGCTTCGCCTCGATGAATACGTTTGCATCCAGGAGAAATTTTCGGTCGGTACTCATACCTACAGACGAAATCCAAGCAGCTCGGCAAAACGGTCGAAGGTCTTGCCATGCAGGCCGGTCAGTCGATAGGCATCCCGATACAGCAGGCGGCCTTCCTTCACCGCACGGAAGACAGCATTCGCAAATCGGTCTCCGACGCGCGCCCCCTGTGTGGCGTAAAAATCACCCCCGGTGCTCTTCCGCCTCTGGCGACGCTCATCTTTCTGATACTCGCGATAGAACTCGAAAAACTCTCGCCGTGTCAGGAGACTCAGGTCCAACGACCGGCGGGCCGCGACTATGGGACTGACCTTGAAATGTCTGGCGAGAAATTGGAATGGCTCATCGGCTCGTTGCGCTTCGGCCCACGAAGCCCGCAGCTCCGCTGCTGGTACTAGGAACTCCGCCGCCGCACGGTTGCAGAAAAGTTCGACCTCATTGTTAGCCGGTTGCATCTCCTCAAAAGCAACAATCCCGCCGCGACCGATCCAAAGATGCGCCAACTCATGAACCAATGTAAACATCTGTGCCGCCCTGGCATCCGCGCCATTAATAAAAATCAGGGGCGCGTACTCATCGCTCAACACGAAGCCTTGAAACTCGTTCACATCCAGCTTGCGACGCGTGCTATTCCCTACGACCCCGTTGATCACCACAAAAATGCCGGCGTCTTCCGCCTCTTCCCGCAATGCCCGCAGCGCTTCTGTCCAAGTAGATTCACGGCGCGCCCAATCGTTGGGCAACGACAGAACCGCGCGGATTTTGGAGGCAACCTGGTCGGGGTCGTCCCGCAGCGCCACGCTGCCGACAAACGACAAAGGCTCCTGACCCTGTTCAATCAAAAAATCTCGAATCCAACCCTGGCGCTGCTGCATCGTCTGAATCGTCTCAAGAAGATTTGGACTGGGCCGCCTCGCCTGTGCGCCCGGTCGGGTACGAAAATCGGGGATCGGTAGTCTTTCCTCAGGCGGCTCGGGGAGAAAAAAATATCCCAAGGGCGTCGAAGTAGTCTTGGCCAAAGCTTCGAGCTGGCGCAAGGTTAGCGCTTCGCCCCGTTCCCAATCCCGAAACTTGGGGAAGCGTTTGACCAAAGCGTTGAGAGTCAAGCCGGATCGCTCCCGAGCCCAACTGATCAAATCAGATTTTACGGCAACTTTACTCATACGAGGAATTTATTATCCGCCAAGATCGGTTAAAAACAAAACTCGCAAGAACTCACAATTCCGTCCGCACATCAATCTTCCCCGTCACTGCGGCAGTGATCAGGGCGGTGCGATATTCCTGCAACCGCTCGATGGCCGATTCGACCTTTGCCACCATCCGGTTGATCATCGCCGTCTCCCGATCTAGGTAGTCGGCGATGGCGCGTTGTTCGGTCGTGGGGGGAAGCGGAATGGGAATAGTCGCCACGTCCGAAGCGTTCACCGCCGGATAACTCACGCCGACCGAACGTGCCACGACCGTTTCGACAAAGCCAGACTCGCGTAGAGCATACGACAGGAAGTTGGCTTCTACAGACCGGGGCCTTACAACCGCAAATCCTGTGGATACGATGAGATTTTCCGTCGGCTCTTTGATCGGTGCGATGGCGCGGAGGTAGGTTCGCACCGTTGAGACGATAGTGTCGCCATCACGGGCAATACGCCTAGCTCGGGAAGGAGCATTCTCAAACTCCATCCGCTCCCGGGCCACAACACCAGCGACAGGATCGACGCTGCTGATGTCCACGTATGTGAACTCGAAAGAGGAATCCGTCGTCTCTGGCAAAGTCTCGTCATTGATCGTCGCAATGTATTTCAGTCGCTTCACCTCCCAATGCTCCGGAACTTCGCCGAGCCAGTCGACACCAGAGAATTTGAGTTTGGGGCAAGGGTTGCGGCCGGCGGCGCGGGCGGCTTCGGGCAGAAGACCTCGCGTGACCGTCCGCGAGACAAGCGCGGTGCGCCTTTCCCTCAGCTTCTCGATTAACGCCTGCTTCTTCCCCACCAACGTGTCCAGCTTAGCCGTCTCCGTGTCCAGAAAGTCGGCGATGGCGCGTTGATCGGAAACAGGCGGGAGCAAACTCCGTATGGCACCGAGCATTGATCGACTGATCCGGTCTCTAGTCCCTCCACGACAGAGCGAATCCACGAAATCGAGATACGGCTTCGAACTGAAGAAATAGACGAGGTATCGCGGATCCGTATAGTTGGCTGCTTTGAGGATACAGACATCAACTGATGTAATCATCCGACAGCCTAGATTTGGTGCCAAACAGGCACGACCAACTGGATCAGCCAGCCGGCAGATCAAGACGTCACCCGGCAAAACTTCCGTGCAGCGCAACTCAGACAAAGTCTCTTCCTCGATGTAGCGGAACCCCTGCTCCTTAAAGGCCCCCACGCCGATATTCCCTGTCTGGAGCAACCGGACCCCTTCGGTGGTGATGTAAGGGAGTTCAATCCAATCACCGTCGGTGAACGTGTTTTTGCCTTGCCTCGCCAACAGGGAAACTCGCTTTACCTCCCAATTGTCCGGCACGTCGCCGAGCCACTCGACGCCGCCGGGCCTGTATTTTGGGTAGGCTGAGTATTTCATGCCGTCACTTCCTTGAGCAGAGCTAGAACGTCGGCCTCCAGCATCTTGATATCCGCCTCGATCTGCTCCAGCGGACGGGGTGGCTCATAGCTATAGAAGTGGCGATTGAGCGGGATTTCGTAGCCGATCTTGGCTTTACTGTGGTCGATCCAAGCGTCTGGTAAGTGTGGCAGTACCTCGCGTTGCAAGTATTCTTCGATGCTCTCCTTGAGTGGCACGGACTCGGTGTCGCGCAGTTCTGGGTCCGGCTCCGGATTGCCGTCGCGGTCGCGGCAGATTTCGGCGGTCTCGTCCCGCTCGCCCAGCGCCGACAGCACGGCCTTGAGTTCCGGGGCGCTGAGGTGAACACCATGCTTGCGGTCAAACTCTTTAAGATCGGCGAGAAAGGCTTTGCGGTCTTTGTAGAGTTTCTGGCTGGTCGCTTTGCCAAAGGCATGAAGCAGGGCGCGGATTTCTTCCTGGCGCTTTTTACCGGCCTCGATCTCTTGGAGCCGGACTTTGTCGTTCTTTTTGGTGCTGGTAGCGAGGTTTTTGAACCCGCTCTCCTCATCCAGTCTCGCGACACGTTCTTTCGTGGCCTGAAAGTTCAGCCGCAACGGCCGTTCGACGGTGATCTTATGAAACCCGAAGTCGGCGTTATCGAAGATCTTGCCGACGACGAGCGTCTTTTCCTGACCGTCGATCTTGAAGGCGTGCTTTTCCCCGTCGCGGAAATTACCGAAGATTCGCGTGATCTCGCCGATCTGATCCGGTTCGCCTTCGTCCTTATCGCCGATTTTGTTGCGCTTGTTGCCGAGGCTTTTCCGCATCTTTATATAGAACTGGCGAGCATCGATAAGCTGGATCTTTCCTTTGCGCTCCGATTCTTTGCGGTTGGTGAGTATCCAGAGGTAGGTCGAGATGCCGGTGTTGTAGAAGAGCTGGTCGGGCAGGGCAACGATGGCCTCCAGCCAATCGTTTTCAATGATCCACTGCCGAATGTTGCTCTCCCCGCTGCCGGCGTCGCCGGTGAAGAGCGGCGAACCGTTGAAGACGATACCGATCCGGCTCCCGCCCTGCTTCGGTGTCCGCATCTTGGACAACATGTGCTGTAGGAAAAGCAATGAGCCGTCATTGATACGAGGCAGCCCGGCGCCGAACCGCCCATGGTATCCGAGAGTCTTGTGCTCCTTCCCGATGAAATCAGCTTGCTGTTTCCATTCCACTCCGAACGGCGGATTGGCAAGCATGTAGTCGAAGGTGCGCTTCTTACCTTCCTTGTCGCGATCGAAGCCATCATGGGCGAAGCTATCGCCCAGCAAAATGTTGTCGGCTTCCTCGCCTTTGATTAGCATATCGGATTTACAAACGGCCCAGGCCTCATCGTTCCAGTCCTGACCATAGAGAAGCGGCTTGGCTTCTGAATTAAGATCACGGATGTATTTCTCCGCCACCGAGAGCATGCCGCCGGTTCCACAGGCAGGATCGAAGATGGTCTTCACCACGTGGCTGCGGCGAAGGTCTTTCTCCGGCGAGAGGAGAAGGTTGACCATCAGCTTGATAACCTCGCGGGGGGTGAAGTGCTCTCCTGCCTCTTCGTTCGATTGCTCTGCGCCGATTCGGATCAGTTCCTCGAAGACATAGCCCATCTGGATGTTATCCACGCGTTCAGGGGAAAGATCGACCTTGGCGAAAGCCTTGATGACTTCATACAGCAGGTTCTTCTCAGCCATGCGGGCAATCTGTTGGTCGAAGGCAAACCGATCCATGATGTCGCGAACGTTTTTGGAAAACTTGCTGATGTAGCTGTTGAGGTTCGGTGCAAGTTGATTTGGATCGTCGAGAAGCTTCGCGAGATTGAGCTTCGAGAGGTTGTAGAACGGGCGACTAGTGACCTTCTGAAGCAGGCTGCGGATGACGTTCTCCGGTTTAGTCTTGATGGCGGCGTGTTCCTTCAGCGCCTTGGCCTTCGTGGGTGCGAGCAAGCAGTCGAAGCGCCGAAGCACTGTCAGCGGCAGAATGACCTTGCGATACTCGTTCCGTTTGTACGGCCCGCGCAGCAGATTACAGATGCTCCAGATGAAGTTGGCAAGTTGAGAATGTGTTTCAGGGCTCATAAATGTTCAGGGAATTGGGCGGATTTTAGTCGAGTGCGGGGAATCTGGCAAGCGGTTTTAATGAACAGAATAGGCGCGAGGCTTGAGGCAACAGGCGAGAGGGAAGCCAAGGCCAACAAATAAATTCCGCGAAAATAAAACCGTGATCGTCAGGCCCAGAAGCTCGTGCGGCTGCTTCCACCTTTTGAGAATTCTCAAAACGTCAAAATGACTTCCCATGGACACTTCCACGTTTCGGGAATTCCCGAAACGTCGAAACGACGATCAACTACCGTCTGCCGTAGCCCGCTGCTTTTTCCTCAACCAGGAATCCCACCTTGCGCTTCTTGGGTTCGGGCTGCGCCATGAGCTGCCGAATGGCGTCGAAGACGACTCTGAACTATAAGTCGTACTTCTTCTCCAAAGCGTCGAGCTTCCTTGCCAGGTCTTTATGAGTGGCTATCAATTGCCTCAACCGCACGAACGCCCTTATAATTTCTATGTTTACCTGAATGGCCTTAGAACTGTTCAGGACCGAGGAAAGCATTGCCACACCTTGTTCAGTAAAAACATAGGGTAGATGCCGCCTCCCGCCGCGTCCTCTCTTTGAGATCACAATTTGTGATGTCAAAAACCTAGCTTCTTCTTGGGAAAGTTGGAACATAAAATCATCGGGAAAACGTTGAAGATTACGGTTCACTGCTTGCACGAGCACCCGCGTCTCGACGCCGTAAAGCTTTGCCAGGCCGGCGTCCAGCATGACTTTGTGGCCCCGGATTAGCAGAATCGACTGCTCGACGCGCTCGGGAGGAATCATCGGTCTTTGGCCCGCCATAAAATTCTCGCGATCTTATCGATCCGCAGGGAATCTGGCAAGCGGTTTAAATGCAGGAAAGAAAAGGGGGGATTTGTTTACTGGCAGCCGAGACGAGAACCCCGCGCGGCTTTCACGGCGCGTACCTTTTCAAGGAGGGCGCTCTCCTATCATCGCTCTTTCGCCCAAGCCCTATTGCCTCGCTTCAAGGGGCGCGGGACCCCTTCAGTCCCGCGAGATGCCGGTGAGCGGCCGGATGCCGACGACGCTGAAGAAGAGTTCCTGAATCGAGACTTCCCTCGACGGGCGCACCTCGCGGAAGCGGTTAAACAGGATGAAATAGAAAAACAGCCGGCATATGCCGGACAAGAGAAAAAGGCTCAGCATCGAGTAGCCTTGCAGTGGCGGCAGCTTGGTCGCGAGAAATCCGCCTGCCGACGCGCCCATAAAAATCGCCGCGCCGTTCATCACCTGAAAATAGCTGATGCAGCGCACCCGCTTTTGCGGCGTCACCGCATCGTAAATAAAGTTCGTGGCCGAGAGCGTGAAGCCGCTCCAGGCAAAGCCGGAGAACATCTGCACCAACGCGAGATAAAATACGTTCCGCGAGACGAGCCAGAAGAGCGGAATGAGACAGGCAAAAAATCCGCTCAATCTGAGCACGCGGACGTTTCCCACCGCATCGGCATGCCTCCCCCATAACGGCAAAGCGACAAGTCCGGCGACCGCCGAAATGACTTGCAAGACCATGTAACTCAAATAGCCGAGCTGAAGGTCGCGCAACATGAATGCGGCGAAAAACGGCGCCGCCAGATAGGAAGAGAAGGTCAGCGTGGCCGCAAATGCGACGAACTTGACGAAGTTGCTCTCGCGAAAGCGCGCAAGGAACATGAAAAACGTAAAGTCGCTGGCGGGATCCGGCTTCTGCGGTACGTCCCTCATTTTGGCGATGTAGGCCGCCGAAACGAACCGCGCCAATGCGCCGATCGAAAATATAATCAGGAAGCCCGCTACGGATGAGAAAGCCTCCGTCCAGTAGAGCAGCAGACCGGCCGCAACCATGCTGCCTACGTGAACGAAGCCGAGTATCCGGTTGCGCCAGCCGAAATAGCGCCCCCTTTTTCGATAGGGAATGTAATCGGTCATGAGACTTCCCCACGCCGTGCCGGCCAAGGCGCCGTTGATCACAAATACCACCAGCAGAACCAAAAACAGGGCGATGCGGTGCGGGGAATCGGCCCATGCGAGCAAGGCAATGCACAATAACAGCGCCGCCTGCATCGAAACGACCCCGACGATAAGCTTCAAACGGCCGCCGATGCGTCGCACCGCCTGGACGGCGAAGAGTTGGCAGAGGGAGCCGAAAAATTGCGGCAAGCCGCTGACCCAGCCCACCTGCTGCGCGGTCGCGCCCAACGCCAGGGCAAAAGGAATGAAATACTGGTCCGTCACGCCGCTCATGACGGAGGCAAAGACGCCGTCTTTGAACGAGACGCGCAGACTTTCCCTGACGGTTACTTTTCCCTGACGCATTGTGTAGGTGGAATCGGTTAGTTAAAAAAGACATCGTAGCGAACGGCCTCCGCCATGTCCAGTTACACCTAAACGAGGCGCGGAAATCACACCCCATCGACGCTGGAGTCCGGCCTTACTTGCGTGTAGATTGCTGTTGAGACGCGCGGCGGGGCTGTGCTAGTCTGCCGCCCGACTACGAATGGAGGGGAAAATATGAAGCAGTCCGTCAGTCTTCTGCTATGCGCTCTGGTTGGGTTCTGGGCTTCCGTTTCTTTCGGGCAAGACGCGGCGATGATCGACGCGGCCAAGAAAGAGGGAAAGGTGGTCTGGTACACGTCGCTGGCCATCGGCTCCTCGACCGCGCTCGCCCATTTCTTCATGAAAAAGTACCCTGGCATCGAAGTCATCGTCAACAGGAACGGCTCCCAACGCGTCCTTCAAATGACGATGCAGGAGGCATCCGTCGGAATTAAAAACGTCGATGTCATTCACACTTCGGATGCGGGCCACTTTATCCTGCTCAAAGGAAAAGGTTTGCTGATGCAATACGCCCCGAAGGCCGCCGAAATTTTTCCCGCGGGATTCAAGGATAGCGGCGGGTTCTTCTACGGGCTGCGCGCGACCCTATCCGTCATTGCCTACAACCCCAAGATCGTCGCGGACAAAGAGGCCCCAAAGACATGGAAAGATCTTCTGAACGCCAAATGGAGAGGCAAGGAAGTAACCGCGCATCCCGGCTACAGCGGCATCATCATGACGCATGTCCTAGCCCTCGTGAAGCAGTACGGCTGGGAATATTTTCAAGAGCTCGCCAAAAACAAGGTCCACATAACGCAATCGGCGAACGATCCCGCCGGCGTGGTCGCGTCGGGAGAAAGGCCGATCGGAGTCAATGGCGCGGAATATTTTTATTACAAGACGCTCAAGCAGGGTAACCCGATAAAGATCGTCTATCCGAAGGAAGGCGTTCCTCTGGTGGTCTCGCCCACGGCGATCGCCGCCTCCGCGCCGCATCCGAACGCGGCCAAATTATTCACCGAATTCATCCTGACCAAGGAAAGCCAGCAGATGCTGGCCGACAAGGAAGGGCTTTACACGGGGCATCCCGAGGTTACCTATCCCAAAGACAAGCCGATGCTGAAGGACCTCAAGCTTCTCACCGTGGACGCGGACGAGCTGGAGAAAAGAAACGCGGAGATCAAAAAGAAATTCACCGAGTTCTTCGGCGCGTAAAACTAAATCTCTCGGGAATTATGATCGGGGCTTCCGACATGAAAGTTCGTTGCACGTTATCGTCATTCCCGCGAAAGCGGGAATCCAGACCTCCCGCCCTTCCTGGATTCCGGCTCGCGTCAGCCTTAGGCTGACTTGGCCGGAATGACGACTTTGGCTTTTCCCAAGTTGGTTAAACTAAAATAGTTCCATGTCGGTTCCTGGAACAACGGTCGCCGAGAGAATTCGAGAAGCCCGCGGCTTCGGTCTGAAACGGTTCGACCCGACGCTCCCGGTTTGGCTCGGGGCGGCGCTGTTCGTCCTGTTTCTCGTGCTGCTGCCGCTGGGCTCGATCTTCGTCACCAGCCTGTACAACGAAGCCGGCCTGACGCTCCGCAACTATCTCGACGTCTTTACCGAGCCGGCCTACATCAAGGCGATCTGGAACACGCTGATCATTTCTTTTTGGGTCGGCCTCATCGCGGTCCTGATCGGCTCGCTTTTGGGCTGGCTCGTGACGCGGACCGATCTACCGTGGAAGCGAACGATTCGCGCGCTTGTCATGGCCTCGTTCGTTACGCCGCCGTTTCTCGGCGCGTTCGCGTGGACGCTGCTCGCCGGGCCGAACGCCGGTCTCCTCAACAATTGGTACCGCTCGCTCACGGGCGCTGAATCAGCCCTCTTCAACATCTTCACCATGGAAGGCCTGATCTTCGTCATGGCCATCTACAGCTTCCCCTACGTCTTCTCGATGATCGCCAACGTCTGCGAGCTGATCTCTTCGGACCTGGAAGACGCGGCGAATATCCTCGGCGCCAACAAGTGGAAGATCGCTTTGACGATCACTCTGCCGCTCACGGCGCCGGCTCTGCTCGGCGGCTTCATCGTCGCGTTTTTACATTCCTTATCTCTTTTCGGCGCGCCCGCCATCCTCGGGCTTCCGGCGGGTTTGCATACGATCACGACGCAGATCTGGGCCTTCTTCCAGTATCCGCCGCGCCTGGATCTGGCCGCGGCTTTTTCCGTTCCGCTTCTTCTCGCCACCGTCGGCCTTATCGCCCTGCAAAAAAAGATGCTCGGCCGCAAGGGCTACAGCACCGTCGGCGGCAAAGGCGGGCAGAAGCGGCTGCTGCGGCTCGGCTGGCTGCGCTATCCGGTTTTGCTTCTGGTGCTTTTGATTCTGTCGTTCTCGGTTTTTCTGCCTTACTGGATTCTTCTGAAGGCCGCGCTGTCTAAAGCATGGGCGCTGCCGCTCACCTGGGAAAATTTTACTTTGGGAAATTTCGCCTTCACTTTTTTCGAATACAGCGATACTCGATCCGCCATCCTGAACACCTTCAAGCTGGGCATCCTGACCGCCACCGTCGGGACTCTGGTCGCGACGCTGCTCGCCTACATCACCAATCGCCAGCTTCTGCGCGGCTCGCGCTATCTCACCTATTTCATCATGGCGCCTTTGGTGATTCCCGGCATCGTCCTGGCCGTGGGCCTTTTCATCGCCTACACGCGCCCGCCGATCGTTCTTTACGGAACCGTGTGGATCTTGTTCGTGGCGTATTTGACCAAGGAAATGCCGATCGGCTTCTCCCAGACCGAGAGCACATTCAAGAGCATCCATCCGGAGCTGGAGGACGCGACGCGGATCCTCGGCGCCAATCGATTGCGCGCGCTGAAGGACGTGACCGTGCCGCTGGCGCGCTCGGGCTTGATCGCCGCGTGGTCGTTCATCTTCATCGGCGTCATCCGCGAGCTCAGCGCGTCGATTCTGCTATTCACGCCGCAATCCAAAGTCGTCTCGGTCGTCATCTTCGATCTCAAAGAAGAAGGCCAGATCGGCGCGATCGCCGTTCTCGGCATCCTGCTGCTCGTCGTCTCGTTTCTCATCATTCTCACCGTTCAACGGGTCGTCGGTAAAGACATTTTCGCCGCGAGGAATTAATCTTGGCCACGGTAACTCTGCGAGGATTGACGAAGAAATTCACCGAAGCCGCGGCGGCAGTGAACGATCTCACGCTGGAGGTCCGCGACGGCGAGCTGGTCTCGCTACTGGGTCCGTCGGGATGCGGCAAGACCACCACGCTTCGGCTCATCGCCGGATTTCTCTCGCCCGACGCCGGCGAGATTCGCGTGGATCAGAAAGTGATCTCGTCGCGTTCGGTTCTGGTTCCGCCCGAGCGCCGCCACATGTCGATGATCTTTCAGACCTACGCGATTTGGCCGCACATGACGGTTTTCCAGAACGTGGCCTATGGGTTGAAGCTGAAAAAGCTCGCGAGCGACGAGATCGCCAAGAAAGTGGACCGAATCCTGCGCTTGGTGCATCTGGAAACGCTGGCGGAGCGTTATCCCGCCGAGCTTTCCGGCGGGCAGCAGCAGCGGGTCGCGCTCGCGCGCGCTCTCGTCGTCGAGCCGCAGATTTTGCTGCTGGACGAGCCGCTCTCCAATCTCGACGCCAACCTGCGGGAGGAGATGCGCTTCGAGATCCGCCGCCTGCACGAGGAATTTCGCATCACGACCATTTACGTCACGCACGATCAGGCCGAGGCGATGGTGACATCGGACCGGATCGCCGTGATGAATCTGGGACGGATCGTGCAGGTCGGCAAACCGGAGGAGATCTTCGACAAGCCCAAGAGCCGATTCGTCGCCGAGTTCATCGGCAAGACCAATATTTTCCAGGGAAGACTGGAAGACGGACTCTACGTCGTTTTAACCGACGGTCTCCGTGTTCAGGTCGCTTCCACCGACGGCTTCCACGCAGGCGCGGAGGTCTGCCTTTGCATCCGGCCGCACAGCATCACGCTGACGGCGAATGCCGATGATGCGGAAAGAGAACGACAGCAGGGACGGAACTTATTTTCCGGCGTCATCCAGCGCCGCATCTACTTCGGCGACGCGATCGATTATACGGTCGAGCTGCCGGACCGGCGCCTGCTACGCGTGGTCGCTCCGCCGTCTTGCCGCTACGAGCCCGGACAGAAAATTTTTGCTTTAGCTCACCCCGATCACTGCGTACTCATCGGAGACTAACGTCCTCCCCTTTATGTCATTCCCGCGAAAGCGGGAATCCAGTCTTGTTCTCACCGCTCCGCTTCTGGCTGGTGAAATGAACGACGAGGCCGACCACGGCGATGCCAATCCACGTGACGACGCCGCTCACGATTTTCGGCTTTGAGCCGAAGGCCCAGCCCAAATCCGCGCGCGTGAACTCGCCAAAATCGGACAACATCTTGATCGCAAAGACCCAGCCCGCGTGCAGCCCGATGGAGAGATAGAGCGACTGCGTGCGCCATAGCGCATAGCTGAGCACCAGGCCGATGATGAACAGGCCGACGAGGCCCGGCAGAATCGCCGCTGGATGCAGGAACGGATCGAGAGTCTGGATGAGAAACCGGACTCCGGCAAGCGGGTCGAGACCGCTGAGCGGGAAATCTTCCGGCGGCTTGAAGAAGTGAACGACGGCATAGAATAAGTTCGCAACCGCATAAGCAGTCGCGGGCCGCGCGTCCTCCAGCAGACCTTTGAACAGCATACCGCGGAAGAAAAGCTCCTCGAAAAATCCCACGGTGAGCGCCGTGATGAGCGCCTTAACCGCCGTCCGCAGTATCGAATGGAGCGGCTCGGAGATTTGCGGCGTGAGAGACCCCGCGAGGGCCATCACCACGCCGAGCGCGACCATCGACGCGACGGCGATCGCGAACCCGTGAAAGATGTCCGTCCAGCCGCGCCGGCCAAGGCCCGCCTCGCGGAGAAATTGAAGCCGCAGCAGCGAGCGCGAGGATAGCGCCAGCGCCGCCGCGGTCGCGACGAAAACGCCGCCGAAAATTTCCGCGACCGAAGCGCGATGGCGCGCGCGCGACTCGAAGACCGAATCCCACGCCGCGGCGACCCAGGGACTGAGAAGCGTCGCGGCGGCGAGCGCGACAAAGACAACCAGCAAAAGCTTCCGGTAATTTTTCACGCAGCGGAATCCCTTCAGCGACTATGGTATAGCTTAGGAGAAATGGCAAACAAACTGTCGGGAAAACTCATGGGTAAAGTGGCGCTCGTCACCGGCGCGAGCCGGGGCATCGGCAAGGCGGTCGCGCTCGCCTACGCGCGCGAAGGCGCGAAACTTTTCATCTGCGCGCGCCGGCAAGCGCCGCTCGCGCGGGCGGCGCGCGAGATTCGCGCCGCGGGCGGCGAGGTGAGCTACCTTGCCGCGGACATCTCTAGGGCGAGCGAGGTCAAGCGCATCGTCAAAGAAGCGAAACGGCGTTATGGCGCCATCCATATACTCGTCAATAACGCCAGCGTCCTCGGCCCGCGCGAGCCGATCGCAACCTACCCGCTTGCCGCGTGGGAAGAAGTCATCAAAGTAAACCTCACGGCGCTTTTTCTCCTGACAAAGGAAACACTGCGGCTCATGATTCCGCAGCGGGAAGGCTCGATCGTCAACGTCTCGTCCGGCGTGGGCCGGGTCGGCAAAGGTCGCTGGGGCGCGTATGCCGCGTCGAAGTTCGGCGTCGAAGGCTTTACCCAAGTTCTCGCCGACGAGCTGAAGGACTTGAACATCCGCGCGAACGCGGTCAATCCCGGCGGCACCCGAACCGAGATGCGCGCGGCGGCCTACCCGGAGGAAGATCCCCTCACGCTGCCGGCGCCGGAAGAAATCACGGACGTATTCGTCTATCTCGCCTCGCCGGAGTCCGCGGGAGTTACGGGAAAGTCCTTCGACGCGCGCGACTGGCTTAAAAAGCGTAATTGACGAAACCGCTCGTTTCTTATAAAAATGCGGTGTTCGAAACATCTTAGGGAGGGTTGTGATGAAAAATAACTTCTGGATTGCGGTCGCGGCCGGGGCTTTCGTCGTCGGCATTCTTTTCGGCTATGCCGTTTGGGGACCGCGCGCGGGGCGGCTTGCGGACACGGAGAAGGAGCTGGCCACGGCGCAGGCGCAGGCCGTCGAGCTCAGAAAAAAAGTGACCGATACCGAGGCCAACTTGGGAAGAGTTACCAACGAGAAGCTCAGCATGGAAAAAGAAATGGCGGACATGAAAGACGTGATCGAGAAATCGTCAAAGACCAAGCGCCGCTAGATTCAACCCTAAAGGTGGTGAGAGAAATGAAAACCGCTCGCTACATCTTGGGCGTTTTAGCAATAGGGCTGCTGTTGCCGCTTTCGTCCGCCCGGAGCCAGGAGCTCAAGAAGATCAAGATCGGCTATCCGGCGATCGCCTCCAACCAGATCCACGTCTGGGTCGCGAAAGACGCCGGCCTGTTTCAACGCTACGGCCTCGACGCGGAGCTGATCTTCTTCAGAGGCGGGCAATTGGCGACCCAGGCGCTCGTCGCCGGCGATCCGCCGATCGTCAACATCGGCACCGTCGTGCAGGCGGGTCTCCAGGGCTACGACCTTGTGCTGATCGCCTCCTCCGAGAATGCCTACGCCTACTCGGTCGTCGCGCGCTCAAACTTCGGCAAAGTCGAGCAGCTCAAGGGCAAGAAGCTGGGCGTGAGCGGCTTCGGCTCCGCGTCGCACAACGCGGCGCTCATTTTGCTTCGCAGATTGAATCTGGAACCCAACAAGGACGTGGCGATCGTGGTGGCCGGCGGCACCGTCGAGCGCCTGGCGGCAATAGAGGCCGGAAGGATCGACGCGACGCTGCTGACGCCGTCGGAGATACCACGCGCGCGCAAGCAGGGGCTGGCCGAAATTTTCGACATGATGGATCTCGGCCTCGAAGTGCAAGGCAACGGCTTCGCCACGACGCGCTCGTTTATCAAGAAAGACCGGGACGCCGTCAAGTCGGCGCTCAAAGGTTACGTCGAAGCGATCAACTATATCCATAGCAAAAGAGACGAGAGCAAAAAGATTATCGCCAAATACATGCGCACGAACGATCGGGAAATCCCCGACGCGGCCGTCGGCTGGTTCGCCAAGTACGTCGCCAAAAAGCCTTATCCGACTCTCAAGGGAATTCAGTTCCTGCTCGACGAGTTCGCGGCGCAAATTCCCCAGGCGAAAAACGCCAAGCCGGAACAGTTCGTTGATCTAAGTCTCCTTCAGGATCTTGAGAAGGAAGGCTTCTTTACGGAAATGGCGAAGCGATATCCCTGAGGCCGTTGAAAAAGGCCCATCTGCTTCGTTGCGCTTCAATCGCCTCGCTCGACGTACTTAAAAGAGTACGCCTGCGCTCTTCGATTCTCCCGCGCCTCGCACCTGAGACCTTTTTGACCGGCCTGATAACTAACTTTTCAGCGGCCTGGGCGAAAGCCGCCGAAGACCGCCCGCTTCTCGTCCTTCCAGAAATAATTCACGTCGCTGAAGCCGGCTGCTTTCAGCGCTTCCAGTTGCTCCTCCAGCGGCGGCCGCTGCCGGTCGAAATTCAGGAAGCAGCCGCCCGGCTTCACCAGCGGAAAAGCTTCGCGATAGATTTCGCCGATGATTTTCCCTTCGCGCACGTTGTGGATCGCGATCGAAGAGACGACGGCCTCGAATTGATCTGTGAGTTTCCGGCTCCAGCCCGGCTTGCTGAAATCGCAAACGACGTACCTGAAGCGCCCGGCGAAAACCTTCATGCGCTCGTGCCCTAGCTTGGCCATCTCCGCCGATCCATCCTGGCACACGGCCGTCGCATTGGGAAAATGGCGCAGCAAAAACTGCGTCAATCCGCCGTATCCTGCGCCTAAATCCAGAAGCTTGATCGCGTCATTCTTGTCGTACGGTATCGTTTCCGCCAGCGCGCGGAACGCCTTCTGCCGGCCCGCCTCCCGATCTTCCTGCCGCTTCGCCCAGCCGGAAACATAATCCGAAGATTCCCAATCGTGATGGCCCAACGGGTCTACCATCTTTGCCATATGCAACCTCCGCTCGGGTTCGCTGTTTGCCAACTATCCGTTTGATGATAAATATCATCACGTGCTAAGACCGGCAAAGGGAAACGCGAGGTTTTTATGATCAAGACCAAAGGCGTTTATCACATCGGCATTCCCGTCAACGACATGGAGCGGGCGGTGAAGTTCTACACCGAGATTCTCGGCATGACCGTCGCCAAGCTGAATCGCGACGACATGGGCGACAAGTTGAGCCGCGCCGATCTCCGCTCCGGCAACGACATGATCGTGCTGTTCCAACGCCTCGCTCCCATGGAGAAGAACGCGCTCAAAGACGACGGGGCCACGCATCAGGCCTTTGTCGTGGATTCGGACGACTTCGAGCTGGCGGTAAAAAAAATGAAAGATTGGGGCGTGAAAGTCTACGACACCCCGACGGTCGAGCGCCCCACCGGACGAGGTTTTTACTTCTTCGATACCGAAGGAAATCTGCTCCAGCTTTACGCCCCGCCGAAATAGTCGGGGAGAGATGCCGTGGGATTAAAGTTGACCATGACCTGCGGCCCGTACGACCGCGCGCAGGCGCTGATCAAGGGCGAGGTGAAGCCGGAAGGCATCGACCTCGACGTGCGCGTCGCCAACGATCCGGGACGCCCGAGGGCGGTGCGCGAGGGCAACTTCGACGTCGCGGAATTTTACAGCGGACTCTACATCGCCGACCTGGGGCACAAGACTTTCGGCTACACGGCCATTCCGATTTTCGTCAAGCGGATGTTTCGCCACTCGTATATCTACGTCAATAAACGAGCCGGCATCCGCTCGCCGGCGGACCTGAACGGCAAGCGCATCGGCATCCAGACCTGGTTTACGACGACGGCGCTTTGGGCGCGGGGAATTCTCGAAGACGAATTCGGGGTGGACCTCGCCTCGATCACCTGGGTCGCCGAGCGCCGGGAAGGCATCGGCGATTGGCAGCCGCTGTCGTGGCTAAAATTGGAAATCGCGCCGCAAGGAGTGAAGCAGCACGAGCTGCTCGCTTCAGGGCAGGTCGACGCCGGCATCACGACGGCGACCTGGGCGCCGGACGATCCCGATATCGATTTTCTGTTTCCGAATCACGCCGAGCTGGAGCGCGATTATTTCAAGCGCACCGGATTTTTCCCCATCATGCACACGCTCTTGATCAAGACCGAGGTGCTGGATAAAAATCCCTGGGTCGCGATGAGCATGTTCAACGCCTGGCAGCAATCGAAGGAGCGCTGCTACGATTGGCTCGAATGGCAGCGCGTCCATCAAACGGCACTCTGGTTCCGCGCGTTGTGGGAAGAAGAGCGCGCCGCCGCCGGCCGCGATTTTTACCTGTGGGGTTTTAAAAAGACGCGGGCCGAAGTCGATAAGATGCTCGAATACTCATACCGTCACGGCATGACGCCGAGAAGGTTTACGCCCGAGGAGATGTTCCACCCTAGCACTCTGGACACATAGAGAGGATCGTTTATGAATCAAACCATCGGCAAACGTTTTCCCGACCTGGAGCTGGCGGCAGACGACGGCAAGAAAATCAAGCTGTCGGAGATCGCCGCAAACTTTCCGCTCATCCTGGTTTTCTACCGTGGCCACTGGTGACCCAAGTGCCAGGTGCAGTTGCGCCTGTTGACGGAATTTCAGAAAGAGCTGGCGATCAACTACTGCAAGCTCGCGGTCGCGAGCGTGGACCCGCCGGAGGTCAACGCCGCGTTCAAGGCCGGCCTCGGCGCGACGTTTCCCTTCTTGAGCGACCAGGATCGCGCCGCGATTCACCAGTTGGATATGATCGAGAAGTCGAAATCGCGCGGCGAGACGGCGATCCCGTATACTTTTTCCTTGATGCCCGATCTCACCGTGCATAACATTTACTGCGGCTACTGGTTCGTCGGCCGCGCGACAATCGAGGAATTGCGGCAGGATCTGCGCGCGATGATGAAAAAGTGCCGGACCGATTTCGATCCGCAGGCGTTAAAGTGAAGTGATAAGTGAAAGGGGTAGGAATTTTCGTTTTCAGCTAAGGGCGGCTGAGAAGCGTAAAAAAACGAGTCGGTATAAATTACTTGTTTTCATCGACGAATCTTTAACCTTCAATAGGCAGGCAAATGATAAGAGCATTGCCTTCAAGGGCATCGCTTTCCACGTCTATCCGGCCGCCATGGATTTTTATAATCCGTTCAGCGACGTAAAGACCCACGGTGTCGATGTCCCCGCCTCTTCGCCGGGATCTCTTGGTGCGATCAAAGAGGTAAGGCAGTTCTTCACCGGTAATCCCCGCGCCGTTGTCTTTGACGGCGATCCTCAATTCCCGGCCGCGTGTTTCCGATACGACAGTGATTTGGCCTCCCGCAGGCGAAAGACTGATGGCGTTGCTGATCATGTTTGCCAAAGCCCGCTCCATTTGAAAAATATCGATCGGCACGGAAGGCAAATCCTCCGCTGTCTGGAGAACGATTTCAATGTTTTTGGCGCTGGCGGCGGGTTTCCTGTCCTGAACCGCCAATTCGAGAACCTGTTTCAATGGAAGCGGCACCTTATGGACCTCAAGCTTGCCAGCGTCGATCTCAAGAGCGTTGGTATGATTGGTGATAAGGTCCAGCAAGTGACGTGCGAGAGCGTCGATACGCTGAAGAGATAGAGACTGGTTCGGTTCTGCGCCGTCCGGAATCAGAGAGGCGGCAATCTCAATATAACCGATCATCGCGGCCAAGGGTCCCTTGAGATCTTGAGTAATGTGCAAAATGTATTCGGATATAGCGGTCTTTTCTTCGTAACTCTCCAGAGAGAGCGGGTGGCACATCCCGATGAGGCTCTTTTCTCCCTTCACGTCGATGAATTGCGCGATGGAGACCGGAAGTGGAATTTCAGAACCGTCCTTTTTACGCAAGGGCACTCTGCCTTCGAAACGGCGGATCGGAAGATCGGGAATTTCCCGCATGGTAAAATTGCTATCGTTGACGGCCGGAAGGAAAATATCGGCCGATTGATCGATGAAATCTTTCGCCTCGTATCCCAGCCGTTCCAACATCACCCTATTCGCGTACAAGACCTTCCCATCGGCACCTATAATAAACAAACCCTCCTGGCTGTCGTTCATAGTCAGCAGCAGGCCGTTGACCCTTTGCTGAAGCAGTTCTTTTTGTCGTCGCAGGTCTCTTTTTTCCTTGGCCCGGGAAAGGGAGTAGGGGATCTCTTCAAGATAGGATAGGTCGGGGTGCTTGATGAGAAAATCGCTGGCGCCTTCTTCCAACGCTTTATCGAGGGCGACGAGTTTCTCTTGAGAAGCCAGGGCCAGGATCAAAACATCCGGAAACACTTTACGAATGTCTCGAATCGCCTCCACACCTCTCTTGGTGTAATCGACATCCACGAGAACAGCGCAATCGTTTTCCGATGCCAGGACGGGCAGGCAATCCGATGCGTTTTGTTGCGGGGAAATCGAGTAGCCCTTCGCTTCCAAGTTTTCCCAAAATTGTCGCGGCGTGCGCTTAAGGCCTTCGACCAACAACAGTTTCATTTCTTCAAAATCCGCCTGACGTTCCGGAAATCACGCTTGAGTGATGTCGAGCCATTCCGGCCTAACCGATCCCCATTTCAGGGATTGCACTTTAGCTAAGAATTTTTGGTCTTCGTTTTTGAATTCCAGAACGCCGTCCATGAGGTATTTAATGTTGTTCAACGCCTGTTCGTCGCACGCTCCCTGCTCTACGATGAAGAAAGTCGTGACATCCGCAAAGTGACCGGAGCGGGCGAGGTAGGCGATAAAGCGTTGGATGTAAGGGAGCTCGAACTTGAGAAACAAACTCGATAGGGAATCCAACACGCGTCTGCCTCCTTTTTTCAATTCCTCAGTCTGTCCCAGTTCGCTCGCCGCCTCCGCAATCAAAGCGGATAGATCGGAGAGGTCCAAAGCTCCTTTCACGGAGAATCGTTCATCGGCGGGAATGTGTCCGCCGCTCCATGAATAGGCGTCGATGAAACCGATGGCCGCTTGTGATTCATAAGACCCTACATCGAGCCCGTATTTGGCGTTCAGTTCCTGGCGGATCCTTCCGGGGCTGTCATCGAGGCAAATAAACATGCATTTCTCGTTTTGCTTCAGGCCCTCGGCCAAAAAATATCTCGAAAGAGAAGACTTGCCGCTTCCGAGAGACCCGATGATAATGATGTTGACTCCTCGAGGAATGCCGCCACCGAAAAGTTCTTGAAAAAGGTCCTCGCCGGAATGGAGTTCCCTAACGACCGGGCCGGATTTAACGGCGGCAGGAGCCGGAATTTCGGTCGTCGGTGTTTGAACCGGTGGCGCGATCGGAGGGAGCGCCGCCGTGGGCGGCACTACTTTTTTTGCGCTGCTTCTTTCTAATATGTTTTTTACCCTCTCCCGGAAAATTTTGGGTGAAAAAGGTTTGGTTAAAAAGTCATCGGCTCCGACGTGATATCCTTTGATCTTGTCCTCGTCGGCGGACAAGCCGGTCAACATGAGAATGGGGGTAAGGGCAAATTCGGGAAGTTCTCTCAGCTTACGGCATACCTCATAGCCGTCCATTTCCGGCATGAGCACGTCTAATATAATGAGGTCCGGATCGGCTCCCTGGCATTTTTCCAAAGCTTCTTTTCCGGTGATTGCGAATACGACCTCGTAACCTTCTCCTCCCAATACCATCTGGTAAAGCTCGCGAAAAAAGCGGTCGTCCTCGGCGATAAAGATTTTTTTGGCTTCTGCCATTTCGTCTCGCTAGAGTAATGGGCTAAGGACGATGCCCTTTCCTTTTTTAATGGTGAATGAATATTCCATAAGATCGGCCGCGGTGCCGCGCATTTTGCGGATCGAAAGGGTTCGAACGATACGGTTCTGGGAACGGGATACCAAAAAAACCAGCACGCCCTCGACGAGATATTCCTCGACCCCGGATTGCGCGGCGCAGCCCGAATTGGCGATGGAATACGAAGTCAGAATGTTGGTTGAATCAAAGTTTTCCTGAAGCGAATGGACCAAAATCCGCACGTGTTCTTGAACTCGAGTGGTGGACTCGCCGAGCATGACGAGAGGACCGACGGGGTCGATAACTACTCGCGAGGCTTCCATTCTTTTAACATAAGCGGCAAGGTCGGTGACGGTTTTCTGGAGGTCCACCTCTCTTTCCCGCTCGGACTCCACGTGCGCCGTAAAATACGCTGAAGCATCCAAAATAAGAAGCTGCTTGTTGTCGATAAATTTTCTCAGATCCCAACCTAAAGAGGCTGCATGTTCCAGAATATCGCGCGGCTTTTCATCGACCACTACATAGACGGCCTTTTCGCCATCGTTAAGCCCCTTGAGAAGAAATTGCATGCAAAAAATGCTTTTCCCGGTTCCCGAACTGCCCGTGAGTAAGTACGATTTCCCTGCAGGGAATCCGCCTTCGAGAAGGGGATCAAGCCCAGGGATCCCGGTTGCAACTCTTTTCTGCTTCATTTTGATGCACGATTGCGCAGATTATACTATCCTTGGCAAGTTTTTGCACACTGGAGCTTTAGGGGGGGAAGCGATCGGGTGGTGATGAATCCCGCTGCTCAGGCCTATTTGCCCAATGCGGCCTTCGCGGCGGCCAATTTGGCAATGGGTATTCTGTAGGGTGAACAACTGACGTAGTCAAGGCCGATTATGAGCGGGAGAGTATCTGATAATGAAGGAGCTTGCAAGATCACGACGAAGTGGTTAGACTTTTTTGTGATGAGCCCGGACGAGATCAGATCCGCGCTGGACAAGGCCATGCCCGCGTCCACGATCGACATCCGGGACCTGACCGGCGGCGGAGACCACTTTCAGGTGGTGATCGTTTCTTCGCTGTTCGAAGGCAAAGGTCTGGTGGACCAACATCAGATGGTTTATGCCGCGCTGCGCGAGGCGCTCGGGAACGAGCGGATTCACGCGCTGGCACTGAAGACCTACACGCCGGATCAATGGGAGCGACTCGGCACTTGAATTGAAAGGAGATCCATCATGGCGGAAGACGTATTGTCTAAAATCGAACAGCAGGTGAAGAACAACAAGGTCATGCTCTACATGAAAGGAAACCCGAATGCGCCTCAGTGCGGCTTCTCGGCGCACACCGTGGAGATCTTGCGGTCCTATGGGATTCCTTTCGAGACCGCCGACGTGCTCGCGGACCCGGTGATCCGAGACGGCATCAAGCGCTACTCCAACTGGCCGACGATTCCGCAGGTCTACATCGACGGCAAATTTGTCGGCGGCTGCGACATTGTCAGCGAGCTGCACGAGCGCGGCGAGCTGGAGCCGATGTTGAAGAGCGCGTTCGAGAAGTAAACGGAGGCGGAGATGGCGGAAGCGGTCAAGTTCTACTACAAAGCCACCTGAACGACTTGTCGCAAAGCAAGAAGTTTCTTGCAAGCAAAGAAAGTAGCGTTCGAAGAGCGGGAATACGGCAAGAACCCTTTCACCGAGAAAGAGTTGAGAGACTTGATCGGCGACGAGCCGGTCGCCAATATTTTGAATTCGCGGAACGAGCTGTACCGCGCGCGCAACATGAAGCAAAAGCCGCCTTCGAAAGAAGAGGCGATCAGGCTTATTCTCAAAGAGCCGAATCTGCTGAGAAGGCCGGTGATCGTCAAAGGAAAGAAAAAAATTCTCGGCTTCAATGAGTCCGAGGTAGCGAAAATTCTCTGAAAGTTGCCGGAGGTCGATATGGGGATTCGCCGTAATGAGATTCACGCCCGCCGCGGCCGCCGCCTGCACTTGAAAAAACTGCGCGCGCGCTACGCCAAGGCCAAGACCAGCGCGGAAAAAGAAAAGATCCTGGAAAAAGTCATGCGCGTCGCCCCGGGCGTCTCGACCGAGCAGTTCGTGGCGCCGATCAAAACGACGTAAAAAGACCTTCCAGTAAAAGCTCGCCCGCTTCTCTTCTACGCCGCCTGGCCTTGAATGCGCCGGCGTAATTCGAGCGGCGACGAAACGTTGTGGAAGACTTCGCGCACGCCGCCCGTCCCCGTAATCGTGACCGCGCCGTAGTTGAAAATCCGCCCCGCCACGCTCTGATCGACGAGGATCGCCTCGACGTGGCGCAGCAATAATTCCAACGTCCACCGGCGCACCAGGCCGACTTTGAAGACGACGCGCTTGGTCGTCACGCCGAACTCGGAAGTCTTGTAACGAACGAAGGGCGGGACAAGGATCAGCATGCCTAAAAGAATCGCGACCCCTCCCGAGATCGGTTCCACCGTGAGCAAATACGCTCCCATCACGATAACGAAAAACGCGACGAAAAACGACTTGAGAAAAATAATCCAGTGTAGCTTGGCCCGATAAACGATTTGCTCATCGGGCAGCAGGTTGGATTCGATGTAGCCCACGACTTTCTCCGATTGTTTTACCGCTATCTACTTCGCCCTCGGCGCGGGTACGCCCGGGCCCGTGTAGCGGAGAATAAAAATTCCCCAGTTCTTGTCGGTGATATAAATGTTGCCGCGCGTGTCCACGAGCACGTCCTCGGTCTGGCTCACGAGCTTGTCGTAGGGGAGCGGGCCGTGTCGCTTCGTCGGCGTCGGAGGAATGAACCAACCCACTTCATTCGGCGCGCGTGGATTCTTGATGTCGTAGATGCGCAGCCCGGCGTTGAAATAAGTTAGGTAGATCAGGTCGCCCTGCTTTTGGACGTCGGGCAGATGGTATTCGAGATTGGTATTGTGCGGTCCGAACCGGCCGCCCTTCTCGCAGAAATCCGCGTACGGCGCACCCTTCGGCGGCGCCGGCCGCGGGAAAAGCGCGGCTAGATACGGCTTCGCCGGATCTTTGATATCGATCATCACGGCCGTCGTGATTGCACGCTCGCAGGCAGGTTTATCATTCGGCTCGTCGCCGCCGCCGGTCGCCTCGCCGTGCAGGAACAGCATATTTTTCCCCGGAATCGGGAGCACGTCGTGCGTGGGAATGCCGCCGAACGGCGGGCTGACTCTTAGTTGGCCGATCAGCTTTGGCTTCGAGATGTCGGCGATGTCCAGGATGACAACCGCCGGGCCGTAGCCCGCATAAGCCGTCTTGCCGTCCTCGCTGATGATCGCCGGCCCGTGGAACGAGTCGCTCACTCTCGGCTGCTCGCCCTCTTTTTGCCCCGGCATCCACCAGCGTCCCGCTTCCTTCGGGTTCGCCGGGTCGCTGATATCGAGAAAGACCATGATTCGTCCCGAGTAGCCGGGCATCGCCGCGGAGAGGTTCGCGTACTTGCCTCCCGGATAGCCGATGCGATGGATACCGGTGCTCCCGGTTTTCCAGTGCGACAGGAGTTTCCAGTTCACCGGATCGCCGATGTCCCAGATGAGCGCGCCTTCGTCGTTCGGCCGGTTCGGATCGCCGCCCCACGTGGTTTGTTTTCTTTGCAGCGCCGTCACCATGATGTTGTCGTGAAATTCCATCTGGATGGTGTTGGTATTGTCCGGCCCTTCGACAAACTTGACGAATTTAGGATTCGTCGCGTCGGTCACGTCGATGATCGTCCAGCCGCGATGCCACTCGTGGCCCATGTAGAGGTACCAGCGTCCGTTAACCTGGCGAATCGCCATCTTGAATGCGCCGCCGCGGCCGTCGAGACCGCTGTAACCGATCGCCTTCATGTTGCTCGCCTGCCAGCCCTTGGGAATCGGATCGGCGAATGCGGCGGACTGGCTCAGCACAAAGAGAGACAGGACGGCTGAGACGCTGAATAAAAGATGTTGCAGAGATAGTCTGATTGATGAGTTCATTTCATGCCTCCTGCGAAGCAAGAAGCATAGGAGAAATGGCTCTACGGCGTCAAGCTAAGAATGTAAACCGGCGCGGCTTGTCGGGACGCTTTACTCCCCCAGCGTCCGCATCAACCTTCCATATCCCGTGATCTTTTCTTTGACGTGCGCCAGCTCGAGCGCGTACCAGATATAGGACTGGCAGCTTGTGACGACGGGCTTACCGATCTCGCTTTCGACGGGGACCTGACCGGTTATCCCCTCCAGTGCTTTTTCGCTCTGCTAAATATGTGGCCTATGGTTTGCCCCTTGTACAGGCGCCGGGAGATTTTTACGTAATCGGTTTGTTCACGATGAAGCTCTTTGCCAGACTCCGCTTCACTTCTCGGTGCGACAGCGTCTTACCCTTTTGGAGTTCGCGGAGGCCGCGATCCATCCTATTACCTGCCCTGCGTGGTCGCCGTTAATTTCTCAGTCAGCCAGACGTTGATTAACGTTTCAGTCGATACACCCTGCTTGCGAGCGCAGACAACCAGCTTCTTTGCCAATTCCGGTTCCAGTGGCGTTAGGAACAACCGTCGCTCGATGTCTACTTCAAAGTGCGCTTCTTTGGTCAAGTCCCAGTAGTCAGCCAAATCGTGGCTGTCCCAAAACTGCGCCGCTTCTTCAATGCCCTTGAAGCGCCGGGGGATCGGATCGCGCCTCTTGCTACTTTTTCGCATAGGATTTCCTTTCATTTTTTGTCATATCTCTGGCGCTTATAACTAAGGCATCGCCTGCTGTTTTGTGAACAAAGTAGACAATCAGGTAACGACCCGCGGCGGTTTGTCCCATTGCCACGTAGAGATCTTCGCCCTCGACATCGCCTCTTTCAATAAAACGATAGCGGGGAGTATGGCTAATGACTTCCTCGACCTCATCAGTCGTGACATTGTGCTTTCCCAACAGCTTTTCAACGACGTCTCGCAGCCAGATGATCCCGGTTAATTTCATCTAATTTATCTCATCGTGGCTACGAGGACAACCGAGCGTCACAAACGGATAGGGTACTTGCCGAGGTCTTGGCGCACGTCAAGCCAGCGTCCCCATCAACCGTCCATATCCCGTGATCTTTTCTTTGACGTGCGCCAGTTCGAGCGCGTACCAGATGTAGGCCTGGCAGCTCGTGACAACGGGCTTCCCTATCTCGCTCTCCAAGAGCGCGACGTCGCCGATGGTCGGCCAGCGCGGGCAGGGAACGAAAACGCCCTCGGCCTCAGGCGCTTTCTCGTGGAGCTTTTTGGCGATCCGATAGGCGGCGTGCTCCGACAGGTCGGCGATCTCGGAGTTTTTGCGGATCCCGTAGCCTTCGATCTCCAGCACCTCGAAGCCGGAGGCTTCGAGAAACTTCTTCATTCGCTGATTCAACTCGTCCTCGTGGGGCGTGGCGACGACGACTTTCTTGACGCCGAGCCGTCGCAGCGCTTCGATCTCGCCGGTGATTCCCGCGAAGATCGGAATGCCGGTTTTCTCCGACAGCCGCCGGCCGATCTCGATGTCGCTGCCATAGCCGAGTTTGGTGAAAAGCGGTGAGCCGCCGATGATGATCGCGTCGCAGTTGTTCTCGGCGAGATCGACCGCCGCTTCTTCGATGCGCTTCAACTGCTTGTCGAAATCCGTATCGACGAGCTGGCGGATCGTGCCGGTGGTGTTGAGCAGCATAAAACCTTCGGGCAGCATTCGATAAAATTCGTAAACCAGCACGTCCCCGCGCGACGGGGCCACGTGTCCGATGCGGGCGCGCCAGCCGTACATGTGGAACCTCCTTGCCCGAAATATTCACCGTTAATCGTTACTTCCGTTTCTCTCCTTGGCGTCCTTTGCGGCTTTGCGCGAGATACCTCTCTTTTTTCGAGACCTTCGTGGCCTTCGTGGTTAAAACCCTCTCACCACGAAGAGCACGAAGCACACGAAGTTCGGATGATTCATCGCGCCAGGACGCCAAGATCGCAAAGTAAAGATACTACACTACATCTTTACCGCAGATAGCCCAGAAGCTCGTTGAAGTTCCTGATTCTCTTGACCCGCGGATGAATGAACGACTGGTTGTACAGGCGATGCGGCATGAACACCGCGGCCTGGGTTTTTTCCGCCACGTCCAGGCAGTTCTCGTGCCGGTCGTCGACGAAAAGCTCGACGCCCAGGCTCTCCACCAGCGCGGATTTGTACTCCTGGGTGAAATGAATCACCGGCTTGGCGATGCCGTGTTTGCGCAGCCAATCGGACGTGACCTGATGAATGTCGTAAGTGTCGTGCGAGTGGCGGTGCGTGATGAAGACGAGCCGCCCTTTGCGGCTGAGAGACTCCAGAGCCTCCCACTCCGACGGCGCCAGCAACGGCGCAAGCCGGGGCCAGAAATCCCGTTCGTGCGAGAGCGCCGCCAGGCTCGCTTCCAGCGCCTCTTCCGTAATCACGGGATGGCCTTTGAAGCTCAAATCGGTGATCGTATCCGCCAGGATCGCGCTGCCGACTTTGGTCTCTATGAGGCGTAGAAAGGGACCGAGAAAATCCGCCACCACGCCGTCGATGTCCAATCCCACCAGCATCGTTTCAATGTAAGGGAAAGGCTGTCGAAGGTCAAATATATTGCAAAGCGGCGCCGCTTGCTTTCGCTTCTGTTGACGCTGCCGCGGCGCTGGTCTAAATGTAGCTTCAGACTCCAACAGAGAAATCGAGACCATTTTATGTTGAAGCGGCTTGTGGCGATTCTATCGCTGTCGGCGTTTTCGCTGATCGCGCTCCCGGCGCGGGCGCAGACGATCCGCATCAGCTACTCCGGCACCTCCGGGCAAAATCTCCCCTTCTGGGTCACCTACGACGCGGGCCTTTTCAAAAAGCACGGCGTGCCCGCGGAGTTGATCCTCGTTGCCGGCGGCCTGACCAACATTCAGGCGATTTTGGCCAATGAAATTCGCTTTTCCTATCTCGGGGGCGCGTCACCGATCCAGGCGGCGATCCAAGGCGCGGACATCGTGGTTCTTGCCACGGCATACAGCCTGATGCCTTATGGCCTCGTAACAACTGGCGCGATCCGCTCGGCGGCGGACTTGAAAGGCAAGCGCGCCGCGGTCTCGCGCGTCGGCGGCATCGAGGAGGTTGCGATTCGCGCCGCGATGGAAAAATTGGGCCTGGGTCCAAAAGATCTGACATTTCTTCAGGCGGGTCCGGACGCATTGCGAATCGCCGCGGTGCAATCCGGCGCGGCGTCGGCCGCCGCGCTCGCGCCGCCCGCGCTCTTCGCCGCCGCCGCGCGAGGACTGACGGTCATCGCCGACTTGGGCGCTCTCGGAGTGAGATATCCCACTTCCGTCGTCGCCGCGCGGCGCGCTTACGTCGCGCAGGACCGCCAGGCGGCGAAAAGATTTCTCATGGCTTTGATCGAGGGTCTGCACATCTATCGCCAGAAAAAAGACTACGCCATGAAAGTTCTGGAGAAGTACACCAAGCAGAGCGACGCGCAGATCCTCTCCCAGACCTACGACTATTTCGCCAAGAACACGCCGCTCATGCCGCTCACCGACGCGGCCGTGATCGAAGCGGCGCTGCCGCCGGACCGGCCCGCCGGCCGGACTGCGAAAGATTTTTACGACAACAGTCTGCTGCTGGAGCTGGAGCAGGAAGGGTTTACGAAAAAGATCGCGAAAGAGATCAAGTAAAATTCCATGCTTCGACGGGCTCAGCATGAACGGGGAATAGTCAGCCGTTTCAAAAGCGCTAGCCGTTCGTCCTGAGCGTGTCGAAGGGCGAACGGAAAAACTTTCAACGGTCTATTTAGAAAGGATTACAGATGGACAAAGTTCTCGAGCAACTGGACCGCGACCGTCTCATCGAGCTTGCAAAAAACGTGGCGGAGATCGTCAGCATCACCGGCGAGGAATACAACATCGCGCATTATCTCGGCGGCGAGTTCGAGCGGCTCGGCATGGAAGTCCGCTATCAGGAAGTCGAAGAAGGCCGGCCGAACGTGATCGGGACGCTGAAGGGCGCCGGCGGCGGTGCGACGCTCATGTTCTGCGCCCACATGGACCATTTCGACACGCCGCAAGAGACCAAAGTCGAAGGCGACAGAATTTACGGCCGCGGCCTGGTCAACATGAAGTGCGCCTTTCCCTGCTACATCGTCGCGGTCGAGATGCTGAAGAAGGCCGGCGTCGAGCTGAAGGGCGACATCATCATCTCCGGCGTCGTCGGCGAGATCGAAAAAGCGCAGGTCGGAAAATTTTCCGGCAAGACGTATCGCGGCGCGGGCGTCGGCGCGCGCTACATGATGGACCACGGCGTCACGGCGGACATGTGCATCATCGGCGAGCCGACCGGCTTGCAGTTGCAGATCGGCAACGCGGGACTCGTGTGGGCCGAAGTGACGGTGGAAGGACGGGCGGAGAACTTCGTTCTCCAGGCGGGCAAAGTCGCGCAGGCGATTCAGGACTGGGAAAAAGAGTACCAGCAAAAATTCAAGCACCCGTTCATGCTGCCGACGGTGCAGATCGGCGCGATCGAAGGCGGCAACCCGTTCAAGCCGGGCACGCAGCCGGCCGCGAGCCTCTATGTTATTGTCAAAACGCTGCCGGGTACGCCGACGATGGCGATCCAGCGCGAGTTGGAAACGGTTTGCGACCGCGTCGCAGAGAAAGAAAAAGACATCAAGACCAAAGTACGCCTCTATCTTTCCACCACCGGCTACGAGATCTCCAAAGATGAAAAAGTCGTGAAGGTCATGGAGCGGGCGCACCAGACCGTCTTCGGCAAGCCGGTGCAGTATCCGATGGCGAAGCGGTACGGCATTACGAGCGACGGCTCGCGCATCGCCGCCTACGGCGTGCCGGCGATTACGTACGGCGCGGGTTTCGGCACGCACCTGATCGATCCGACCGAGCCTCAAATTACCGAGTGGGACAACCCGTCGGGAATCCGCCGCGGCGTCGGCATTCAGAACATGATCAACTGCACGAAAGTTTACGCGCTCGCGGCGCTGGAGGTTTGCGGCAAAACGAGAGACGAAGTTCTAGCCAAACGATAGTAACGGCCGCGTTCCGAACTGCACATGGCCCATTTGAGATTTGAGATCTGAGATTCCGAGCAACGCGAGGACTGATGCATCTTACATTCGCTCACTACCGCAACCGCTTCTGCATGTTCCGCACTTACTACGCGCTCGCGGCGGGGATCGTGAAGCCGGACGGATTCACGATGTCGGTCATCGAAGTCGCCGATCCGCCGAGCCGCGCGCAGGAAGAGGCGCTGATCGCGGACGAAATTCAAGTCGCCAATCTCTACCTCCCCAATTTTCTCCGCTTGAAGCTCGACGGCGCTCCGATCGTCGGCATCTCCACCGAGTGGAAATCGACGGCGAAGGGAAACGGCATGTTCGTGCGCGCCGACGGCCCGATCAAGACGCCGGCCGACCTCGCCGGCCGGTTGATCGCTTCCCATCACAAGACGCCTCACGCGACCCACCGCTATCTCTTGAAAAACTGCTATGGCGTCGACGAGAAGACGCTGCGCTGGGTCTCGTATCCTCAGGAAGAGCTCCTCAACCTTTTGAAAAAGGGCAAGGCCGACGCCGTGGTGCTGATCGATCAATTTTTCTTCAAGGGGGAACAAGACCCGGCGGCGCGCTGTCTCTACACCGACGGCGAAGGCTGGAAAAAGCTCCACGGCTTCTCCGAATTCATCAAACACATGATCGCCGTGCGCGAGCCTTTACTGAAAGACGAGCCGGGATTGCGGCAAAAATTGCTGCGCGCGTTCAAGGCGTCGATCGACTACAGCGAAAATCATCTGGGAGAAATTGCCGACGAGTTTCTCAAACGCTATCCCGGCGACCGGGACGCCGTCCTCGCCTCCGCGCGCTATCCGAAAATTGAGTTCACCTTCACCGAGACCGAGCGGAAGATCGCCGAGGCGGAGATGAAGATGCTCGTCGAAATGGGCGAGATCTCCCGCGAGATTCCCATCGTGCCGCTCTTCGTGATATAGAAATTTTGCACGGTGAACGATGACATTGGAATTCAAGAAACTGCTTGCCGTCGCAACGATCGCTCTTTTTTGCGCTGAGGCGGCTCCACTCCAATCGCAGGAGAAGAAAAACATCCGTCTCGTCCTAGTGAGCCTCTCCTGGAACAGCGAGATTCCGCTGCGGGTCGCCATCGCCAAGGGCTACTTCAAGGAGCAGGGACTCGGCTTCGAGCCGATTTTCATCCGCGGCGGGCCGGCGGCTCTGGCCGCCATGGTCTCCGGCGACGCGGATTTCGGCAGCATCGGCGGCGCGCAAGCCGTGATCCGCGCCCGCTCGCGTGGCCTCGACGTGTCGATCATCGGGTCGATCTCGAACAGCACCAACTATGCGATCGTCGGAAGCAAGGGAATAAAAAACGTCGCCGATCTTAGAGGCAAGATCGTCGGCGTGACCGGCGCCGGCGCGTTCTCCGACTTCGCCGTCCGGACGTTTTTGAAAAGGAACCATATCGAGCCCGACAAAGACGTGATGCTCCGCGCCGTCGGAAACACGACGATGCGGGCGGCGGCGCTGGAAAGCGGTCTGGTGTCCGCGGCGCCTTTTTCTCCCGAGGACGCCGTTCGCCTCACGGCCAAAGGGTTCCCGCTGATCGTCAATCTCAGCGAATCGCTCCGCATTCCGCAAAGCATTATCATCGCGCGCGACTCCCTGATGGAAAAATATCCGGAGACGACCAAGAGATTCTTGAAGGCGGCCATCCTGGGAATCCAGCTGGCGAAGAAAAACAAGAAGGAAGCGATCAAGGCGGGCTACGACGCGGGCCTCAAAGGCGAGCCCGACATCGTCAACCGGGCTTACGATCTCTACGCGCCGGGCCTGACTGCGGATCTCTCGATCGCCGTCGACGGCATTCAGATCATGCTGGACGAGGACATCCGCGCCGGCCTCGTCGACAAGAAAATGACGGTCGATCGGGTCATCAACGACCGCATCTTAAAGCTGGCGCAGGACGAGCTCAGACGCGAAGGCCGCTTGGGATCCTAGCGCGGAGGATTCATCTTAAGACAGGTCATGATGAGAATGTTGCCTCAAGCAGCAGCCCTCGCGCGCAAGTCCTGGAGGCCGCGCGCACAGGGACGAGAAGT
>JBGQBP010000009.1:0-31342 GCA_041494945.1 Binatia bacterium | reverse complement strand
GCGCGCGGTGTTTTGGGAGGCTCCTTTTGTTTTTCGAACGGAATATAAAGTTGGATGCGGTCTCCCGCGCGTGCCAGCTCTTCCGGGCCGGAGCGTTTGCCGTTCAGCCGCACGCCGTTTTTTCGGAAGAGCTTTCTCACGTAGCCGACGTTGAAACGCTTCTTGAGGAGATTCTCCAGCCGCTTCGGCGGCTCGTTCGGGGGCACCACGATTTCCCACGGCATAGGCCACTCATACAGGCCGGCTCCGGCTTCCGTCAAGGCCGATCAATATTTGCAATTTCCCAGGCGTTAAGATAGGTTAGATCACTTCCCGGATGAATTTGTATGTGTCCTAACGAGGTCCTCCTTGAGCCGTAAAGAGCCGCTCGATGCGCTCAGAAAAAAGATCGATCAGGTCGATGAAAAACTGCTGGAGTTGCTGAACGAGCGGGCAACTCTTGCTCAGAAAATCGGCCAGACGAAGAGTCTGGACAAGCAGGATGTTTTTGTTCCCAGCCGCGAGCAGGAAATCTTCAAGAGGATTTCCCATCTGAATCGCGGCCCGCTTCCCGAAAAGTCGGTTCACTCCATCTATCGAGAAATTCTCTCCGCCTCACGTTCGTTGGAAGCGCCGCTTCACGTCGCCTACTTCGGGCCCGAGGCGACCTATACCCACATGGCGGCGCGCGAGCGATTCGGCGCTTCGACGACGTTTGTCCCGATGGCCGGCATCGCGGACGTGTTTCAGGAAGTGCGGCAGGGGAGAGTGGACTACGGCGTGGTGCCGATCGAGAACTCGACCGAAGGCGTCGTGACGCACACGCTGGATATGCTGGTCGAGGCGGACGTAAAGATTTGCGCCGAGATCTTTTTGGAAGTGCATCATTTTTTACTCTCGCGTTCCGGCAAGGCCGAAGACATCCGGCAGATCGTCTCGCACCCGCAGGCGCTCGCGCAGTGCCGGCGCTGGCTGACGGGCAAGCTGCCCAATATTCCGGTGAAGGAAGCGCCGAGCACGGCGCAAGCCGCGCAGATGGCGGCATCCGATCCGGGTCTTGCCGCAGTCGCGAGCCGGCTGGCGAAGGAGCTTTACGGGCTGGAGATCGTGGAAGCGAACATCGAAGACCGGACCAACAACATTACGCGCTTTCTCGTGATCGGCGGGCAGACGCCGAGTCCCAGCGGCGCGGACAAGACCTCGATCGTTTTTTCGGTCAAAGACGAAGTCGGCGTTCTGCATCGGATGCTCGATCCGTTCGCGCGGAACCGAATCAACCTGACCAAGATCGAGTCGCGGCCTTTGAAAGAAAAGCCGTGGGAATATCTTTTCTTCCTGGATCTGCAAGGGCACATTCAGGAGCCGGGAATCCAGCGCGCGATAAAAAAATTGGAGAAGAGCTGCTTATTCATCAAAATTTTGGGCTCTTACCCCTCGGCCATATGAGCATTTTGGATCGAGTGCCGGAATATATCCGCTCGCTTATTCCCTACGAGCCGGGGAAGCCCATCGAAGAGGTGGAGCGTGAATATGGCATCGAGGACTCGATCAAGCTCGCTTCCAATGAGAATCCGCTGGGCCCTTCGCCCAAAGCATTAAAAGCGCTGTCGGAACGAATCGGCCAGCTTCATCTCTATCCCGACGGCGATTGCTTTTATCTGAAGCGCGCGCTGGCGGCAAAGCTCGGCGTGGCGGATGAGTGGCTCGTCTTCGGCAACGGGTCCAACGAGATCATCGAGTTGGCCGTGCGGACCTTCATGCGGCCGGGCGACGAGGCGGTCATGGCGCATCGGGCGTTTGTCGTCTATCGCCTGATCGTGCAGGCCAGCGGCGGCACTTGCAAGATCGTGCCGCTCAAAGATTTCACCCACGACCTCGAGGCGATGGCCGGGGCGGTAACGGCGCGAACGCGAATTATTTTTCTCGCCAATCCGAACAATCCGACCGGCACGATCTACGGCAAAAGAGAGTGGGAGAAATTTCTCAGCCGCATCGGTCCGGATGTGCTGGTCATCGCCGACGAAGCCTACTTCGAGTACGTCGCTGACCCTGACTATCCGAACTCGCTCGCGTACCAGGAAAACGGAAAAACGATTTTGACCCTGCGGACGTTCTCAAAACTTTATGGCCTGGCAGGGCTCAGGATCGGTTACGGAGTCGGCCCGAAAGATCTGGTCGGCTTGATGCATCGCGTGCGGCAGCCGTTCAACGTCAACGCCGCCGCCCAGTGGGCCGCGCGCGCCGCGCTGGAGGACGGCGACCATGTACGGCGCAGTCTGGATGTGAATCGCGAAGGCATGGACTATCTCAAGAGAGAGATCGACAAGCTGGGATTGGAGCAAGTGCCCAGCCATGCGAATTTCATTTTACTCCGCGTCGGCGACGGCGCGGCTATTTTCAAGCGGCTGCTCGAGCGCGGCGTCATCGTCCGCCCGATGGAGGCTTACGATCTCGCCGAATACATCCGCGTGACGGTCGGAACGATGAAGGAAAACGCTAGATTTATAAACGAGTTGCAAGCTATAATCGCAAGTCGCGCATAGAGAGCGCGGAGGCATCATGATCGTAGTCTTAAAACCGGGGCTTAAACAAGAAGAGATCCAGAAGGTCATCGAGCGAATCGAGAGCTTCGGCCTGAAGGCGCATATCTCGGAAGGGAAAGAGCGCACGATTATCGGCGCGATCGGCGACGAACGGCTGATGGCCGATCAGACGCTGGAATCTTTTCCCGGCGTCGAAAAAGTTCTTCCGATATTAAAGCCGTACAAGCTTGTCAGCCGCGAGTTCCAGAAGCACAACACGGTCATCGAAGTAAGCGGGCGCGAGATCGGCGGGAAAAAAATTCACGTCATGGCCGGGCCGTGCTCCGTGGAATCGCGCGATCAGGTGCTCGAGTCCGCGCTGCCGGTCAAGGAAGCGGGCGCCACGTTTCTCCGCGGCGGGGCGTTCAAGCCGAGAACCTCTCCCTACAGCTTTCAGGGCCTCGGCGAAGAAGGCTTGGATTACTTGATGCACGCGCGGAAAATTACCGGTCTCCCGATCATCACCGAAGTGCTCGATCCGCGCGACTTGGATTTGGTGGCGCGCTATACCGACATTCTCCAGATCGGCGCGCGCAACATGCAGAACTTCAAGCTCTTGACCGAGGTCGGAAAGCTCAAAATGCCGGTGATGCTCAAGCGCGGCCTCAGCGCGACGATTCAGGAATTTCTGCTGTCGGCCGAATACATCGCCGCCGAGGGCAATCGAAAAATTATTTTGTGCGAGCGCGGCATCCGCACCTACGAGACCGAGACGCGGAACACGCTCGACTTGAGCGCCGTGCCGGTGTTGAAGCAGCTCTCACATCTGCCCGTGTTCGTCGATCCGAGCCACGGGACCGGGCGATGGGATCTGGTCGCGCCGATGGCGCTGGCCGGAATCGCCGCGGGCGCGGACGGGCTTTTGATCGAGGTCCACTCCAATCCCGAGGTGGCGTTGAGCGACGGCCCGCAATCGCTCAAGCCGAAAAAATTCGCCGCGCTCATGAACGATCTCAAAAAAGTCGCCGCGGCGGTCGGGAGGGAAATTTAGTGGCGGCGATGTTCCGGAAAATGGTGATCGCGGGCGTCGGCTTGATCGGCGGATCGATGGCGCTCGCCATGCGCGAGCGCGGCCTCGTCGAGGAAGTCGTCGGTTACGGGCGGGGAGAGAAGAACCTGCGCGTCGCGCTCAAGAAGGGAATGATCGACGGCTACTTTTTGCACGCCGAAGAAATTCCCAACCGGACGGATTTTCTCGTTCTGGCCACGCCGGTTCAATCGACCGCGCCGCTCGCGGAAGAGTTTCTTCCCCATTTGGAGCAGGGCTGCATCGTCAGCGACGTGGGAAGCGTTAAAGCAATGATCGTGCGCGATATGGCGAAGGTTTTGCCGGGCACGCTTCCATTCGTCGGCGCCCATCCGATCGCCGGCGGCGAGCAATGGGGCGCAGAGGCGGCGCGCGCCAATCTCTTCATCGGCCAGCGCTGCATCCTTACGCCGACGCGAAAGACCGACTCGGCCGCGCTCAAGAAAGTCGCCGCTCTCTGGCGCAGGGTCGGCGCGAAAGTAGAGACGATGGACCCCGAGATCCACGACAGGATTCTCGGGCTCGTGAGCCATCTGCCGCACGTGCTCGTCTATGCGCTCGTCGGTCTCATGAGCCGCGCCAAGGTGGGCTCGACCGACGTGATCGAATACTGCGGCGGGGGATTCAAAGATTTTACGCGCATCGCCTCGAGCCGGCCCGAGCTGTGGCGCGACATCTGTCTGATGAATCGCCGGGCGGTGAGCAAAGGTTTGGGGGACTACATTCGGACGCTCGAGCGGCTGAAGCGGATGATCGACAGCGGGCGGGGCGCGGCGCTGGAGCGGGAGTTTGCTCAGGCGAACGAAGCGAGGAGACGGATATCCTGAGCGCGCAAAAACAGAATCCTGGACGACGAATCGAGGAAGTGAGTCGTCCGCTTCGCGGTGAGCTAACCGTTCCCGGCGATAAATCCATCGGCCACAGGGCCGTGATCTTCGCGAGCATCGCCCACGGCACGAGCCGCATCTACAATCTTTCCGGCGGCGAAGACAATCGCAGCACGGTCGGGGCGTTTAAGAATCTCGGCGTGAGAATCTCGGAAACCGGCGGTGTCCTAACCGTAGAAGGACAAGGTTGGGAAGGGCTCAGCGCTCCTAAAACGATCGTCGATTGCGGCAACTCCGGTACGACCATGCGGCTGCTTTCCGGCGTGCTGGCGGGCCGGCCGTTTGCGTCCACGTTGACCGGCGATGCCTCTCTAAGCAAGCGGCCGATGCATAGAGTGATCGAGCCGCTCGGCCGCATGGGCGCGCGGATCGAAAGCCGTGACGGAAAAGGCTGCGCGCCGCTGGAGATTCGCGGCGGCAAGCTCAAAGGCATTCGCTACGCGATGCCGATGGCCAGCGCGCAGGTAAAGTCGGCGATCCTACTTGCCGGACTTCAGGCGGAGGGTGTGACGACCGTAGAGGAACCGCAGCAGTCGCGGGACCATACGGAGATCATGGCGCGCGCCTTTGGCGCAAAACTGGAGGTCACGGGAAAACGGATGATTTCCGTCGCGGGCGGCAATAAACTTTCCGCTACCGACGTTCGCGTCCCCGGAGATCTTTCTTCGGCCGCCTTCTTTATGGTTGCGGCGGCGACGGTTCCGGGCTCCGATGTGGTGATTAAAAATATCGGCTGCAATCCGAGCCGGAGCGGCGTCATCGACGTGCTCAGACGAATGGGCGCATCGGTCGAATTCATCAGTATGAGAAGAGAGGCGGGCGAGCCGGTTGCGGATATCAGAGTCACGGGCGGCGCGCTGAAGGGCGTGGACATCGGGCCGGAGATGGCGGCGCGGACTATCGATGAGTATCCGGCTCTCGCCGTTGCGGCGGCTTTGGCCGAGGGCGCGACGACTATTTCGGGCGCCAAAGAGTTGAGGTATAAGGAGTCGGACCGTATCGCCGTCATGACGGAGCAATTGCGCCGGCTCGGCGTGCGAGTCGAGGAGCGGGAAGACGGCATGACGATCGAGGGCAGAGGCCGTCTTGAAGGGAGCTCGGTCAAAAGTTATGGAGATCACCGGGTAGCGATGGCGCTCGCGGTCGCGGGTCTGTCGTCCCGCGGCGGAATCGAGATCGACGATACCGCCTGCGCGGATATCTCGTTCCCGGGATTTTTCGATTTGCTGGAGGGGATTTGCAGATAGGGTCTCCATAGAATGGAAACGGTGAAAAATAACGTCACTCCCGCGGATCCGCCGAAGGACGGATCAGCCTCAGGCTGAAGCGGGAGTCCAGGCACTAAAAAAGACTGGATTCCCGTTTTCACGGGAATGACGGATAACTGTAAAGGCTCTGAAATGTATCGTTGAATTGAAAAGCTGGTCTTAGGATGTGTGCGTAATAAGGTGAAGAAGCTTACTATTGCGATCGACGGGCCCGCAGGAGCGGGAAAAAGCACGGTGGCGAAGCGCTTGGCAAAAGAGTTAGGGTATACATATATGGATACCGGCGCGATGTACCGCGCGTTCGCCTGGAAGGCGAGGCAGGGGGGGATCGATCTGGAGGACGAAAAGAAATTGCGCGAGGCTCTCGGGCAGACCAATATCGAATTGTCGGAGCGGGAGGGAAATCTCAAAGTCCTTCTCGACGGCCTCGACGTCAGCTCCGAGATTCGCACCCCGGAGCTGAGCCAGTGGGCGTCGAAGATATCGGCGCTCGGGCCGGTGCGGGAGAGAATGGTTGAGTTGCAGCGGGCGATGGGCGCGCGGGGCGGGATGGTGGTCGAGGGGAGAGACATCGGCACGGTGGTTTTCCCGCAAGCCGAGGTCAAGATTTTTCTCACGGCCGGACCGGAGGAGCGCGCGAAGCGGCGCTTCGCGGAATTGCAAAGTCAAGGAAAGCAGGTCTCGCTGGACGAGACCATGGAGGGGATGAAGGAGCGGGACCGGCGCGATCAGGAGCGGGCGCTGGCGCCGCTGCGCCGGGCGGAGGACGCGGTGGCGATCGACTCGACGGCTTACGGCGTCGATGAAGTCATGGAGCGAATCATGCGCGAAATAAAAAATAAGATGTCTACATAAGGAAGGAAAAAGAATCTCATGGTCGAAAAACAAGAGCTCGACAAAGCCCCGGTCGCTGGCGGCGACGACTTTGAAACCCTTTTTGAGGAGAGCATGCGCTCGGTCAAGCCGGGCGGGGTCGTCAAGGGAAGGGTGGTCGGCATCACCTCCACGCACGTGATGGTCGACGTGGGCTACAAATCCGAGGGGCAGATCCCGCTGCAGGAATTCCTGGACCGCCAGGGAAAGCCGCAGGTGAAGGTCGGCGATGAGGTCGATGTGTTCTTCGATTCCTCCGAAGGCGAAAGCGAAGGCGAAGGCGGAGGAATCGTTTTGTCGCGCCAGCGGGCGGAGAGCATGAAGATATGGGAGGACATCGAGAAGGCCTTCCGCGAGGGGACGGGCGTCGAGGGCGTGATCGTCGCGAAGGTGAGGGGAGGCTTCAACGTGGCGCTCAGCGGAGTTCCGGGGTTTCTTCCCGGCTCGCACGTGGATATCCGTCCGACCCGGAATCTGGACAAGTTTGTCGGGCAAAAAGACAAATTCGCCGTGTTGAAATACAACCGGGCGCGCGGCAACGTCGTGGTGTCGCGCCGCGCGCTTTTGGAAAAAGAGCGGGACAGCTTGAAGAAAGAGATTCTCAAGGTCCTGGAGGAGGGAGTGATTCTCGAGGGAGCGGTCAAGAACATCACCAGCTACGGCGCGTTCGTGGATCTCGGCGGCATCGACGGCATCCTTCACATCAGCGACATGTCGTGGGGACGGATCGGCCACCCTTCGGAGCTGGTGAAGGTGGGCGACCGGATCAAGGTCGTGGTGCTCAAGTTCGACGCCGAGCGCGAGCGGATTTCCCTCGGCATGAAGCAGATCATGCCGGACCCATGGAACACCGTCGCGGAAACTTACACCGTGGGGACCCGCATCAAGGGAAAAGTCGTGAGCCTGGTGGACTACGGAGCGTTTGTGGAGTTGGAGAAGGGCGTCGAGGGGCTGATTCATATCTCGGAAATGTCGTGGACTAAGAAGATCCCCCATCCTTCCAAGGTGGTTCAGGTCGGAGAGGTCGTCGAGGTTGTCGTGCTGAACGTCGATCAGAACCATCGCCGCATCTCGCTCGGCCTGAAGCAGGTCATGCCGAATCCCTGGGAACAGGCCAAAGAAAAATATCCGGTGGGCACCGTGGTCAAAGGGCCGGTGCGCAACGTGACCGATTTCGGTATTTTTGTCGGCGTCGAGGAAGGGATCGACGGGCTGGTGCACGTGTCGGATCTTCATTGGACGAAAAAGGTCAAGCATCCTTCGGAGCTCTATAAGAAGGGCGATATCGTCGAGGCGAAGGTGCTGGGGGTGGACGTTCAGAACGAGCGCTTCTCGCTCGGAGTCAAGCAGCTCAATCCCGACCCGTGGCACGTCATCGCGCAGAAATATCCCGTGGGCTCCAAGGTCAAGGGCGAGGTGGCCAGCGTGCCGGACTTCGGCGTTTTCGTCCGCCTGGAGGAGGGAGTGGAAGGATTGATCCACGTCTCTCAGTTGAGCACCGAGCGCGTGGACAAGCCGGCGAGCCTTTTCAAAGTGGGCGATAGCGTCGAGGCCGAGGTCATCAACGTCGAGCCGCACGAACGCAAGCTCGGACTCAGCGTTCGCGCTCTTAAAAAGACCGAGGAGCGCCGGGAGATGGAGAACTACCTGAAGAGAGAGAAGGAAGGCGGCCGGTTCTCGTTCGAGGCGATTCTTAACGAAGAGTTGAGGCTCGACCGGGACGAAGAGCCTCAGCCCACGGACAAGGCGAAAGGAGGCAATCCGCAGTAAGCGGATTGACGACGATGGCACGCGGACGTTCGCTGCTCAAGGGTCTGGGAATTATTTTTCTTTTCATCCTGTTGTTTTTCGTCGGGACATTTTTCTACGCCTATTTCACTGGCGGCTCCGCCGGCGTGCTGACCGCTCTCGGAGGCGATGCCGTCGGGGTCGTGCAGATCGAAGGCACGATCAACGATTCCCGGGATACGATCGAGAGCCTCAAGCTGTTCGGCGAAACCAAGGGAGTCAAGGCGGTGGTGCTGAGGATCGACTCGCCCGGGGGCTCGGTCGCGCCGACGCAGGAGATCTACGAGGAAGTCGGCAAGCTGCGCAAGAAAAAGCCGGTGATCGCCTCGCTCGGCAGCGTGGCCGCTTCCGGAGGCTATTATATCGCCAGCGCGTGCGAGCAGGTGGTGTCCAACCCGGGAACGCTCACGGGCTCGATCGGCGTCATCATGGAGTTGGGAAACGTCGAGGAATTGATGAAAAAAATCGGCGTCCAGGGCTACAGCATCAAGAGCGGCGCCAATAAAGACATCGGCTCACCGCTGCGCCCGCTTTCTCCCGAGGGAAAAGCGATTCTCCAGGGGCTGGTGAACAACGTGCACGGGCAGTTCGTCACCGCCGTCGCCGCGGGCCGGCGGATGCCTGAAGAAAAAGTCAGAGAGCTGGCCGATGGCCGCGTCTATTCCGGCGAGCAGGCCAAGGGATTGGGATTGGTGGATGTTTTGGGTAATATGGAAGATGCGATCGATCTGGCGGCCAAGCGCGTTGGCATCAAAGGCACGCCGCAGGTGGTGTACTCCCGGTCGGACGAGAAGAGCTTGTTGGAAAGAATGTTTTCATCCACGTTCATTCGCGGCCTCGGCCGGCGCGAAAGCCAGGGGCTGCGTTACGAGTGGTCGCCTTCCGTGCTGCCCTGAGCCGCGGCACGCGAAGCGCTTTGCCGGTCGTCGCCAATGATTATCTCCGGTATTGATGGAGGAGTGCTATGACGAAGCGGGACCTGATCGAGGAGATCAACAAGAGATTTCCCCACCTGTCGCACCGCGATTCGGAGGTCATTATCAACGCGATCTTCGAATCGATGGTGGACGCCATGGGGCACGGCGAGCGAATCGAGATCCGCGGGTTCGGCAGCTTCGTCGTGAAACACCGGCGCGCGCGGGAGGGAAGAAATCCCAAGAGCGGAGAGATCGTATCGGTCGCCGCGAAGCGCGTGCCGTTTTTCAAAGTGGGCAAGGAGCTGCGTCTGAGAGTCGATGGGAAACCCGTTCCAAAGGACGTTGAATGAAGCCGCCGCTCTGGGCTCCCTGGAGAATGGCCTATATCGAAGGGAAGAAACCCAGGGGATGCATTTTTTGCCACCAGCCCAAAAAGAAAGATCGCCGCTCCAACCTGATTCTCGCGCAAACCGCCCACTCCGTAGTCATGTTGAACAAATACCCGTATAATAACGGTCATGTTTTGTTGGCGCCCAAGCGGCATGAACGCGAGATCTCGGCCCTGCCCCAGGAAGAATACCGGGACCTCTCCGAGACGCTGCGTCTGTCGGTCGAAATTCTTCGGCGTGTATATCGGCCGGGGGGATTCAATTTGGGAATGAATCTCGGCCGCGCGGGCGGCGCCGGCGTCGAGGACCACCTGCATTGGCACGTAGTGCCGCGCTGGGAGGGAGACGCCAATTTTATGCCCGTGGTCGGCGAGACGCGGGTCATTTCGCAGCACCTCCTCGACAGCTACGACCGGCTGATCCCATTATTTCAAAATGCGACGGCGGCCGACCATGGCTAAGGTGTTGAAGACGATTTTTCTGGCGCTGCTTTTTATTCTCGGCATAACTTTTTCGATGGAGAACACGGGATGGGTCGTGCTCAGATATTATTTCGGTCTGGAAACTCCGCCGGTGCCGCTCTTTCTGCTGGTTCTGTTTTCCATCCTGTTGGGGATTTTGCTCGCGGGAGCGGGATTTCTCATGGATCAGCGGTCGCTCAGGCGGGCGCTACGCGAAAAAGAGCGTCAGGTCGCGTCGTTGGAAAACGAGCTGAAGCAAAAAACAATTATGAAAACGGAAAGCTGAAAGTTAAATGCAAGTATGAAAGCTGAAAGCTGAAACGGAAATTGGGGAGGGGAATTTCATCTTTCCGCTTTCCGTTTTCATATTTGATCATAAGGAGGCGCTCCATAGTGAACGAGGCAAGAACTTTAGGCGAGCTTAAAAAAAGCGGGCAACCCGTCCTTACCGTGCGCGAAGAGATGCGCAAGAACCTGGTCGCATGTCTCCAGACCGGCCGGCGCATTCTTCCCGGGATCGTCGGTTACGACGAGACCGTCATTCCCGACATCGAGAACGCAATCCTCTCGGGACACCACATGGTTTTCCTGGGCGAGCGCGGCCAGGCCAAATCGCGGATCATCCGCGGATTGGTCTCGCTGCTCGAGGAGCGAATCCCCATTGTCCAGGGATGCGAGATCAGCGACAATCCGTTTACCCCGATCTGCCGCGCCTGCCGCAGAAAACTGGAACAGCAGGGCGACGCGCTCCCGATCGAATGGATCGGCCGGGAGCAGAGATACGGAGAAAAACTGGCGACCCCGGACGTGTCGATTGCGGACCTGATCGGCGAGATCGATCCGATCAAGGTCGCCGAAGGACGCTATCTGGCGGACGAGGAGACGATTCATTACGGGCTCATCCCGCGCACGAACCGGGGGGTCTTCGCCATCAACGAGCTTCCCGACCTGACGGAAAAAGTTCAGGTGGGACTTTTCAACTTGATGGAGGAGAAGGACGTCCAGATCAAAGGCTACAAAATCCGCCTGCCATTGGACGTTGTGATCGTGGCGAGCGCCAACCCTGAAGACTACACCAGCCGCGGGAGGATCATCACGCCGCTGAAGGACCGCTTCGACGTGCAGATCCGCACGCATTACCCGCAGAACATTCAGGACGAGATGACCATCATGGAGCAGGAGTCCGCGCCCATGGACCAGCGCTGCCAGCCTGTGCGCGTGCCTCAATTCATCAAAGAGATTCTCGGGCACCTGACGTTCGAGGCGCGCAAGTCGAACGAGATCAACCAGACGTCGGGCGTGAGCGTGCGCGTCACGATCAACAACTACGAGAGCTTGATCAGCAACGCGGAAAAAAGGACGCTGCGCTTGAAGGAGGGCGAGGTGGTGCCGCGCGTCAGCGACATGCACTCGCTGCTCGCCTCGACGAGCGGGAAGATCGAGATGGAATACGTCGGCGAGGACAAAAAAGAGGACGACCTGGTGGAGAAGCTGGTCAACCGCGCCATCCTGAGGGTCTTCGATCAATACTTCACGGTCAACGCCTTGCAGAAAGTCGTGGACTACTTCAACTCCGGCTGGGGCGTGGAAGTCTCCGACGCGATGCCGTCGCAGGACTATCTCGAAGGGATCAAGGAAATCCCGGGTCTCAAAGAAGCCATTGGCACGCTGGGGCCGATGGAATCTCCGGCGCTGATGGCGTCGGCGACCGAATTTATTCTCGAAGGGCTTCACCTGCACCAGAAGCTGAATAAGGAAGTCGAGGGAGGACGAATCACCTACGGAAAGTAGGAAGGCGTTAGGCGTGAGGCAACAGGCGAAAGACAGTAGGGGGTAGGTTTGAAACCTGCCCCTACAGAGCCCGCCGATTTGAACATGCGTAAGATTCGATACAGCCGGTGGGAACGCTCCACGGGAGACGGGGTCGAGACCGACAGCGTCTTCGAGCAGTTGAACGAATACATGAGCGACACCGGAGACCTGCAGCAGGCGATGCGCCGCCTGATGCAGCGCGGTCTTAAGCAGGATGAGAAGCGCGTGCCGGGTCTGGAGGATCTGCTCTCCCAGGTGGCGCGCGAGATGAGACGCCTTTATGAGCAATATCGGATTCAATCGGCTCAGGATGAGGTGAAGGAAGAGCTGGATTCGATTATCCGGGACGAGCGGGAAACGCTCGACGACCTCCGCGAGGAAAAGCCGGAGACCGAAGAAAAGAAAAACTTCCTCGACCGCTTGCCGGGCAAAACGAGCGAGGCCGTCGAGAGACTCGCCGACTACGAGTTTGAAAACCCACAGGCCGCAGAGAAATTTCAGGAGCTTCTCTCCCGGTTGGACCAGATCCGGCGGCTCGAGAACTCGATTCGCAGAGAGGGAAATCTCTTCCGCGGCCAGACGCCGCTGGATTTCAAACAAGCGCAAGAGACTCTCGACCGGCTGGAGGAGCTGCGCCGGCTGGAAGGGCAGCTCTCCAGCATGCGGCCGGATCAGGTCGATCGGGAGCTCCTGGAAAAGCTGCTCGGCAAAGACGCGGTGCCGGACTTTGAAGGCGTCGCGCGTCTCGAATCTTCTCTCGAAGAGGACGGCTACGTCCTTAACCGCGGCGATCGCTTCGAGCTAACGCCGCGCGGGATCCGCAGGATCGGCCAACTGGCGCTGAGAGACATCTTCGAGCAGCTCCGCCGCGACGCGCTTGGACGCCATTCAGTCCGGAAGCGCGGCTCGCAGGAGCTCTTGACCGAAGAGAGCCGGCCTTACGCTCAAGGCGATTCGCTCCATATCAATATCATCCAGACCTTGAAAAACGCGCTGCTGAACGAAGGCGGCTTGCCCGTAAAGATTCGTCCCGGCGACTTTATGGTATATGAATCGGAGCACTCGACGCGCGCGGCCACGGTGCTGCTGCTCGACATGAGCTGGTCGATGAGCTGGGACGGGCGCTTCGCGGCGGCGAAAAAAGTTGCGCTGGCGATGGACAGCCTGATGCGCGCGATGCACCCACGGGACTATTTCGGTATCGTCGGTTTTTTCACGCGCGCCGTCGAGCTCAAGGCCAAAGATCTTCCCGAAGCGACGTGGAATATGGGCGATCCCTTCACCAATCTCCAAGACGGACTCCATCTCGCCTCGGAGATGCTCGACCGGCGGCCGAGCCAGAACCGGCAGATGATCGTCATCACCGACGGCCAGCCGACCGCCTATTGCCGGCAGGGGCGGCTCTATTGCGAGTGGCCGCTGAGCTTCGGCGGCATCAGCCAGCGCGCGGCGGAAGAAACGCTCCGCGAAGCCGAGCGCGTCACCCGCCGCGGCATCAAGATTAACACCTTCATGCTCGACGACAGCCCGGTACTCAAAGACTTCGTCGACGCTCTCACCCGCATCAACCGCGGCCGCGCCTTCTACACGCGCCCCGACCGCCTCGGTGAATATCTCCTCGTCGATTACGTTTCCCACAGAAGAAAGAAGATCTAAATCGTCCCATGGCGGCAGTGACCGAGAAACGCGTCGTGGATTTTTAGATGAATTTTTGGGATCAGCTTGACCAACTAATGGAACGCTACTCTCGTGCGCAGTTGATTCCGCTTCTGGCGTATTCTGCTCTCGCGGCTATCGGTTTGTTCTTAGCAGGTTTAGTAGTGGGAGTATTGCTGTGCGGTCGGCAGTGAACGTTGTGGGAATTTTCGCTCCTCGGGTCGAAGGGGAGCAAAAGGTCATCAGGGACAGATCGACGGCGGCGTCGTTATGGGAATGGGCCAGGCGCGGATGGAAGAGGTGGCGATCGATGAAGGCGGCAAAGTCGGAACCGTGAATCTCGGCGAGTACAAAATTCCCACGATTCGGGACGTCCCTCCTTTAAAGACGACCGTGATCCAGTCCGGCGCGGGCAGCGGCCCGTACCACTGCATGAGCATCGGCGAGACCGCGATCATGCCGACGGCGGCGGCGATCGCCAACGCCGTCGGCGTCCGGATCAAATCGCTGCCCATAACTGCCGAAAAAATCCTCGGGGCTTTAAAAGAGCGGTAAGTTTCTGGTTACGATCCAGACAGGGCTTGGTGGATTACTTCTTTTAAGAGAGTCTGGTAGGGCTTACCAAGCTTTCGGGCTCGTGCTTTGGCTCTGGCAAGGTCCAGTTCACTCAGCCGCAACGTCACAGGCTTAGTCTTAGATTCGAGAATTCTCCATGTTCCGCTGACTTCGTTTTCCCGGTCGCGTTCTTCGATCTCCTTAGCCAGGCACAGGAGACAAAACCATTTCAGATCATCCGCCTGATAGAGCTCCGAGCCGCACTTTTTGCATTTCTTTTTCATGGAACCCTTCCGGTGGTTCTCAAATAGGCTTCAACATGAGCCCTTTTCGCAGGGTATGCTGTAAGAATAAACACGTAGTCTTTGTTTTTGCCCCATTTAAAGATGACCACTAAGAACCTTCGCGAATGAGTATGTCCTATTCCTTTTGAAGCGCCGCGGTAGCTCGGCTGGAACACCATTCTGAACTCAAACAACTCCTTAACTTCCCGCACCGTGACTTCCGGATGCCGTTTTCTGAAATGTACTCTGCCATTCTTCTCACGGGCAAATACGAACCTCACGTTAGGATGCTAACGTAGGCATATTTACGTGTCAATACAACCTGGGCGAGATCCTTCGAGTTGCGCCTTTGAGTTTCAGATCCGGCGATCTGTTTTCCAATGGAACGAGCTTATGTGTTCACAGGCACGAACATCGGCGAGAGCGCGATCATGCCGACGGCGGCGGCGATCGCCAACGCCGTCGAAAACGCCGTCGGCGTCAGGATCAAGTCACTTCCCATCACGGCAGAAAAAGTCCTTGAAGCTTTAAAGAGCCGTTAGATTTTCTATTTACAATCCTCATAGGAAGCAGTAAATTTCTACACACCGATTTGATCAAACTTGTTTTGTCGCCAGTGTCCCCAGCGGTCTCAGCTTCAACCATTGATACAGTTGGGCATCGGGGATGGAACATTATTATGTTAGGTTACTAAACAGAGCACGGGGTCAGGTCTTGCAATCACACGTTGTTGTAGTCAAAGGCTCGCCCCAAGCGCTCTTGGAAAGGGGCACGTAATGATACAAATCGCAGGACTGATTATTGTTGGTATAGCCGTCTTTTGGTACTGGGTTCTCAGGCCAGGAAGACTGGGCTTCTGGAGGCTCGTGGCCAAACATCCGGATGCCGCATATGATCACTTCATGTCGAATGCTTGTTGGAAAGTGTTTGAGGATGGGTTGCCGCAGGATTACCGTAGTACCGTTCCGAGGTCTGAATGGGCTGGTCCGTTTCGTGTTGACGTGCCAAAACGCGGGGATAAAACAATCAAGGTTTTTGGACGCCGCTCGGAGCTTGAAAAGTCGCAAAACGATCTTCTGAACAAGGTCGCCCACCTCAAGTAACCTTGTCTTCCATGCCTAACGCGCCGGATCAGATCCGGTTGGAAAAGGGGTCGGTAGTTTTTTCTTGAGACAGAATCGCTTAGGAGCGACGGGTGAGCTTGAACCTCTGGCGCTCCATCGCGGTTGTCGCCAGCAATCGAAGCCGGAGCCGGTGAAAGGAGAAGGAGGTGGCCGACGATAAACCGAAATGGCGGGACGATGGGGTTCGAATTGTTCACAGTGACCAGCTCGACCTGAACACGCCGCAGACGCCGGGGATGACCCGGGCCGCCGCGATCAACCGCGCGATGGCGGGGGCGAACAAACTCTGGGCCGGAAAAGTCGAAATCCATCCGAATGCCAAGACCGCGCCGCATCATCACGGGGCACTTGAAAGTATCATCTATGTGATCAGCGGCAGGGCGAGGATGCGGTGGGGAGAAAAGTTGGAGTTCGTAGCCGACGCCGGTCCGGGAGATTTTATCTTCGTGCCGCCGTTCGTGCCGCATCAAGAGATCAACGCCTTGCGCGATGAACCCCTCATGTGCGTCGTCGTCCGCAGCGACCAGGAGCCGGTTGTGGTAAATCTGGACATCGCTGCTGTGGAACAACCGGAAAAAGTTCAGTGGATCGATTCGGGACACCCGAAGCGGTAAGGCTCTTTGGCAACTCTATTCTACGAGGAGAAGTCTAGCCGTCATTCTGAGGCGAAGCCGAAGAATCTCGATCGAGACCCTTCGCTTTGCTCAGGGTGACATCCCAGCCATCGATCTGCGAATCGAACGCAACAACCATTTTCCTTGACAATCTTCCTCTCTGCTTCTATCCTGCTCTGAAAACAACGTTGTTTTCATTTCACGGAGGTGGCGATGGAGACCTTCGACAGCAAGACGGTGAGCCGTATCGTCGGCGTGAGTCTGAGACAGATCCAGTACTGGGACGAGCAGGGATTTATCCGTCCGTCGGTGAAGACGGCGGGCGGGCGAGGCACCAAGCGGCTTTATTCTTTTTCCGATCTCGTGCAGCTCAAAGTGGTGAAGGACCTCGGCGAGCACGGCCTGAGCCTGCAAAAAATCCGCCGCTGCCTGCGCCATTTGAGAGACTCGTTTCCCGGCGAGCCGCAGCCGCTTCAATCGCTGCGTTATCTAACGGACGGCGACAAATTGTTCGTTCTCACGAGCGATCGAGAAAAAATCCTCGAGGCGATGGACCGGCAGTTCGTCTTTTCTCTTGGCATCGGAAACCTCGTGCGCGAGTTGGACGGCGACGTTCGCCGCGTAACGGGACGACTCGGACGGGAAGCGTCTCCGCGCACTCAGAAGAGGGAAGGCAAAAACGCGGCGGCCTAAATGTCTACGGAAATCTCCAAGCTCACGCCCATGATCCGGCAGTACCTCCAGATCAAGGAAAGGTACCGCGACGCGATCCTCTTTTTCCGTCTGGGAGATTTCTACGAGATGTTTTTCGAGGACGCCGAGAAGGCGTCGAAGATCCTCGATATAGCCCTCACGTCGCGGAACAAGAGCGCCGACGGCGCGGTCCCGCTCTGCGGGGTGCCGTATCATGCGATGACGCCCTACGTCGGCAAGCTGCTCGATGCGGGCTACAAAGTTGCCATATGCGAGCAGGTCGAGGATCCGAAGGCGGCGAAAGGCATCGTTCAGCGCGAGGTCGTCCGTGTGGTCACTCCGGGAACCATCACGGAGGGAGACGCGCTGGACGCGCGCGACAACAGCTTCCTTGCGGCCGTCTCGTGCGGCAACAAAGTTTACGGTCTCGCGGCCACCGACGTCACCACCGGAGAGTTCCGCTTCACGCAAGTCGCGGACTACGCCTCCTTGAGAGATGAAATCGGACGGGTTCATCCGCGCGAGATGATTTTTGCCGACAACGACGAATCCCTTGCAGTCGATCTCGCTCGGGACTTTCCCGCTCTTCACCGGAGTCCGGTTTCTACCCTTCATTTTTGTCCTACCGCGGTCGAGCGCATGAAAGCCTTGAAGTTATGGTCCGGGCAGACCGACGGAGAGTGGGAGCAGGGGGTTAGGGCCGCCGCGGCCGTCGTAAATTTCCTGGAGGAAAACTCCGCGGCGGTGGTGAAGGCTCTCCGCGACCTGCGGCCGTACTCGGCCTCGCGATATCTGATGATCGACGAGATCACCCGGAAGAACCTCGAGCTGCTCGCGGATTTTCAGGGGAACAAGAAAAACTCCCTGCTGGGGATTCTCGATGCGACCGAAACCCCCATGGGCGCGCGGCGGCTGCGCCAGTGGCTTTTGTATCCGTTGCTGGATGAGCGCGCGATTCGCGCCCGCCAGGAGGGAGTGCGGGAGCTTGTGGAAAACTATGGCGCGCGGCAGGAGCTGAAAGACTTGCTGAAGGGAGTTCAGGACCTCGACCGGCTGGCCGGAAGAATCGTTGCGGGCAGCGCTCAACCGAGAGATCTTGTCGCGGTCAAAGATACTTTGCGCGCCGTCGCTCCGATCAGAGCCACCGTCAAAAACCGTTCAGCAGCGACGTTCGACTCGCTGGCGGACGAATTGCTCGAGCTGCCGGAGACGGTCGAGCTGATCGGGCGGGCCATCGTGGACGAGCCGCCGGCGGCGATCAAAAACGGAGAAACGATCCGGCCGGGATTCAACGCCGAGCTGGATGAGTTGCGCTCCCTGCGCAAAGACGCCAAGCAATGGGTCGCGCGTTTCGAGGCCGGCGAGAAGAAACGCACCGGCATTCATTCGCTCAAAGTCCGGTACAACCGGGTCTTCGGTTATTACATCGAAATCACCCGCGCCAATCTCGGCACCGTGCCGGGCGATTACATTCGCAAGCAGACGCTGGCGAACGGCGAGCGCTATATCACCTCCGAGCTGAAAGAGTACGAGGCCAAGATTCTCAACTCGGAAGAAGAAATTGAGAAGATGGAGCTTGCGCTCTTTGCCGAGGTGCGGGAGAAAATCGCGTCCGGCTATGATTCGATGAAGCGCACCGCCGACGCGCTGGCGATCCTCGACGTGCTGCTTGCGCTCGCCGAGTCGGCGCACTCTCTGCATTTCGTCCAGCCCAAGATCGACAGCGGGCTCGCAATCTCGATCCGGGAAGGGCGGCACCCGGTCGTCGAAGCGGTGCTCGGGCGCGGCGCGTTCGTGGCGAACGATTGCGCGCTCGATCCCGAGTCGCAGCAAATCGTCGTCCTCACGGGACCCAACATGGCGGGTAAATCGACCTACATGCGGCAGGTCGCGCTCATCGTCATATTGGCCCAGATGGGAAGCTTCGTGCCCGCGGCCGAGGCGCAAATCGGTCTCGTGGACCGAATCTTCACGCGCATCGGCGCGGCGGATTATTTGGCGCGCGGCGAATCGACCTTCATGGTCGAGATGAAAGAAACGGCGCACATCCTACGCCACGCGACGGCGCGAAGCCTCATCCTTCTCGACGAAGTCGGCCGCGGCACCAGCACATTCGACGGCATCTCGATCGCCTGGTCCGTCGCCGAGTCGCTCCATGACTCGCCACACCGGCCGCGCACGCTGTTTGCGACGCATTATCACGAGCTGACCGATCTGGCGCTCGCCAACGAGCGGGTGAAAAACTTCAACTTCGCCGTCAAAGACTGGAAGGGAGACGTGATTTTTCTGCGCAGCCTCGTCGCTGGCGCGGCCAGCCGCAGTTACGGCATCCACGTCGCAAAGCTCGCCGGATTGCCGGAGACGGTGATCGAGCGGGCTAGGGAGATTCTAAAAAATCTCGAAGGCGGCGAGCTGGACGAAAGAGGGCGGCCGCGGCTTGCGCGCGGGACGGGGAAGGAAGAGCCGGCGCAGATGGCGCTGTTCAGCGCGGCCGAGAGCAAACTGCGGGACGAGATCAAGAGAGTCGAAGTCTCGACGCTGACGCCGATCGAGGCGTTGAATCTTTTACACGATCTCGTGGAGCAGGCGAAAAAAGAGCGGTAGGCAATCGCGATGACGCTTCGGAATCTTTCTACAACCGTGCTTGCGCTTTTCCTCGCGCTCCTTGCGAGCGGCGCGAACGGGGACGCCCAGCCGGCGAAGGCCGTGCTTTCGCAGATCCGTTATGCTTCGACGGAGAGCCGCACGCGAGTGACGCTCGAACTCTCGTCGGAAGTTCGTTTCGAGACCCATACGCTGAAAGACGATCCGTCCAAGGGACTGCCGCCCAGAATCTATATCGATCTCATCGGCTCCCGGCTGGGCGCGGATGCGAAACAGCCGATTTCGATTCAGGAAGGGTTGTTGCGCCGGGTGCGAACCGCGCAGTTCAACGCCGACGTGGTGCGCGTCGTTCTCGACATGACGAGCCTCGGCGATTACCGGACCTCTTTTCTCTCCGATCCCTTTCGTCTGGTCGTCGATATCGAAGCGCGGGACGGCGGGGAGAAGACCTCCCTTCCGGAGAAAAAGAAAGAGCCGGTCGCGCAGGCAAAAGCGCCGAAGCCGCCGGTCACGGGCCTGCGTAAGATCGTCATCGATCCGGGTCACGGCGGCAAAGATCCGGGCGCGATCGGAGTCGGCGGCATCGCGGAGAAGGACGTCGTCCTCAGCGTCGCCAGGAAGCTGGCGCTGAAGCTCAAAAAAGAAATGGGCGTGGAGGTGATCCTCACGCGCAACGACGATTCATTTGTCGAGCTTAAAGAGCGCACCGCGATCGCCAATGCCGAACAGGCCGATCTCTTTATCTCCTTGCACCTGAACGCCAGTCCCAATCCCGAGGCGAGAGGCATCGAAACCTATTATCTCGACAACACGACCGACGAGGCCGCCAACCGGCTGGCCGCGAGGGAGAACGCGGTCGCGCGCGGCAGCGTGACGGATATCCAGTTCATCCTGAGCGATATGATTCAGAACTTGAAGCTCGAAGACTCGATCACGCTGGCCAACCGTCTTCACGCTTCCGTTGTTTCGCAGGTAGGCCGGAGATACGGTGAAGTGAAAGACCTGGGAGTGAAGAAGGCGCTGTTTTACGTTTTGGTCGGCGCGCGCATGCCCAGCGTCCTGGTGGAAATGTTTTTTGTGACAAATAAAAGCGAGAGCCGCGCGCTGGCCAAAGAATCTTATCAAGACGCGCTCGCCGATGCGTTGTTCGATGGGATCAAGAAATACCAGGAGAGCGTGCAGGTGGTGAAAAAACTGTAGGGCGCGCCAGAATCCGGAAAATGATGTAGGGGCGGGTTTTAAACCCGCCCCTACTGGAAGCATGGCGATGGATACGACAGAAATATCACAGGCATTGTTGGACGAGACCTGGGCGGAGTCCGATCCGGTTCGCGGAGTGCGCGCGTATATCGAGCGGGCTAGGTGCCTGATGCTCGAGCGGCATCGCGCCGGCGCGAGCGGGCAGGAGATCGTGTCGGCGTACACGATGCTGGTCGATCATATGATCCGCCGCATCTTCGAAGCCGCGAGCCGGGATTACATCGAGCGCTATCCGAGCTTGAATCCGCGCTGCACGCTCGTCGCGCACGGCGGATACGGACGCGCCGAGCTGAACCCGCAATCCGACATCGATCTTCTCTTTCTCTATAACTGGAAAGTCACGCCCTACGTGGAGGCGGTCGCGGAAAAAGTCCTTTACACGCTCTGGGACGCCGGTCTCACGGTCGGGCACGCAACGCGCGGCGTCGCCGACTCGATGCGCATGGCGCTCAAAGACATGAAGATTAGAACCTCTCTCCTCGACGCGCGCTATCTCTGCGGCGACGAGGCGCTCTACGCCGAATTCGACAAGGCGGTCGAGGATACGCTCGCGAAAAAAAACGGCGACCGTTTCATCCGTGAAAAATTGGCGGAAAGCAGCGAGAGACATGAACACTACGGCGGATCGGTCTATTTGCTCGAGCCCGATATCAAAGAGAGCGAGGGCGGACTGAGGGACATCCATACGGCGCTCTGGATCGCCAAAATGAAGCTCAGGATTCGAACGCTCGACGATCTCGCGCCGCGCGGCGTGCTCAACGAGGCGGATCTTACGACGCTCAAGTCCGCGCGCGACTTCATTTGGCGGATCAGGAACGAGCTTCACTTCCATTCCAAGAAGCATCAGGACCAGTTGACGTTCGAGGAGCAGGAGATCGTCGCGCAGGCGCTGGGATTCAGAGACAACGGAAAAATGAAAGGCGTCGAGGCGTTCATGCGCGCTTACTATATCGAAGCTTCCCAGATCAGCCGCGTATCGACGCTGATCATTCACCGGCTGACCGAGCCGTCGGAGCCCGCCCAATGGAAGTGGCGGGGCAGACCCGGGGGCGTGGTAGGGACGGAGGTCATCCCGGGAGTGCTCCTTTCGCGGGGAGCGCTCTGGATGACGCAACCCTTGGTTCTCTCGTCGCACCCGGAAACTCTGGTCGCGATCTTTGCCGAGGCGCAAAAGAACAAAGTCGAAATCAGCCATGAGACGCGCGAGCTCGTCCGGCGCCGTCCAGAGCTCGTCGACGATGATTTCCGGCGCTCGCCGGCCGTCAACGCGCTGTTCCTCGGCATTCTCAAATACAAGGAACGGGTCTACGAGACGCTGACGGAGATGCACCGCGCCGGCGTGTTGGGAGCGTTGCTTCCCGAGTTCGGCAGGCTCCTGTGCATGGCGCTGCACGATCTCTATCATATCTACACCGTCGATCAGCACTCGCTCCGGCTGGTCAAGGAACTGGAGCGGCTCAAGGCGGGCGAGTTCCGCGAGCAGCTCCCGCTGCTGACCCAGCTCGCGCGGGAAACGGAGAAGATCGAGATTCTCTACCTCGGCCTGCTTTTTCACGACATCGGTAAGGGGCTGGGCGGCGGCCATTCCGAGAAAGGACGGGACATCGCGAGGGAGATTGCCGGCCGGATCGGACTCAACGTAGACGACAGGGAGCAGCTCGAATTTCTGGTGCTCCATCACCTGCTGTTCGCGCACACGGCGTTCCGCCGCGACATCGAGGACGAAAAGCTCGTGCTCGATTTCGCCCGAACGATGGGCAACGCGAGCAATTTGAAGATGCTCTATCTTTTGACCTACGCGGACATGAAATCGGTCGGACCGCAGATCTGGAACCATTGGAAGGCCTCGCTGCTGGAACAGTTGTATCTGAGCGCGCTCCAGACGTTGGAAGCTCTGGAGAAAGGCGAAGTTCGGACCGATGACCGCCTCGAGAAGATCCACCGCATTCAGGCGCGGCTGAAAAGCCAATTGGCGGCGCGGCATCCGCCCGAAAGGATAGGCGCCTTTTTCGACTCCATGCCGGAGCGCTATTTTCTGTCCACGCCCGAGGAGGAAATTCCTTCTCACTTCGAGCTGATCGAGCGGTTCGACAGGCTCACCGCCCCGAGGAAAATCGAGGGGCAGTTCACGGGGCAGACCTTCGTCAGCGCGGTGCGCCACATGGCCGAGAAGGAGTTCAGCGAAATGGCCATTTGCACGACTGACCGGCCCGGCCTTTTCGCCAGCATCGCGGGCGTCTTCGCCGCCATGGGACTCGACATCGTGAGCGCGCGCATCGTCACGCGCAAGGACGGGCTGATCCTCGACGTCTTTCGCATCTCTCATGCGGGCATGCCCGACGCGGCGGTGCGCCCGGAAAAATGGGAACGCGTCCGGTCGCTGCTGGAGGGAGTGCTCGGCGGCGCGCTCGACGTCGCCCGGCTGGTCGAAGAGTCGGGGCGGCCGTCGCTGTTCAAAAAGCGCGCGCCCAAAGTTCCAACGGCGGTTTATATCGACAATCGCGCCTCGGAGGGTTTTACGATCATCGACGTGTATACGCAGGACCGGATCGGAGTGCTCTTTACCATCACCCACACGCTGCACCGGCTCGGCCTCTCGATCCACCTCGCGAAGATATCGACCAACGTGGACCAGGTGGCGGACGTTTTTTACGTGACCGACGAGCATGGCGGAAAGATCCATGACGCCGCGCGCCTGGATGCCATCCGGGACGATTTGCGCCAAACTCTGGTGGCGGAGAATGAAGGAATCGCTGAGTCCGCAAATTGATTCGTTTCTCGACGCCATCACGGTCGAGAAAGGGCTGGCGCGAAATACCGTCGAGGCGTATAGCCGCGATCTCAACCGGCTCGCCAATTTTCTGAAAGCGCGCGGCGTCCAGGGCTGGGAGGAAAGCCGGACGGCGCACTTGCGCTTGTTTCTTTCCGCGCTGCGCGCGCGAAAGTTGAGCGCACGCTCGATCGCCCGCGCCGTAGTCTCGGCCCGCCAGTTCTATCGCTTCCTGGAAAAAGAGGAGCAGATCAAAGAAAATCCGATGCCGCAGTTCACCGACCGTGGCGCCGCTTCGAGAAAGCTGCCGCATGTTCTCGGCGCGGACGACATCGGCAAGCTCCTGAGCCAGCCTGATCCCGCAACGGCGCTGGGACTCCGCGACCGGGCGATGCTCGAGCTGCTCTACGCCTCCGGTCTCCGGGTTTCCGAGCTGGTCACGCTCCTGGCGCACCAGGTCAACCTGGACGGCAATTATCTGATCGTCAAAGGCAAGGGGTCCAAAATGCGCCAGGTTCCGTTCGGCAGAAGAGCGAGAGAAGCTTTGATGCGTTATCTGACCGAGGCGCGGCGTAAATTTCTTCGCGGGCGTTCGAGCGCGCATTTGTTTCTCACCCGCTCCGGCAAGGCGATGACGCGCCAGGGTTTCTGGAAGGCGCTCAAGCATCACAGTCTGGCCGCTGGGATCGAGAAGAGGGTGACGCCGCACACGCTGCGTCATTCCTTCGCCACGCATTTATTGGAAGGCGGCGCGGACCTGCGCTCGGTGCAATCGATGCTGGGCCACGCCGATATTTCGACGACGCAGATCTACACGCACGTCACGCGCAGCCATCTGAAGGAAGTTCATCGGAAATACCATCCGCGGGAGAGGGCAAGTGGGAAATAACTTATTGCGGTGGTCTTATGTCAACTTGGGCGCCGGTTTTAGGGATGGACGTTTGCCCTAGGTTGCGGTAAGGAGGCTCTTAAATAACCTGGCTGTCCCTCGATCTTCCTCGGGACGGTGTGTTTATCGAACCGTAGGATGGGTCGAAGGTAAGCGCTTTTATCGCTGGATCTCTTCCGGGTGGGGTATGGGACTCTTCCCAGAGACCCAAGTGTTGAAGGATTTTTTCGATGACCTCCGGCTGGTCAATAAAGCTAATGATGCGCCCTTCGAGTTCCCTCAGGGTGGTGAGCCTGTCGAACCACATTTCCCCCTGGCACTTCGGGCAGGTCAGGGGGTCTGCTTCGTAGACTTTTCTGATGAAGTAGGACCATCGTTTCTTTAGAGCCCAAGCGTAACGATCAGTCTCGCTACTTGGGCAGCGTTGGGGGTTTCCCCACCTCGGGATCGATCTCGCCCGTGAGCGCGTGGAGGAACGCCAACAAGTCCTTCTGCTCCTGGCCCGTGAGGTTGAGTGGCTTCGCGTCGCTCGACAGCCACGGGTTCTTGTGGCCGCCCTGGTTGTAGAAGGCGACGACTTCCTCCAGCGTCTTCTGGCTGCCGTCGTGCATGTAGGGGCCGCGCTTGGCCACGTCGCGAAGCGTCGGCGTCTTGAAGGCACCCTTGTCCTCCTCCTTCTTGGTGACCGTGTAGCGGCCGAGGTCCGGATTGTCCTTGTCCATGCCAACGCCGATGTTGCGGTAGCCCTCGTCGGTGAAGTTGAACCCGGCGTGGCAGCGCACGCACAGCGCCTTGCCTTCGAAAAGGACCACTCCCCGCTGGGCCTCCGCCGACATCGCGCTCTTGTCGCCCGCCCGGAAGCGGTCGTAGGGCGAGTTGCCGGACACGATGGTCCGCACGTAGGCCGCGATGGCTTTGGCCACGCCGTCGGGCTCGAGGTCGCGGCCGAAGACTTTGCGGAACTCCTGCTGGTAGGCCGGGACCGATCCCAGATGCTCTACCACCTTCTCGTCGGTCCGGTTGCTGTCCTTCAAAGCTTGCTCCTCGAGCGAAGTACGCAGGCCCGTCCAGAGCTGCTGGTCGCTGAAGAGCCGGTTGACGATGGTGGGCGCCCGCCGGAGCGTGGGCTTGCCGGCGAAGTCGGTGGAGAACTGCTGGGGATCGGTCCAGCCGTGATCGGGCTGGTGGCAGCTCACGCACGCTATCGTCCCCGAGACCGACCAGCGCTTGTCCCAGAAGAACTTCTTGCCTACCTCGATTTTTTCGGGTGTCTGGGGATTATCGTCGGGAATGAAGGCCGCATCCGCCTGCAGCCCCAGGGGGAGCTTCATCTTTTCCTGAGCTTCGGTGGCGCCCGCAAAGACGACGCCGGCGACGACGAGCGCGACGGCAAGAAGTAGATTTCTCATCCTTGATTCTCCCTTCCGTGTGGTTGAAGAAGCGCAACGCTATTAAAACTATTGCGCACGACTCCGGCAGCCTAGCTCGACACCTGACTGTAGTCAATCGAAGTGATAAGAATTTCCTTTGAGAGGCCAGACACTGAGAACTCGAATTGCCCCGACGGCCCAGTGCCCACCTGCGTTCGAGAGCCTAAAGCGCCAATCAGAGAAGGCAGGTTGGCCCTGCCTCCCCAAATTGGAGGGGACAATATCGATAAGATGGTCTTACGTCAACCTCAGCGCCGGTTTTTCCCGAAAAATTTTTTTCACACCGAAGGCTTCTAAAGCGGGAGTCGAGCCTGGTCTATCAACTGTTGAGAGATCGGCAATTTTTTCTTGTGTTTTCGCGCTGCTTGCCATATCTTGAAACGCAACCCTTGCACGATTGTGGAGACGATACAGAATATCGCGATCTGGGCGGTGCCGGTGCTCGCAGCTATCGTCTTCCATGAAGTGGCCCATGGTTGGGTTGCCAATTGGTTCGGCGATACGACGGCGGCGCGCATGGGGCGGTTGACGTTGAATCCGATCGCCCATATCGATCTTTTCGGCACGATCATTTTGCCGGCGCTCTTGATCATCTCTCACGCGCCTTTTGTTTTCGGTTACGCGAAGCCGGTGCCGGTCAACTTCCAGAATCTCAGGCGTCCGAAGCGAGATATGGTTCTGGTCGCTTTGGCCGGGCCTGCGACCAATATCCTGCTGGCGGTTTTCAGCGCTTACGTTCTAAAGTTCCTGGGTTCGGGAGAATCTTCTTTGCAGCCTTTTGTATTTGCACTGGCGCCTCTGGCGCTCATGGCGCAAAGCAGCGTCAGCATAAACGTGATGCTCGCGGCGTTCAATCTTTTTCCGGTGCCGCCTCTGGACGGAGGAAGGGTGCTGGTGGGTTTGTTGCCCGAGCCGTATTCTTCGGCCGTAGCGCGGGTGGAGCGATACGGATTTTTGATCATTATTGTTTTGCTCATGACCCATTTGTTGGACACCTTGATCGAACCGATCGTCAGTATTGTAATCGCGATCGTTCGCGCGCTTTTGCTCGAATAGGCGAGTCATGCAAACCATCGTCAGCGGCATGCGGCCCACGGGCCGGCTCCATCTGGGGCATCTTCACGGCGCGCTCAAAAATTGGGTGAAGCTGCAGGAAGCTTACCGTTGTTTTTTCTTCGTCGCCGACTGGCACGCGCTGACGACGGATTATGCGAATTCCAAGGGCATTCGGCAGAGCATCGTCGAAATGGCGATCGATTGGCTGAGCGTCGGCCTGGATCCGAAACGGTCGGTGATCTTTTGCCAGTCTCGAATCAAAGAGCACGCGGAGCTGCACCTCCTCCTCTCCATGATCGTTCCGGTGCCGTGGCTCGAGCGCAATCCGACTTACAAAGAGCAAGTCCAGGAGATCAAGGACCGGGACCTCTCCACCTACGGTTTCCTGGGTTATCCGGTGCTGCAGGCGGCAGACATCGTCATGTATAAAGCCAACAAAGTTCCCGTCGGCGTGGATCAAGCACCGCACGTGGAGCTGACGCGCGAGATCGTGCGCCGCTTCAACCAGGTGTACGCGGTGATCTTTCCGGAGCCGGAAGTTCTTTTGACGGAAATCCCCAAAGTTCCGGGCCTGGACGGCAGGAAGATGAGCAAGAGCTATAACAACGCGGTCTTCCTATCCGATTCTCCGGAGGAAATCGACAAAAAGTTGAGCCGCATGATGACCGACCCGGCGCGGGTCAAACGCAGCGATCCCGGCGAGCCGGAAAAATGTCCGGCGTTCAACTTGCACAAAATTTATTGCACGCCCGACGAGATCGATTTTGTCTCCCGCGGCTGCCGCACCGCGGGCATCGGCTGCCTGGAATGCAAGAAGGTCATGATCAAGCACGTCATCGAGGATCTGGCGCCGATCCGGGAAAAAAGGGCCGCGCTCGAAAAGCGTCCGGCGGCAGTGGAAGAGGCGCTCTCCGCGGGAAACCGCGTGGCCCGGGAGAAAGCCGCCGAAACCATGGAGGAAGTTCGCGCTGCAATAGGCCTGTGAGGAATCAAACAATGCAAAATCTAAATTGTAAATTGCAGAACGCAAATTTTTCATTTTTCAATTTACACTTTGCATTTTGAATTGGGCGCGTTGGAACATTCATGACTACCCGCGTAGAACTGGATATATTCGAAGGCCCGCTGGACCTCCTGCTCCATCTGATCAAGAAGAGCGAGGTCAGCATCACGGACATCCCCATCGCCGCGATCACCGAGCAGTATCTCGCCACGCTGGAGCTGATGGAGACCCTGAGCCTCGACGTCGCCGGCGAATTTTTGGTGATGGCGGCGACCTTGATCCACATCAAATCGAGAATGCTGCTGCCGCCTGACGAATCGGACGTGGAGGAAGACGAAGAGGGCGATCCGCGCGGCGAGCTGGTGCGCCGGCTGCTGGAATATCAGAGATTCAAGGAGGCCGCGGGAGAGTTGGAGCGGCGCGACATCTTGAAGCGCGACGTCTTCGTTCGCTCGCCCGAGGCGCCGGAAGAGACGGAGACCGTCGGGTTCGAGAGCGTCTCCTTGTTCGATCTCATTTCCGCGCTCCGCGCGGTTCTCGACCGCTTGCCGAAAGATTCGGCGCACCAGATCGTGCTGGAGACGTTCTCGGTGCGCGAGAAGATGAGCCAGCTTTTGGAAGACCTGCACCGAAGAGGAAAAATCGTTTTTCAAGATCTTTTCCAAGGCGCGGCGTCGCGGCTCGAAGTCGTGGTGACGTTTCTCGCCATGCTGGAACTGGTCAAGATTCGCGCGGTGAAAATATGGCAGGAGGAGCCGGCGGGGCCGATCGTCATCGCGGCGTCGGCGCCGTTGGAAGAGGCGCATCAAAAAATGGCCGGCGAGCCGATCGAGGAAGATATCGATGGAACGTGATCAACTGAAATCCATTCTGGAAAGCCTGCTCTTTGCGTCGGAGGGTCCGGTCACGATCCATCGCCTCGACGAGGTTCTCGAAGGCGTCGAGCGGAGCGAAATCTCCTCCGTGATCCAGGAGCTGCAGGCGGAATACGACGCGAGCGGCCGCGGCTTTCGACTGGCGGAGGTCGCCGGCGGTTATCAGATGCAGACCGCCCGGGAGAACGCCGACTGGGTGAAGAAGCTCTACCGCGACCGGCCCCAGCGCATGAGCCGCGCCACGCTGGAGACGCTGGCGATCGTCGCCTACAAGCAGCCGATCACGCGCGCCGAGATCGAAGCGATCCGCGGCGTCGATGTGGACGGAGTGGTGGCAACGCTTTTGGACCGGAGGCTCATTCGCATCGTCGCGCGCAAGGACGTGCCCGGCCGCCCGTTTCTCTACGGCACCACGCCCGAATTTCTCCAACTATTCAACCTCAAAGATCTTAGCCATCTGCCTACCTTGAAAGAGATGGAGGAGATGACTCTCCCCGAACAAGAAGGTGGGGCCCCATCGGCGCCACCAGAGGAAACCCCGCCCGAATCGAGCGAGCAGTAAGCAGCAACCACTTACGACAGAACTGCCTACTGCTTTCCGCCTGCTGCCTACCGTTTTATGGAACGTCTTCAGAAAATTCTCTCCCGCGCCGGACTGGCCTCGCGCAGAGAGGCCGAGAGATGGATTGTGGAAGGCCGCGTCACCGTCAACGGCGCCGTGGTTACGAAGCTCGGCTCTCAGGCGGATATGGGCAAGGACAAAATCAAAGTCGACGGCAAGCTCATCGCCTGGCCCGCGCTCACCTATCTTTTATTTCACAAGCCCGCCGGAATCATCACGTCGCTCCACGATCCCGAGGGCCGGCCTCACCTCGGCGAATGGCTGGAGACTCTCGGCAAAAAAGGCCGCCTCTTTCCCGTCGGCAGGCTGGACTTTAATTCTTCCGGACTGTTGCTCCTTACGAACGACGGCGAGCTCGCGCAGAAGCTCACGCATCCGCGCTACGGCGTGAGCAAAGTTTATCGAGTGAAAGTCCACGCACTTCCATCGGAGCGGGAGCTCGACCGGCTGAGAAAAGGCATTCAGCTGGAAGACGGTTGGACAGCGCCCGCCAGGGCGAGGATTGTCGAAGTTTTGAAAAAAAAGGCCTGGATCGAGCTGGAGCTACGCGAGGGACGCAAGCGCGAGGTGCGGCGGATGTTCGAAGCGCTGGGTTACTTCGTCGAAAAGCTCGAGCGCATCCGTATGGGCTCGCTCCGCCTGGGCCCGCTTGCGCCCGGCGAATACCGCGCGCTCTCGCCGCAGGAAATTTCCGCGCTGAAAAAAAGCGTGGGGATGTGATGCACGTGTCCGTGGTTCGCGTTCCTGACGAACACGAACCACGAGCACGATCACGATTCTTTACGCCGCGTGCGTGGCGCGCAGGTTGCAGAACTCTTCGTAGTCGATCAATTGATGGATGGTCGGCTTTTCCCCGCACATCGGGCAGGCCGGATCGGCTTTGAGAAGCAAGGTGGTGATCTCCATCGTCAGCGTGTTGAAGCAGAGAAGTTTTCCGACCAACGTCTCTCCCTTGCCGAGGATGAGCTTGATCGTCTCCAACGCCTGGATCGTCCCGATGAGTCCCGGCAGAACGCCGAGCACGCCGGCCTCCGCGCAGCTCGGCGCCATTTCCGCCGGCGGCGGCTCGGGGTAGAGGCAGCGATAACAAGGGCCCTTGCCCGGATAAAAAACCGTCGCCTGACCCTCGAACTGGAAGATGCTGCCGTGCACGTTCGGCTTCTTCGCCAGCACGCACGCGTCGTTGACCAGGTAGCGCGTCGGAAAATTGTCGCAGCCGTCCACGATGATGTCGTAGTCCTTGATAATTTCCATGATGTTTTTAGACGTCAGCTTTTCCTGATAGGGAATGACGTGAACGTCGGGGTTCAGTCCTTGTAAGGTCAACTTCGCCGACTCGACCTTGGGCATGCCGATGCGGTCGTTGGTGTGCAGGATCTGCCGTTGCAAATTGGACAGATCGACTACGTCGTTGTCGATAATGCCGAGAGTGCCCACGCCCGCCGCAGCCAGATAATAGGCCGAGGGAGATCCGAGACCTCCGGCGCCGACCATGAGCACTTTGGCTTTGAGCAGTTTCGTCTGGCCTACCTCGCCGACTTCAGGCAGCAGGAAGTGGCGGCTGTAACGCGTCGTCTGCTCCTGCGTGAACTGATGATCCTGGACCCATTTGTAGCCGGCATTTTTCCACGCGCCGTAACCGCCGGACATCGAGATCACGTCTTGATAGCCCATCTCTTTGAGCTGCTTTGCAGCGAGAAGCGAGCGCACTCCGCCGGCGCAGTAGGCGATGATCGGAGTCGATTTCTCCGGCACGGTCGTTTCGACTTTCAATTCTAAAAAGCCGCGCGGCAGCGAGACGGCGCCTTCGAGATGTCCTTCGCGAAATTCGTCCTTCTCGCGCACGTCCAAAAGAAGGTGGTTGCCGTTCCTTTCCAGCAGATCTTTAGTCTCCTGGACGGTAAGCTCCTTCACGTCCTTGCGC
>JBGQBP010000008.1:0-32748 GCA_041494945.1 Binatia bacterium | reverse complement strand
GGCGCGTTGAAAATCGTAAAAGGCGCGGCCCCCCAGGCCGCCGCTGTAAACGTCGGCGAGATATTTACCGGCGCGGCGCTCCGCGATGATGCGCGGCATGAGATCGCCGACTTTCCCGCTGACCAGCACCGCTTTGATGAAAGGAAATTCTTTCGTGAACGCGGCGACGATGTCTTGGTGAGTGATCTCCATGTCCCCCCAGATTCTGATCTCGCCTTCTTTCTTCGCGCCGGCGACCGTTTTCTCCCACGCGGCCTTGGCGTCGGGTTTCACCTCGGCTCCTTCCGCTCCACACCGCGACATGAGAACGACCAAAAGCGCTGCCAACATTATCATCTGCTTCATAAATCCCTCTTTTTGACTCACGCCTCGCGCCTTTCATAGAGCCCGTCGATAAATCCCGAATCGTCCAGCTCTCTCAGATAGTGCATGTCCCAGAGCGCAACCGGGCTCCGCTCTTTGGCAATCGGATCTTTCAAACAGCAAAGAGTATAGGCGTTCGCGATGCCGCCGAGATCCGGGTAGGGCTTCGGTTGCAGCTTCGCCACGCCGTGATAGCTCGCGCGCGCCGCTTCCGGAACTCGGCGCCTCAATCCGTCGAGAATGCGCTCGGTCTCCTCGCGCCTCGTGCGCGCGAAGTGAATGCCCAGGACCAGCGCCTTGACCAAGCGCTCGCCGAGCCGCTCTTTGCGTTTGAGATTGGCCGTCGTGCTGGTGAGCGTCGGGCCGGTGATCATCGGCAGCGGCTCCAGATCGAGCACCTTGAATCCCGCCTGTTCGTATTTCTCCGTGCTGCCGGTGACGAACGTGGCGTCGGCTCTGCCCGACTTGAGCGACTCCAACTGCGCCGTGCGAAACTCCGCCATCGTTTCGCACAACTCCACCCATTGAACCTCCGACAGGCCGAGGCCGGCGCGCATAACGTAGATCATGTGATTGCCGCGCAGATGATGGTATCCGCCGAGCGAATCGACGAGCGTCGTGTCGCCGATGCGCTTGCCGCGAAGATCGGCGATCGCTGCGACCGGCGCGCGCGCGACCAGTTTGTCGTTCACGCTGTTCGAAGGCGAGGCGAGACAAACGATCGGCTTGCGGCGCGCGACCAGCGCGTACGGCGTAATGTGGTTTCCCGAGACGAAATCGACGCTGCCGTCAAAGAGCGCCGCTTCGGCGACGCTGGAGCTGTCGCAGAACTCGAAGCTGACTTTCATGCCGAGCCGGGTCCAGATGCCCGCCTGCTCGATGACTTCCCAGATCGGCAGATGGGTATGAGAGCGGAAGAAGCCGCGGACTTCGATCGGCGGATAATATTCTTTTTCGGATTCGGACATGAGCTTCTCCGCGCACGTTGAAAACTCTTCGTTCACCCTTCGACTTGCGCGTCCTGAGCAAAGCCGTTCGTCCTTCGACCAAGCTCAGGACGAACGGTTGAGTCGAAGGGCTCAGGGCGAACGGAGCAAGATTGACACAAGAAACGTTCATGCTGACCCCTCGACAGGCTCGGGACTAAAGGCTGTCGAGGGGGCCTGCCCTGAGGCCCCTCGAAGGGTCGAAGCATCCTATTCCAATACCTCGCTGAGTAGCTGCTGCACGGGCTTAGGCTCCAGAAAACCGACGACCCGGTATTTCCGGCCTTCGGCGCGCCGCGCTTCGGGCATCACTTCGTCTTTAGGAATGTCGATCCGCATCGAGTCGGACGGCTCGACCTCTTTTAGGTTCATCACCTTCTGCCAGAGGATCTGCCCCTGGCGCGAGAGATACCAGTTGATAAAAACTCGCGCCGCGTTGGGGTGGGGCGCGCGGTTGAGCAGCGCCAGCACGCTGCTGCTGCCGCCGCCGATCGTCGATCCTTCTTTCATTTGCGCCGGCGGCACCTCGGCGATGGGGAGGCCCTGCTTCTGCGCGAGATCGAGATCGCGGCAGTAAAAACAGACCGGATATTTTCCCGTGCCCAGCCAATTCGTCCCCTGGGTTCGATCGCGGAAGAGCGTCACGTCCATCCTGCCGAAGAGCGTGCGCAAATAATCCGGCCCTACGTCGGGATCGTAGTAGAGCATCAACACCGGAGTCGGCAGCGCCGCGCCTCTCGGATCCATGACAAGAATTTTTCCTTTCCACTTCGGCTGCACGAGATCCCAGTAAGAGCCGATCTCGCTCGGGCTCATGAGCTTGCTGTTGACCGCGAGCCCCGTCGTGGAAACGGAGCCTTCGAAGATGAAGATGTATTTGTTTTCCGGATCGGCGTACCAGTGCTTGCCGCCGTACCATTTATTTGGGTCCGTGACCTCGGGAAGGATCAAGGCGGGCGCGATCGGATCCAATGCCTTCGCCAGGTAGAGCGTGCGGGGAGCGTTCGGCCCGCTCGCGATCACGTCCGGCAAAAATTTTTCCGCGCGCCGCTCCGCCAGGATGCGGGCGGTAAGATCCGCCGCCCGTCCGGCAACGGCGGTGATTTTTATCTCCGGGTATTCTTTATTGAATGCGGCGATAATCTCCGGGTGGGTGATCTCCGTCCCGCCGTACGCGGTGAGCTGTCCTTCTTTCTTCGCGCTCTCGACCGTCTTCGCCCATTCGCTGTTCCACGCGTCCGCGGCAAAAAGCGGAGTAGCGGTCGCAAGCCAAAAGAGAAGCGGAAGAATAGAGAGCGTCGCAGCCACGTAGTTGGACCTTTTTGACCAGCCTCAAGAGTAGGTCTAAGTAATTTGCATTGAAGGGCTCTCCATCCGCGTCCAGTCGCGGATGATGTTGAAGCCGACGGCGAGCAGCGTCGGGCCGAGGAAGATGCCGAGAAAGCCGAAGGAGATCACGCCGCCAAGCGCGCCGAGAAAAACCAGGATGAAGGGGAGATCGCTGCCGCGGCTGATGAAATAAGGCTTGATGATATTGTCGGCGCTGCCGACGGCGAGCGCGCCCCACAGCAAAAGAAAAATGCCCCAGCCGGTTGCGCCCGTGTAAAAAAGCCACAGAGCCGCCGGCAGCCATATGAGCGGCGGCCCTACCGGAACTAGAGACAGAAAGAAAGTTGCAAACCCGAGAAGAAAGGCCGCGGGCACGCCGGTGAGCCACAATCCAAAACCCGTCAGGATGGCTTGCACGATTCCGGTTCCGATGATGCCGTAGATCACGCCTCTCATCGTGGCAGCCGCGACTTCGATCAGACGGAGCGCGCGGTCTCCCCACAGGCGCACGGCCATGGAGTTGAGTCTCTTCGCGGCGTCGCTCCCGTCGCGGTAAAAGAAATAGGCGATGAACAAGCTGAGCGCCAGTTGCAGCGTGCCCTGGCCCAGCGTCTTCAAGCCGCTGAAGAGCCATTCGCTTGCCGGAAGCAGATATTTTCCGAACTCGCTCAGCAATTGGCTGCTGTTGTGCGCCACGCCGGTCCAGTAGCGATAGATATGTCCACCGGCGACGGGGATGCTCGCGATCCAGGCCGGAGGATCGGGCGGGCCTTCGTTCACTACCGTGCGGACCCATGCGATCGCCTGCCCGAATTCGTCCGTCAGACTCGAGCCGGCGATGACCAGCGGAATCAACACGATCAGCGCCAGCATCAACGTCGTCGTCAACGCCGCGAGCCCTTTGCGGCCGCCCAGCATCCGTTCGATCCATGCGAAGACCGGCCAGGTGGAAAAAGAGAGGATGAGCGCCCATAAAATCGCCGACAGGAATGGCCGCAACACGGCGAGACAACCCATAAGCAGGAGCAGGAGAAGGGTCGTTGCTGCGATTTGCTCGACGCGATTGCCGCCGTTCATTTGGCTCTTCTCCAAGTTATTTGCTCAACAGCAGATCGATTGACATGGCGCCGCCGCCCCCGATCAAGAGCGCCAGCGCCATGAGAAACAGCGCGAGGCAAAACTCGATTCCGTTGCCTTCTCCGCCGCGGTGCGCGAGAAAGAAACCGTTTTTCCAGTGCGCCTTCCAGATCGCGACCGCCATAAAAATCGCCAGGCCCAGCGCGAACGGCCGGGCCAGGAATCCCAAAAGCATGGCAAAGCTGCCGAAGAATTCCGTGAAGATCCCGAGCGCGCCGATCGGTCGCGGTATCGCGTAACGCTCTTTCCAGGCGTTGATGGTGTCCCGGAGTCCTTTACCGCCGAACCAGCCGAGACTTTGCTGCGATGCGTGAGCGAAAAAGACCGCGGCCAGACCCAGGCGCAAAAATATAAAAGCAAAAATCGGATCGGTCTCGAAGATTGAATCCATGATCGCCTCCTCATCCCCGGATCCCCGGAGTATGCGCGGATCTTATCCGGCCCTTTTCGCTTCTGTCAACGAGGGTGTCTATATTCTCGCGTTGGCTGGATGCTTCCCCGTAACGAAGAGCAGGCCGCCCGCGGCTGCGGCGCAGATTACGGCGGATACCGCGAGCGTCCAGTCGATGCCGATCACCGATGCGGAGCTGCCGATCAACAGTCCTCCGAGCGACCACAGGCCTCGATCCATAAAGAAAAGGCTCAAGACCCGCCCAAGAAGATTCTGCGGGGTCTCCGACTGGACCGCCGTGTTGGCCGAAGCGCGAAAGGCGATAAAACAAAATCCCACCAGAGCCAGCATGACCATGGAAAAGATAAAGGAGTGGGAGAATGCGAACAGGCTGAGGAAGAGCGCGAATCCCAGCGCGCACGAGCAGATCCATAGAATGCCGGGACGGAAACCTCCCATCGAGGCGAGACCCAGCGCCGAGGCGGTCGCGCCGATGCCCGGAGCGGCCATCAAAAGACCGAAGCCCGATGGCCCGACGTGTAAAATATTCGTCGCGAACATGGGGAGAAAGCGCGTGTAGGGCGCTCCGACCAGCGCGATGACATAGGACAGCCAGACGATAGAGAATAGCCGGCGGTTGCTTCTCAGGTACGCGTAACCTTCCTTGATCTCGCTCCATATCCCCGCCTTCCTGCTCGGCGCTTCCCAGGGAGGCAGCTCCATCATGAAGAGGGTGAAGATGAGCGCCAAAAAACTTACGGCGTTAATGAAAAAGCAGCCCGCGATTCCCACCAGCGCGATGAGTACTCCGCCGGCCGAGGGTCCCAGGATTTTCGACAGATTGAACACCGAAGACTGGAGCGCGATCGCGTTGAACAACTCATCCCGCGGGACGAGGCTGTTGACCAAAGACTGGCGCGCGAGCTGATTCAACGTGTTGACGGTGCCCAGGAAAAACGCCAGGACGACGATGTGCCAGAAGACGATGAAGTGAAAATAAACCGCGAACCAATAGACGAACGCTTGCGCCATCGCCAGCGTTTGAGTCATCACCAGCAGCCGTCTGCGGTCGAAGCGGTCGGCGATCGCGCCGCCCAGAGCGCCGAAAAACAGCCGCGGGACGGTGTCGAAAAAGCTGACGACGCCCAGGAGAAAAGGCGAACGGGTCAGTTGCCACACGAGCCAGCTTTGCGCGATGTTTTGCATGAAGTCGCCGGAGCTCGAAAGCAGCGCGCCGAACAGCAGGAGGCGAAAATTCCGATGACGGAGAGAGCGAAGCGTGCCAAATGTCCAAGATTCTCGCACAAGGTGACCTTCCTTACGTTGTTACGGCAAAGGCCATCGCAATGCAACGGAGTTTTTCTCTTGACGACGGGGCGCGTTTCGCTATTAACTGACAACTCGGGATCCGGCGCGTAAGGAGGAAATATGATCGGTTGGAGAGCGAAAATCGGCCACGTCGCGCCGTCGCGCGGCGACACTTTCGTCTACGAGTTCTATCGTATTCTCGGCGACGGCTTCCTGTTGCTGAACACGACCGGAACGATCCGCAAGCTCGTGGACGATCATATCGAGCGGCAGCTCGAAAGGCTCGAGGAAGCGACGATCGATCTGGCCGAGACCGGCGCCGAGTTCATTATTCTCGGCGGCTCGCCGATCTTCACCCGCCTGGGCTTCGGCAGCGACCGCGAGGTCGCGGCGCGGCTGCAGGAAAAAGTCGGCGTCCTCGTGGCGGCGGGGATGACCTGCGAAGTCGAGGCGCTAAAGCACATGGGCATCAGGAAGGTCGTCGTCGCCACGCCGTATCCCGATCCGCTCACGAGGCGCGTGGCGGATTTTTTGACCGCCTCGGGCTTCGAGGTTCTCGGCGCCGAAGGGCTCGGCGTCGAGCGCAACGCCGATCTCGGCGATCTGCCCGAGCACGCGGCTTACAAGCTCGCGAGGAAAGTTTTTTTCGCCGCGCCCGGGGCGGACGGGATTTTTCTGCCGTGCAATCGCTGGCCCACGGCCGGCGTCATCTCTCTGCTGGAACAGGAAACCGGAAAGCCGGCGCTCTCCAGCGGAATGTGCAACATCTGGTACGCGCTGCATTGCCTCCGCGTTCGGGAAAAAATTTCAGGATATGGAAGACTCCTGTCCACGCTGGCCTGAAGTGGCCTGCAAAGTTCCATATCCAAAGAGAGATCCTTCACTTCGTTCAGGATGACAAGCCCTGCGATGTTATTAATGTCATTCTGAGCGGAGCGAAGAATCTGCATTGTCACTTTGCCCTGTTTCAAGGCATTACATGGCGCCGGCCTCCTGTTTACATTCCCGCGATGAAGCGTGTAAATAGTCGAAGATGACGCGGGTTTCTTATTATCGTCTCAACAAGACGATCAGCGGCGCTGCCAGCCGCATCATGAATCTGGTGAAACCCAGATCGGCGGACGTCGAGGTCGATCTTTCTCGCGAGCCGATCCGAAAGATTTTGCTCGTGCGCGGAAACTTTCGCATGGGGGATTGCGTCCTGGCGTCGCCGGCGATCTTGCTGTTTCGAAAAAATTATCCCGACGCGCGGATCGACTTCGTCGGCTCGTCCATGTCGCAGGCCCTTTTTCAAAATTTGCCGCTCGACCGCCACTACGAGATCACGCGCCGCTTTCCCGACGCCTCGTGGGCCTATTTCCGTCTCATCAAGCAGATTCGCTCCTCCGGCTACGACCTCGCAGTCGATGTAAGCGGCTCGCAGTCGGCGATGGGCGCGTTCGTCGTCGGTTTTTCCGGCGCGCGGCTGCGCGCCGGCCTGCGCGGGAAGAAAGACCGTTGGCTGAATATCCGGCTGCCGAAGCCGGCGGAGAGAAATAAATACCGGATCTTGCCGGCGTTGGTCGCCGCCCTGGGTCTAAAATCCGAGGAAACACGTCCTTATATAGCATTGACTGCCGAGGAGAAGGCGGAAGGGAAAAGAAAAATCGACGCGGCCGTCGGGCCGGGCGGTGGTTCCGTTGTCGCCGTATTCGTCGGCGGCAGGGCAAGCCGCAGTAAAAGATTGCCCGCGGAATATTTCTTACAACTCGCCGCGGGCCTCGCGCGCTCCGGCGCAAAGATCGTCCTTTTTGTCGGCCCCGAGGAGAAGAATCTGATCGATTTTTTTAAGCAAAGCCTCGGGCAGGGTATTCCCGCGATCTACGAGCCGTCGGTCCGGATGTTTGCCGCGATGGTCTCTTGCTGCGATTTGTTCGTGACTTCCGACAGCGGGCCGATGCATCTGGCCTGCGCGGTCGGAACGCGCGTCGTCGCGATTTTTCAAAGACGCAACTATCACCACTGGGGGCCGCCGTCGGCGCTCGGGAGAATTATTTTCCGCAAGGGAGGCCCGGCGATCGACGAGGTCGTGAATGCATGCGTCGAAGAATTGTTTCATAGAGGCGTTGCCGCCGCCGCGCCTGCGGCGCCCCCGCGGCAGGACGCTAAAAAGCTCGCGTGAAGCTCTCTGCTGCTTGACGCCCGTCGCCGATTTGTCTATTTTCATTTCCAGGCCCGAATCGCGGGCCTCGTCATTTCAACTCAAGGTTGGATGCAGGGAGGTTCGTTCATGAAGACGGAACAGTGGAGGGAAAAACTGGGCGGACTGGTGCGGGGACTTTTTCTCTCCCCCGAGATGAAGCAGTTCTATTCGACGAAGGTCACGAAGGAGCGCGCGCAAATTTATCTCTCGCAGTTGGGGATCTACGTCCGGCAGCGCAGAAACTATTGGCCGCAGGTCGCGGCCAATTGTCCGGAGCTGGAAGTGAAGCAGAGAATCCTCGCGCATGAATACGAAGAGCTGGTGGAGGACGAGCACTCCGCCGTCGGCCACGTGGATCTGGTCGTGCGCCAGGCGCGCGAGGTCGGCATGAGCGAGCAGCAGCTCTACGGCGCCGAGCCCCTGCCGACGACCAAGGCGGCGATTTACGGTTGGTGGTGGCTCGCGCGGCACCGCCCGTGGCAGGAGGCGATCGCCGCTTCGACCATCGCCGAGTGGACCAACGACGATCGCCTGCTGGGGGACATCGGCGGCGGCAATTGCACGCAGCTCGCGCGGATTTGGGCGCGCGACTTGGGCTTTCGTCCCGAGCAGATGCCGAATTTCATCGCCCACAGCATCGCCGACGTCAAGCACTCCGATATGTTTCTCGACGTTCTAGAAAAGCACGTCGCCGCCGGACAAGAAGAAGGCGTCCTGGCCACCGCGAAAGAGTCGATGGACATCCATCGCGCCTACTTCGGCGGCATGGCGATGGCGATGAATCGACTATCTTAAAATAATTTTGAGGGAACAGAAATGATAAAACAACTTTTGCTCGCAGCTATTATTCTTGCAGCGTTTGGAGGATCGATGGCGAATACACAGGAGAAAAAAGGGCCGCTCTACGCGACGATGAAAACCACCCTGGGCGACGTCGTGCTCGTGCTCTTCGAGGATAAGGCGCCGAAGACCGTCGCGAACTTCGTCGGCCTGGCTTCCGGAACCAAGGAATGGACTGATCCGAAAACGGGAGAAAAGGTGAAGAAGCCGCTCTACAACGGCACGATCTTCCACCGCGTGATTCCGGACTTCATGATCCAGGGCGGCGATCCGCTGGGAAATGGATTCGGCGGCCCGGGCTATAAGTTCGAGGATGAGTTCCATCCGGACTTGAAACATTCCAAGGCGGGGATTCTTTCCATGGCCAATGCCGGTCCGAATACGAATGGCAGCCAATTCTTCATCACCGTGCGCCCGACAGCGCAGCTTGACGGCAAACACGCTGTCTTCGGCGAGGTTGTGAAGGGCCAGGAGGTCGTCAACGCGATCGTGAACACGCCGCGAGGCGCGAACAACAAGCCTAACAAAGACGTTGTGCTGAAGGAAGTCGTCATCTCGCGCGGCAGTTACTGAATTTCATCTGAAGCCCGCTCGGCCGGAATCAATCGATTCTTGTGGCGGCGAGTTTCTCCGCGAGGAGATTGACGCCGTCGGGCTGTGGCCGAAAGTACCGTTCGATGCGGGTGTCGTTTACGCCGGAAAGCACCGGCGGATTCCAGCGCGGACGGTTGTCCTTGTCGATCAGCCGCGCCCGCACGCCCTCGGTGAAATCGGGCGTCGTGCAGTAATTGACCGCCATATCCCACTCGCGCAAGAATGCCTCCTTGATCGTCAGCTTCTTGCCGCGCCTAAGCTGCTCGAAGGTGGTTTTAACCGCCGTCGGAGAGGCGGCGAGGTAAGCGGCGATGGCGCTCTTGAGCCAAGGATCCTCGCCGCGCCACTCCCGCAACGCGCGATCGATTGCGTCGATCGTCGAGTGGTCGGTCAAACGCGCGACCGCGTCGAGCGATTTGACCAGAGCGGAATTTTCCGCCGGAGCGGCTTCCGTCCGGCTCTTCATGTAGCGGCGCAGAAGCTCGGTGTTGGCTTGCGGATCCGAGGTCCAATCGAGCCGCGCCAGGCCGGAGAAAGTTTCTTTTTTGCTTTCGGATCGCGCCACGCCTTCCGCCATTCCGATCGCCGCGGCATCGAAACCGCTGAAGCGCGCGCCGCTCAAACCCAGGAACAATCCCAGACCCGCGGGCAGGCGGTTGAGAAAATAGGTGGAACCGACGTCGGGAAAAAGGCCGATGGCGGTCTCCGGCATGGCGAGGCTGCTCCGCTCGGTCGTCGCGCGATAGGTCGCGCCGTTCATGATGCCGACGCCGCCGCCGAAGGTGATGCCGTCGGCCCAGCAGAGCACGGGCTTCGGATAAGCGTGAATCAAATAATCGACGAAATACTCGGTCCTGAAATAGTCGCGGGCAAACGCCGGCTCTCCGTCTTCGCGCAGCCGGAGAACCAGCGACTTCGCGTCGCCGCCCGCGCAAAACGCCTTCTCCGACCCGGCGTGAAAAACGACGCAGGCAATCTCCGCCCGCGCGCGCCATTCGCAGAGCTTGTTGCCGATCGCTTTCAGCATCTCCAGCGCGAGCGCGTTGAGCGCGCGCGGGCGATCGAGCGCGATAAAGCCGAGCGCGAAGCGCCCGGCTTCTTTTTCCGAGAAGAAAACGCCGGCGCCGGTCTGAGTCGAGCTGTTCGCCACGACGTTATTAAACATCAAAAAAGGCTGCGCCGCAATTTTCGTCGCCGTGGTATTGACTCGCCGAGGTCGGCGCGTTAGAGGGAAGTTACGGCCGCATAAAGGGAGGGTTTTAGCATGGCACAACGCGTCAAAGTCGATTGCAGGAAATATCCCAGCGACAAAGGCTGCACGGTGGCTATCACCGGCTCCGTGGACGAAGTCGTGGAGCTGGGATGGCTACACGCCAAGATGCATCACGACCACAAGGACGAAGAAGAAAAAGGACTTAAAGACTGGATTCGCGGAAACGCCGAGCCCAGTAACGATTAAACGTCGCGATTGAACGCTATTCTCTCTTCAAGTAAACCGTCTCAGCGGCGCTGGTCCCCGAGCTGCGGACTTTGAAGCCTTCCGCCGCCAGGCACTTTTCCAGCGCGGCCAGGAAAAGCAGCACGTTGTTCGCGGTGCTGCCGCCGCCCATCAAGCCGACGCGCCAGATTCTTCCTTTGAGAACTCCAAGCCCGCCGCCGATCTCGATGTTGAATTCTTCGAGCAGGCTCCGCCGCACGCGCATATCGTCCACGCCGTCGGGGATGCGCACGGTGTTGAGCGTCCAGAGACGATGGTCCGGATCGACGTGCATCTTGAGTCCCATCGCCTCGGCGCCGGCGACGAGCGCGCGGTGATTCAGCTCGTGGCGGCGCTGGCGCGCCTCCAACCCTTCCTCGACGACGATGCGCAGCCCTTCGCGCAGCGCGTAGTTCATCGTGACCGGCGCGGTATGGTGATAGGTCCGCTCGTTGCCCCAATAATGGGCGACGAGGCCGACGTCGAGATACCAGGCGCTGGGTTTGGACTTGCGCGTTTTGATTTTGTTCAACGCGCGCTCGCTGAAAGTCACCGGCGACAGTCCCGGCGGGCAGGAGAGGCCCTTCTGCGTGCCGGAGTAGCAGCCGTCGATGCCGTTTTTATCCACGGCGACTTCGTGCGCGCCGAGGCTCGTGACCGCGTCGATGAGCAAAAGCCCGTCGCGCTCGTCCGCTATCTTTCTCAGCGGTGCGACTTGTTGAAGCACACCGGTCGAAGTCTCCGCCTGCACGGCGAAGATCGCGCGCGCGTTCGAGGATTTCCATGCGGCGCGAACCTTGTCGATGTCCATCGGCTTGCCCCATTCGGCATCGACGCGGATGCACTTGGCCCCGATACGGCTAACCATCTCGCACATGCGCTCGCCGAAATAGCCGTTGACGCAGACTACAATTTCGTCGCCGGGCTCCAAGAGACTTACGACCGTCGCTTCCATGCCCGCGCTGCCGGTGCCGGAGATCGGAATCGTCAAGCGGTTTTGGGTTTCGAAAACGTAGCGGAGCAAAACCTGAATGTCGTCCATGCATTTGAGAAACAGCGGATCGAGATGCCCCAGCACCGGCGCCGTCATCGCGCGCGTTACGCGATCGTCCACCGGGCTTGGACCCGGTCCTAACAAGATTCTCCGCGGCGGATGAAATTCAGGGATCGACGGTTTCTCGATGTTTGGCATGCTGAGGCTTCTCCTTTCGCAGGAGAATAACATCGGGGAGGGGGAAGCTCAATCGAGGGAGAGCCGTCCAACGAGCCACAATGAGATGACGCCGTTCTTGCGGGTGCAAAACCCCGGTGATATTAGAATGAGGCGAATCGCCGGGGGAAAACGTTGTGACGCTGACTCGCCGACAGAAGAAGTGGGGAATAATCACGGCCAGCGTGCTGGCTGTGATTTGATTACGAAGGAAGTTCTACCACCGGAACGCGGATGACCGATGCCTTGGACCATTTTCTAGGGCTCTCCAAAACCACCGCAAGGCGTTTTCCAACTTCCGCCCGCACGACTTTTGCGCCGCAGCGCGGACAGACTCCGGCAGGCACATTGTCGATGACGACCAATTTCCCGTGAATCCAAAAATCCTGCTTGATTTGTTTCTCGACGAGCTTTGTTTGGCAGATTTCGCACTCGCCAAAATTGTTCTTCATGGTTAAGTTTTCAGCTCTCTCTTGAGTCTCTCCGCAAGCCACATCCGCGCAAGAGTCGTTGCGTCGGTGGTGCGCTGACGAGCCAATCGACTCAAGACCGCTTTCATGGCTGGAGGAATACGCATATTGAGCTGGGCCGTATTATCTTGAAATACCGCCTCCTCAAGTATCCGGTCTAGATCGCTATGATCGTCAACCAGCTCCGACACCCCCGCATCCAACCGGTCAAAGACATCATGAGTCTTCACCCAGCGAATAACTTCCTTGTCGCTGGCCCCATTCCGCAATGGGGGAGCCGCTCTTTTTTTGTTCTTCATCTCCGGTACCTCTGATAACGTTTTTTTTGTCCGTCACTCATGCGACTGATATGAAAAACTCGCAAGTGCCCATCCGGGAGCACGCGATAGACAATATGCAGGTAGTCTCCGGCAAGGTTCCGACCGAGTAACTCGTAGATATCATCAAGTCCGCGTTGACTTCGGACCTTGAGATAGCGGCCCGCCAATAACTCGTAAAAATCCTCTTTGGTATAACCATGGCGAAAAGCCGAAGCAACGAAGACCACATCCACCGAGCTATTCTAGCAATTGCTATACGACCACGCAACGTCGAAAGGCGTAGACATATCGCCAGTGTGCGTGAAGTTCTTGCGGGGGTAAAACCCTGGTGATATGAGGATGAGGCGAATCGCCGGGGAGAAATGCCATGACACTGACTCGCCGACAGAAGAAATGGGGCATCATCACCGCCAGCGTGGTGGTCGTGCTAGTGCTCATCATCACGTTCCTGCCGATGATCGTTCGGAAGGTCGCGGTCAAGCAGATCGCCGCGGCGATGCAACGGGCCACAATCATCGAAGACGTCGATATCAATCTCTTCACCCGGCGAATCGCGATCAAGGGCTTCCGACTCGCCGACAAGACGCGGCCGGATGCGTTCGTTCAGTTCAAAGACCTGGCGCTCAAATTCTACTATCTGCCGCTGTTTCGCGGTCACTTAAAACTGGCGGAGCTTAACCTCGCGGCGCCTTCGATCGGCCTGGCGCGTACCGGCGCGTCGGAATTTAATTTTTCGGACCTGCTCGCCGGTGAAAAAAAGGAAGAAAAGAAAGAGAAGGGCGGATTCGATATCACCGTCGATCGCTTCAAGCTGTCGGACGGCATCATCGTTCTTGAAGACAACGCGATCACGCCGGCGAAATCCTGGAAAGGCGAAGGACTCAATTTCGAGGCCGCGGATCTCTCCACGCGGAGCGACGGGCCCGCGGGCAAAGCGACGTTGAATCTCACGCTGGCCGGCACGCCGATTTCCATCAACGCATCCGAGCTGCATCTCACGCCGACCAACGGCCAGGCCGCGCTCAAGTTCGAAGGCTTCGATCTAGCGCTGCTGCTGCCGTACGTTCCGTCCGACACGCCCGCGACTTTGCAGAGCGGGCGGCTCAGCGTCGCGCTCACGCTCAAGTACGGCGGCAAAGAAGGCACTCATCTCGACGGCGACGTGCGCCTGGAAAAAATCGCCGTGCTCCAGCAAGGAAAGCAGCGGCCGTTTTTCTCCGCGCCCGAGCTCAAGCTCAATCTTAAAAATATCAACGTGAACAACGGCGTTTTCAACATCGCCGCCGTCGAGCTGTCCGGCGATCCGACGGTCGTCGATACGAGTCTCACGCCGCCGGCCCAATTCGATCTCAGCAAGCTGAAAGTTTCTATCCAGAAATTGACCTGGCCGCAGAACGAACCGGCGCTCGTCCAGATCAACTCGCAACTTCCCAAGGGCGGGTCGCTCGACGTCGGCGGAACCGTCGTACTGAAGCCGGTGAAGGCGGAGCTTAAGGTGCGGCTCAAGGACGCCGACCTCTCCGCATACCAGCGCTACATTCCGATCTCCGCGCCGTTAGCGGGCAAGGCCGAAACAGACTTGGCTGTGGTCGTTTCTATGGACGGAGCGCTCCAGGCGACTGCCAATGGGAAAGTGAGTGTTAGCCGCCTGGCATTGGGGCCGCCGAAGGAACCGCTCGTGTCGATCGAGCAGGCGAGTGCCACGACGATAGACGTTAAGTGGCCGACGCAGATTAAAATCGCGCGCGTGCTGGTGCGAAAGCCTTCGGCGCTGATCGAGCGCAACAAAGACGGCTCGCTGCCGCTCCGCGCCATGCTTGCTGCTCCAGCAAGCGAAGTAAAACAGAACGCTGCCCCAGCGAACGAATCAAATCAGAAAGGCGCGCCTGCCGGTGAAGTTTCCAAGCCGGGTGCTGCGACGGCCCCGCAGGCGAATCAGAAAGTCGCGGCGACTTCGCCTGCCAAGCAGGAAGTCAAATCGACTCCTCCGTCAAAACCGTCCTCCAAGCCGCAGCCGCCGAAAACCGCGATCGACATCGGCGAAATCGTCGTCGAAGAGGGATTTGCCCGCTTCATCGATCGCACCGCAGAACAGCCCTACACCGAAGAACTCTCGCGGCTGGCGATCAATATAAAAGGATTGAGCAACGCGCCGGGCAAAAAGGGCAAGCTCACGCTCCAGAGCGTCATCGGCGCCACCGGCGCCTTCGAGCTGCACGGCGACATCGCGCCGCTGGGAGACACTCTGTGGCTCGACCTCGACGGCGAGCTGCGCGACTTCGCGATCCCGCGCGTCAACCCTTACACGAACGCGCTTCTTTCCTGGATCGCAAAGGACGGCCGGCTGGCGACCAAGATTCACTTCGGCCTCGACGGCGACAAGCTCGACGTGAAAAGCGAGATCGTCGTCGGCCGTCTCGACCTCGTCAAGGCGAGCGAGGACGATAAAGCCAAAGACAAGATCGGCCTGCCGCTCGGGTTGATCGTCGCATTGATGAAAGACGCGCGCGGCGAGATCCGCGTCAACGTGCCCGTTTCGGGAAGTCTCAGCTCGCCTCAATTCAGCTTGAGCGAAGCGATCTGGACCGCGGTCAAGAACATGATCGTCAACATTCTCGCGGCGCCTTTCCGCGCGATCGGCCGGCTCTTCACCTCGTCCGACGACAAGATCACCGGCTTCGCGATCGACCCGGTGCGCTTCGAACCGGGCAGCGCGGCGATCAGCGACGCGATGGACGAGCAGATCAAGAAATTGAGCGACTTTCTCCGCAACTCGCCGTACGTGAGGCTTTCGCTTTCGTCCGTGCTTGGCGAGAGCGACTTCAACGCCCTCAAGACCCAGGAAATGACCGCGCGAATCCAGGCCTATCAGAGGGAGCAGAATATCAAAGAGCTCGGCCCGGCGGTGCAGAGATATTTCCGGCAAAAATTCCCGACGATCAAGCAGCCGGATACGGTCGAAGGCATCATCGCGATCCTGCGCGACGTCGAGCCGCGCCCGGAAGGGCAGGCGGAAAAGCTGGCCGTTAGGCGCTTGGATCTCGTCCGCGAGCGGCTCAGCTCCGCGGGGACCGATGCGAAACTCCTTGAAACCGCGCCGAAGAATCCGCCACCGGATACCAAAGGCGACGGCCGGATCGAATTCTCTATCGTGCAGTGAACAAAGTCTCGCTCATCGTCGGAGTCGTCGGAGTTCTCGCCAGCGCCGTTGCGGCGATTTTTCTAAAAGATCGTCCGCCGCGGCACTACTGGCTCCTGGGACTCGCATCTCTGTTTCCCGCCTGGCTCATCGCGTTCCTCACGGTGATCCAGCCCGCGAGCCAATCGGCTGTGGACGTTCCGTTGCCGCCGCGCGCGCTCTTCTCATCAGCGGTCGGATTGATGGCAATTATCGCCACGGATTATTTTCTGCGGCGTGAGCAGCAATCCGGCCGCGCCATCACGCCGGTTACCGGTTGGTTGATCGGCTTGGGCGCGCTGGTTCCAGCGTGGCTGATGGCCGCGGTAGGTCTTTAAAGGACTGGATTCCCGCTTGCGCGGGAATGACGGAAAAGGGCTTGGAACGTTATGGCCCGGCAAGCTCGGCGGTGAGCGTGACCGTCGAGCGAATTTGGACCGTGCCCGCCTCGACCGGTGTGGGCGCGGCTTCCTGCGCCATCATCGCTGCCCCTGCTCTCTCGCGTATAACCGGCCGGTACGCCTGCTCGCCTTCGTTGACGGAAAGCACTCTCGCGATCTTGAGTCCGAGAGCGCGCGCGACGTCTTCCGCCTTCGACTTCGCCTTGGCCGTTGCGTTGCGCAGCGCCTCGCGCTTGGCCGCATCTTCGTCTTTGAGCGTGAAGACAAGCCGCTGAATCTTGTTGGCGCCCGATTGCGTCGCGGTATCGATCAGGCTTCCGACTCCCTGAAGCGCGCCGGTTCTCACCCGCACGACGTTGGTCGCCGTGTAGCCGGTCAACTCCGGCTTTCCGCCCTCGCGCGGATAGCGGTAATTCGGGTTCAGCGAATAGCCGATGGTTTTGATCTCGTCGCCCGGTCCGAGGAGTTTCTTTACTTCGGCGATGACTTTAGCGAGCTTCGCCGCGTTCTCCTTCGACGCCTGCGGCGCCGCCTTCGCTTCGGTCACGACGCCGATCTCGATCTCCGCTACGTCCGGCTCCGCCGTGACGATTCCTTCGCCGGTCACGGTGACCGAAGGAGGCAACGGTCTTCGCTCCCGCTCCTGGGCATACGCCGATACGGAAAGGAGCGTTGCCAAAGCGAGTGCAAGGATGAGCCGCATGATCTCTATTGTATCCCAGCCACGCGCCGGGATTGCAAGTCTTTGAACGATCGCGCGCCTGAAATAGACATTTCATCTCAGTTAAGGTAATTTAACTTTCAATGAGCGCTTCCATAAGCGAGGGCCGGTGACCCGGCTTACTTTTCTCGGCGCAGCGGGAACGGTGACGGGCTCGCGCTATCTTCTTGAAGTCGATTCGCGGCGGGTTCTGATCGACTGCGGGCTGTTTCAGGGAAAACCGGAGCTCAGGCAAAAAAATTGGGGACCGCTCGGTGTCGATCCCAAATCGCTCGACGCGATCATCCTCACTCACGCCCACATCGACCACACCGGCTATCTGCCGCGGCTGGTGAAAGAGGGCTTCGACGGCCCCGTCTTCGCTTCTCCTCCCACCAGGGCGCTGCTCGAGCTTCTCTTGCCCGACGCCGGGCGGCTTCAGGAGGAAGAAGCGCGCTATGCGAACCACAAAGGATACTCGCGCCATCAACCTGCTTTGCCGCTCTTCACCGAAGAAGACGCGCGCACCGCGCTCGGGCTCGTGCGGAGGGCCGGTTTTGGTTCTCCTATAGAAATCGCGGGCAGCTTTTCCTTTGCGTTTCATCGCGTCGGCCATATTCTCGGCGCGGCGTTTATTCTCATCGAAGCCAAATCCGGCGCCGGCGAGAAAGTCAAAATCGTCTTCTCCGGCGACGTCGGAAGAGGGAACATTCCGATCCTGAAAGACCCGGAGCCGATTTTGGGCGCCGATTATGTGCTCCTCGAGTCTACCTATGGAGACCGCTTGCACGGAAAGGAGAGTCCGAAAGAGGCGCTCGCGCGCGTCTGCCGGCGTATCGTCGAGAAGAAAAGCGTGCTGCTGATTCCGGCCTTTGCCGTCGGGCGCACGCAGGAAGTGCTCTATCATCTCCGCGCTCTCCAGCGCGAAAACCGCCTGCCGGCCGACCTGCCGATCTACGTCGATAGCCCGATGGGAATATCGGCCGTCGGTCTCTATTGCGAGTTTACCTCCGAGCACGACATCGAGATGAGGGATCTCGAAGACCGGCATCTATGCCCCATCGAAGGCCCTTCGGTAAAATTCTGCCGCTCCTCCGACGATTCCAAGCTGCTCAACCAGCTCCGCGGCCCCGCGGTGATTCTCTCCGCCTCGGGAATGCTGAACGGCGGCCGCATTCTTCATCACCTGGTTCACCGTCTGCCCGATCCCGACACGGTTCTTCTCTTCGTCGGATATCAGGCGGAAGGCACGCTCGGGCGCCGGATTCTCGAGGGGGCGAAAGAGGTGCAAGTACTTGGGTTGCCCGTACATGTGGCCGCGCAAATCGAAGAGATCCCGGCGCTCTCCGCGCACGCCGATTCAGGAGAACTCGTTGAGTGGCTGTCTGCGATTCCCGCGAAGCCGCGGGAAACTTTTCTCGTGCATGGCGAGAATCCGGCGCGTGAAGCGCTGGCGGCGTCGATTCGGGATAAACTCGGCTTCAAAGTGACGCTGCCGTGGCAGGACGAAACTCGCGAGCTAGGATGAATTTTTCCACGGATCGTGAATTCCCCTTTCGTGCTTCGACAAACTCAGCACGAACGGTCTCTTGAGATTTCGGACGTTATCCGATCACCCTGAGCTTATCGAAGGGCCATGACTGAACTCGACGACAAAACCACTTCAAAAACCCGCTGGGGAAAAACTCCCGGCCCTCCCGAAGAGGCGCGCTTCCTCCAGGGGCCGCAGGAGCGGCGCCGCGAGCTTGCGCGCGCGGTCAAGATCTTCTTCGAATTCCTGCGCGGGTTTCGCGCGCTGCATTTCGTCGGGCCGTGCGTCACCGTCTTCGGCTCGGCGCGGTTCCGCGAAGATCACCGCTATTACGCGCTCGCCCGCGAGGTCGGCGCGCGCCTCGCCAAGGCGGGATTTACCGTGATGACCGGCGGCGGGCCGGGCATCATGGAAGCGGCCAACCGCGGCGCCAAAGAAGCCGGCGGGCGCTCGATCGGCTGCAATATCGAGCTGCCTCAAGAGCAGAAGCCCAACCCCTACCTCGACAGGTGGATTACGTTCCGGCACTTCTACGTCCGCAAAGTCATGCTGGTGAAATATTCCTATGCGTTCATTGCGATGCCGGGAGGCTTCGGCACGCTGGACGAGATCTTCGAAACCGCCGTGCTCATCCAGAACGGCAAGATCAAAGAATTTCCGCTGGTCATCATGGGCAAAGAATTCTATCGGCCGCTGCTCGACTTCATGCGCGAGCGGCTCATCAAAGAGACGACGATCGATCCGATCGACACCGAGCGCATTCTCGTCACGGATTCTCCCGAAGAAGCGGTTCGGTCCATCGTGGAGGTAGCGACGGGACGGTTCGGCCTGACCTATGCTCCGCGCTTCAAGCGGCGATGGCTGTTCGGAGAGCGAATGTAAGCTTGGATCGGTGAGGATGAGAACGCGTTTCTTGTCTTCTCTTGGACATTGTTATGACGCATGCAGTGTTATAGGATGGGTCTACTCAGGAGGTAAGTCGGTTACTGGCAACAGCTCAATTCTTCCGCTTAATGGCGCGTAAGAGGAGAAAGGCCCTCGCAGCTAAGCTGTGCAAGGACTTCCGCTCCGGGTTTGTAGCGAACGTTCTGATTTCACGACCTGACCCGCCCTCTTCCAAAATCCAAAGGCTATCGAGAGCCTGATTCAATAAGGAGAGAATATGAACCCCCTTTTTCTGATCGCCGCTCCCTTGGTGTTGATTATTATAGGGATGATATTGAACGGCCTCGCGCTTTCGTTCGATCAACCTGTCAGTTCGACCGAGGAAGATCCCGCCAGGAGGTTGTCCGCCGAAAGACAATTGTACCGCTCCTTTTTCGACCAGCAGAGAAAACAAGCTTTAAAAAGGCAGCAAAGAGTCGGCCAGTATGCGTGGTTGGTTCTGATCGTATCGGTTGTCGCGTCCGCGTGGATGTATTTCGATACGGTGAATAAGACCGCGGCATTGAATCAAATCGCCGCGCTTCAAACCATGGCCGTAGCGGAAGGAAAAGATCTGGTCCTCTCCGTGACGCTGCGCGATGGAAATAACGTCAAGTACGTCATCAAGCCGGGCGCGGCGGTCGCCGCCGCGAAGAGCGAATTCTCGAAAGAGCCCGTCCCGGCTTGGGAGGTTTCCAGGTTGGCGACGGCTGTGAGCACGGGAGATAAAACTTTGCCGCTGGGCATCGCGCTATCGATTGCAAACTAAGACACGCCGGATCGCGGATGAAGGCGAGGTGTACGGTTTGGAACGTCGCTCGCCTTCATCCTTTTCTTCGCTCTCTTGCCCCAGCAAGCGCTTGACGCCCCCGCCTGTGTTGGATTACTTTTAGCCGCTTTTAGAGCACGATAAAAAACGGTTCGGCCATCGACCCTGTCCCATCAAAGGAGCTGATTTATGTCGGCAAAAGATATCACCCTGGAGCTCGTCATTCGCTACGGGTTCCAATTTGTAGGCGCGGTCATCATTCTCGTGGTGGGCGTCCTGGCGGCCCGGTGGGTCGGAAAGTTGAGCGATCGATGGCTCCAATCTCGCGTGAAAGATCCGCCGACGCGGATGCTGTTGGTCCGCGTGGTCCGCATCCTGGTCATCGTCCTGACGCTCCTAGTGGCGCTCGATAAGTTCGGCTTTCAGATCGCGCCGCTGGTAGCTGCGGTCGGAGTCGCCGGCGTGGGCGTGGGGTTTGCCTTCCAGGGAGTGCTGGGAAATCTGGTTGCCGGACTGTCGATCATCTTCACCAAGCCCTTCCGGGTCGGCGAGTGGATCGAGATTCTCGGGGTTCACGGCCAGGTCGTGACGATCGAGCTGTTCTCGACGACGCTGGTCCAGCTCGATCGATCGCGCGTCGTCATTCCTAATCGCAAAGTCGTCGGCGAGGTGCTCCACAATTTCGGCACGATCCGCCAGTTGAGCCTGACGGTCGGCGTCGGTTATGCAGCGGACCTCAACGGAGCGATCGCGGTTGCGCGAGAAGTGGTTACGGCCAATCCGCGAGTGTTGAAGGAGCCGGCGCCGGTCATCGGAGTCGGCGAGCTGGCGGCCTCCTCCGTCACGCTGGTCATTCAACCGTGGGTTTCCGTGGCGGATGTCGTCCAGGCGAAAGCGGAGTTGTACCAGGCGATCGTCGAGCGGTTCCGCGCGGACAATATCGAGATACCTTTTCCTCTGCAGGAAGTCCGGCTGCTGCAGGCTTCATGAAAATGAGAAATCAAAAAAACTCTTTCGCAATTTTTACCGTTCTCGGTTTTCTAGCTTTTACGGGCTGCGCGCCGGCTTTGGTCGCGATCAGCCGAGAGGACCTGGCGCAGCTGAAGAACCAAGCCGAAATCGGCGCGGTCCGTCATGAACCTGCGGCATTCTACGGCGACGTCGGCTTCTATGGTCTGATCGGGTGGGGGATGTCGCTTTCGGCGGGAAAAGAAATTCGGACGAAGTACGGGATTGAAGATCCGGCGCGCGCGATAGAGGAACAGTTTCTCCAGAACCTACGGCCGGAATTTAAGGGGATGGCGGTTCGCGTCGTCGATCAGCCGGTGTCGGACGACGATCTCGCGGCGGCGAAAAGCGCCTACGCGGGACGTTGGGTATTCGATTTTAAGACTATCGGCTGGGGCTCCGCGATCGAAGGCGACGTGGAGTATACCGTGCGCGCGCGGCTGATTCGCAACGAGGACTTCAAAGTCCTCTGGCAGGGGGCGTGTAAGCACGAGACCAAGGACAACAAGTGGGAGCCGCTGACGGCAAACAACGCCGCGCTGCTGGAAATAAAGCTGGAAGCGGGCGTGATCCCTTGTGCCCGCGACCTTTGGGCGCAGTTTCAAGCAGGCCGGTGAAAAATTCCCGCGCTTTCGGCAACGACGAATCGGCGTTGTCTAGTCCGACCGGCACGGCGGCAAAAAGGATTCGCGTTGTCAGCACTTTTGAATTCGAATTGAAGTGACGGCGATGAGAAGATCGGTCACCGGATTTCAAAGCTAAGAAAGTCCCAACTGATGTCGATTAATTCACGACGATTTTATTCTTTGCCGATCACGTGAACTGCCGCTGCTTCAAACGAGGCGGTGAGTTCGTCTCCTTCTTTGATGCCGAGGTCCATGAACGAGCTGCGTGTGACAAGCGCCGACAACCGGCTGCCGCCGCATTGCAATGTCAGGCGATAGTGGAGCGTTGAAGGGATGACTTTCAAGACTTTTGCGGCAAAGTGATTCGGTCTCTCTCGATCGCGCGGCGGGCTCAAGATAATTTCTTCGGGACGAATGCAGAGAATCACGCGCGCGCCGGAAGGAAAGGCGCCCGTCGCTTCGGCGACGCCGCCGTCGAATCGGAATTTTGTCACACCGTCGTTGCTTATTTCCGTCACCGCTGGAATTCTCGTATCGGCGCCGACGATTTCCGCGACGCTCTCGTCCGCCGGTCGCGTGAAAACCTCCAGCCCCGGTCCCACCTGGAGCAGTTTTCCTTCGCGCATGACGCCGACGCGGCTCCCCAACATGAAAGCCTCGTGGCGGTCGTGAGTGACGAACACCGTGGTTACTCCGGTCTGTTTCAGAATATCTTGCAGGTCGCCCAGCAGCGACTCGCGCGTGGTCGGGTCGAGGGCGGAGAAAGGCTCGTCGAGAAGAAGCAAGTCCGGGTCGAGCGCAAGCGCGCGCGCCAGACTCGTCCGCTGAAGCTCGCCGCCGGATAGCGTGCGGACGCGGCGCGTGGAGAGGTGCGCGATGCTGAGCCGTTCGAGCCAGGGCGTGATCCGTCGCCGGATTTCCGCGCGATTAAAACCGCGGAGCTTCAATCCCAGCGCCGCATTTTCATAGACGGAAGCGTTCAGGAGGAGAGGCTCCTGAAAAACGCTCGCCATGCGCCGCCGCATGCGCAGAGCATTCTCGCGGCTCGCCTCTTCGTCTTGAAAGAAAACTTTTCCTTCCGTCGGCTGCTGGAGCAGGCCCATCACTCTCAGCAGCGTCGATTTCCCCGCTCCGTTCGGACCGATGAGCGCGAGAATATCCCCACGCCGAATCTCCAGGCGCGAAAGGTGGAGAACCGTGGAGTCCCCATGCCGCACCACGATATCGCTCAAGCTCAGGAGGGCTTCGGCCACCGGATCTGCTCCCGTTGCTGGATGTGGGTCAGGAGAAAATTCACCGCGAAGCTGAGAGCGAGCAGGATGAGTCCCAGGGCGATGGCGATATCGAAATTTCCTTTTCCGGCCTCGAGCACGGTGGCGGTCGTGAGCACGCGCGTCTGCCCGCGAATGTTGCCGCCGACCATCATCGACGCGCCGACCTCCGAGATCACGCCTCCGAAACCGGCCATGACGGCCGCGAGCAGCGGCAGCCGCGCCTCTTTGCACAAAAGCCAGAGGAGCTGCGGCTTCGAGGCGCCGATGCCCAGGAGTTGCAAGCCGAGGTTGGGATTCAGCGTTTGAAAGCTCGTGAGCGTCAGGCCCGCCACGATCGGAAAGGCGATGACCACCTGCGCGATGACGATCGCCGACTGCGTATAGATGAGATCGAGGAAGCCGAGCGGTCCGCTGCGCCAGAGAAAGATCGAAACGAACAGACCGACGACGACGGGCGGCAATCCCATGCCGGTGTTGACCAGAGCAACAGCGAACGGGCGGCCGGGAAACCGCGTCATCGCCAGCAGGATTCCCAGTGGAATACCGACGACGAGAGAAATCATCGTGGCCAGTCCCGACACTTTGAGCGACAGCCAGGTAATCGACCAGACTTCCGCATTGCCGCCGAAAACAAGAGAAAAAGCCGTGACGATGCCGTCCCAGATGAGAGCCACTCTATTCTCCCAGCTCTTCTTCCTTCATGCCCGCGACGGGGACGAAGAGAGAGCGCCCGTACTTTTCCAATCCAAAAGTTTTGATGACCGCTTGCGTCGCCGGCGCGACCATGAAATCCGCAAAGGCTTTTCCTCCGGCGGCGTTGATGCGCGGTCCGTTCGTCGGGTTCACCTCCATCACGGAATAAATGTTGAGCAGCGGCTTGTCGCCTTCGAGCAGCACGGCAAGCGCAAGCCGTTTCGAAAATGCGAGATAAGTCGCGCGATCGGCGAGCGCGTAAGCGTTGCGCTCGTTGGCGATGCCGAGCGTCGCTCCCATGCCCTGGCCCGATTCGATGTACCAGACGCCCTTGGGCTCGATCCCCGCCTGTTTCCACAGCGTCTTTTCGAGGATGTGGGTGCCGGAGTTGTCGCCGCGCGAGACGAACCTCGCGTTGGCTTTCTCGATCAGCTTCAAAGCGTCGATTGTTTTGCTCGTGGATTTCACGCGCGCCGGATCTTCCTTCGGTCCGACGATGACGAAGTCGTTGTACATGACGAGGCGCCGATTCAATAATTTTCCATACGCGACGTATTCTTTTTCCAGGCTCGGCGCGTGGACCAGGGCCACGTCGGCGTCGCCTTTGGCGGCCAGGGCCAGCGCCTGGCCCGTTCCGACCGAGACCGTCTTTACCGAATAGCCCGTCTGTTTCTCGAAAAGCGGGACGAGAATGTCGAGCAGGCCGGTGTCCTGCGTGCTCGTGGTGGTCGAGAGAATCACATTTCTTTGCGCGGGTTCGCCGCCCCAGGCAATCGTAGAAAGGCTGAGAGTCAGTGCAGCAAGAAATAGGGCCGCATCCATAAATTTCATGCTCCTATTCACTATCACATCGACCGTTCGTGTGAAAATCTCCAGCGCGGGGCGGGCGCAGGATAGATCATTCCTATTGACCGCAATGCGCAGATCGAGGTATCCCTACGGAGCCATACAGTAACTTCGCTTAGAGGGATTTTCCAGAGGAGGCGCATGAAGCGATTTTTGAATTCGCTCCACTACTTTTTCGCCGTTTTCTTTTTACTTTTGCCTCTTTCTTCCGTTTTCGGATGGGGTCCGAAAGGGCACGAGCTCATCAATCAGGCCGCGATCAACAAGGCCCCTGTAGGCCGCCAGGGTTTTCCGAACTTCTTCAAGAGCCGCGACAACGTCGCCTGGATTATCTTTCTGGCGATGGAGCCGGATCGTTGGAGGGAGTCCGGCGAAGCTGAGCTCAAAGCCGCCGAATCTTCCAATCACTATCTCGACTTCGAGTTACTCAAAGGGATGGACCTGCCGCAAGATCGTCTCGCCGCCGTCGAGCGTTACATTGCGAATGGACACAAAGCGGGGGAGGTGGGTTATCTGCCTTACATGATCCTGGAGACGTTCGAAAAGCTCAAGGTTTCTTTTCGCGCATACCGCGACGAAAAAAAGAGCGGGCAGACTACCTTTCCCGTAGAGCGCAACGCGGTCTATTATGCGGGCGTGCTGGGCCACTATGTGGCCGACGGCTCGGTGCCGCTGCATGTCACCATAAAGTATGACGCCTGGAAGGGAGAAAATCCCAACGGATATCGAACGGAGAAAGGCCTGCACGACAAATTTGAGGATGAGTTCGTGAAAAGATTCGTTCCGCTGGCGCCCGTTCAAGCAGCGGTCACCGCGCCGCACCTGGTCGATGATCCACCCAAGGCGGTGAATGATCTGCTTCACGATTCTTTTTCTCTTGTCGAGACGGTCTATCAGTTGGAAAAGCGTGGAGAGCTGGATCATCCGTCCGAGAGCGCCAAATCTTTTGTTGCGAAAAGGTTGGCAGTGGGCAGTCAGATGCTCCTCGACCTTTGGTGGACGGCGTGGAAAAAAAGCGAGTCGTAATTTAGGAGGCGTCGATGTCGATTCGATCTAAGACCCCAAGCCCGTGTCTATTGTGGATACTCAGCTTCGTTTTTCTCTTCAGCCTCACGGTCCGCGGCCATTCGCTGTTCGCCGCCGACAAAGTCCTCATCGTGCACAGCGCGCTCAACCTCATCACCTCGCCGCTCTGGGTCGCCAAAGAGAGGGGCTTTTTTCTCAAGCACGGTCTTGATGCGGAGACGATTTATATTCCCAGTGGAACGATGGGGATGCAGGCCCTGCTCGGCGGCGAGACCAAGATTCTCGTCGGCGACGGCAGCTCGGCCCTGAACGCCCGTCTTCGGGGCGCGCCGGTCAAGATCTTCCTCGGCATGGTGAACTATTATCCGAACCCGTTTTTCTCCACGCCCGAGATCAAAAGTCCGGCGGACCTCAAAGGTAAGAAGATCGCCGTGACCCGAATAGGGTCGTCGTCTTATACGGCCACCGTCATGCTGCTGAAAAAATTGGGGCTCGAAGAAAGCAGAGACTACACCATCCTGCAGCTCGGCAGCACGCAGAATCGTCTCATCGCGCTGACCAAGGGATTGATCCAGGGGACCACGCTTTCCGCTCCGGAGAGCATCATCGCGAGAAACGCCGGCATGAATGTTCTCATTCCCGCCAGCGAGATCATCAAGCTCGGAGTGACGATCCAACACCAAGCCGGCGACGCGATGGAAAGCTCGCTGCGCAACGAATCGAGACCGGCGATCAAGGCCTTTACCAGGGGCTACCTCGAAGGAGTACGGGAAGTCTATCGCAGCAAGGAAGAGACGATGAGGGTCCTCAGCAAATATACTCGAATTACCGATCCGCAGGTGCTATCCGCCAGCTACGATGAGGCCTATCAAGCGATCGAGAAAGAAGGAAGTCCGGGTGAAGCGGGAGTTGAGGTCATGTTGAACGAGCTCGGCAAGAGCGACCCGCGCGCGCGCCAGGCGCGTCCCGCCGATTTCATCGACGCGAGCATTATCGGCGAGCTGGCGAAAGAAGGGTTCATCAAGGCGCTATGGGCGGCGCGATGATTCGCGCCTTCTTAAAACCCGCAAAAATCGCCCGCCGATTGCATTGAGCGCCTCACTTAACTCTTCGACGTAAAGCATCCGGCAAGCAAAGTAGAAAACGACCAGTGCCGATGCGATGGCGGCGACGACTTGAGACAGATAAAGCGCGAAGCCGGAAAGCGAGAGATGCGAGGCGAGTCCGGCGCTGGCGAGCCACGCGGCCGCGGCCATCAGCAGCGACGCGAGGCAGATTTTGGCCACGCTGCGGGCGAGGCGGCGTCCTTCGATCCGGCCCAATCTGCGCCGCATGAAGACGAGCAGCAGCGTAAAATTCACCAGCGCGACGGCGGAGGTGGAGAGCGCCAGCCCGACGTGGCCCAGGGGCCCCACGAGCAGAGAGTTCACCGCGTAATTCACCGCGATCGAGCCCAGGCTAATGAGCATCGGCGTGCGCGAGTCGTCGAGCGCGTAAAACGCCGGCGCGAGCACTCTCACCGCGGCGTATCCGGCGAGACCGATCGAGTAGGCGGCAAGCGCGCTCGCCGTCTGTCCGGTATCGAAAGAGGTGAATCTGCCGTGCTCGAAGATGAGGCCCACGATCGGCCGCGCCAGGACCGTCAATCCGACGGCGGACGGGATGCACAGCAGAAACGTGAGTCCGAGCGAGTGCGCCAGCGTGCGGCGGAATTCGGCGAGGTCTTTCCGCGCCGCGCTTGCCGATATAAAAGGCAGAGTGGCCGTGGAGATCGCCACGCCGAAAGCGCCGATCGGGAACTGAACGAATCGGAAAGCATAGTTCAGCCACGACACGGGTCCGTTGCCGATACTGCCCGTGGCGGGATCGACGATCGACGAGGCGAAGTTGCTGTTGATGAAGACGTTGACCTGGACCGCCGCCACGCCGATCACCGCGGGCCCCATCAGGCGGAGGATCTGCCTGACACCAGGGTCGTTGAAGTCGAGCATCGGCCGATAGCGATAGCCGTCGCGCCTGAGGCTCGGCCATTGCACCGCGAACTGCAAGAAGCCGCCGAGAAGAGTTCCGTAAGCCATGCCCTCGATCGGACCGACGCCGATATAAGGTCCGGCGAAAAAGCCGAAGAACAGCCCGCCGGCGATCGAGCCGACGTTGAAAAAGGCCGAGGCCAGCGCCGGCACGCCGAAATGATGGCGCGCGTTTAATATTCCCATCGCCTGCGCCGCCAGCGCGATGAAAAGCAAAAACGGAATCATGATCCGCGTGAGATGAGTCGTCAGCTCCGCTTTTCCCGGCACGTCGAAGAATCCCGGCGCCAGCAGATGGACGACCGACGGCGCGACGATCCAGCCGAGCGCGCAGATCGTGCTGAGGACGAGCATCATCGCGGTCGCGACGCGGTTCGAAAGCCGGAACGCCGCCTCTTCGCCCCGGGTCGCGAGCGTCTGGGAAAAGGTCGTCACGAACGCCGCCGACAGGGCGCCCTCGGCGAAAAGATCGCGCAACAAATTGGGAATGCGAAACGCCGTTAGAAACGCGTCGTACTGCAAGCCGGCGCCGAACAGCGCCGCGAAAACCTGGTCGCGGACGAGACCGAGGACGCGGCTCGCCATGATCGCGGCGGAGACGACGCCCGCGCTCTGCGCGACGCTCGGGCGCCGCGGCTCGGGCGCTCGGGCGCCCTCTGACTCGGTAGTTGTCATCGGCAGGCTGGAAAATTCGCTCCGGAAAACTCATCGCGTTATAGCATAGAATACGCTCGCGGCCTATTCTGCTTTTGTTTTCGCCCACCTCTTCTGGTAGCGTAAAACTATGATGATCGACACACGAAGAGTTGCGAGGGGTTGGAGTCTTGGGACCGCTCTCATACTGGTTGCCGCCGGCTGTTCTCCTGCATTCGTCCCGATCGACCGGGAGGAGATGGCCCGTTTGAAGAGCGAGCCCGAGATCAGGGTCGTCACTTACCAGCCGCCGCGATTTCTTTTTCAGATGCCGGGCGGTCCGTTTGGCGCCGGCGCCTCCGGAATGTTCAACCCCGCGATCGGCGGTTTTGCCGGCGGCATCAACAGCGATCCGCGAAGTCAGGTCTATGCGATCGACAGTCCCCTGGAAGATCCGGCGACACAGGTAAAAAATGTTTTCATCAAGGGCGTCGCGAATCAACTGGACGTTGCGCGCCTGGTTCAAACCGGAGAGCCCTTGTCCGACGATGACGCCCAGGCGCTTCAGAAAAAATTCGGCGGCGGAATCGTGCTCGACTTTAAAACCGATACCTGGGGAGTGCTTTCCGGTCCGATGATTACGGCGCCCTATCAGCTCGTTTATATGGGCAGATCCCGGCTGTTGCGCTTGAGCGACGGCCGCGTGCTCTGGCAGGCCCAGTGCCGCTACGATGGAAGTTTTCCCGGAGCCAATCTGGACCAGTTCAAGGTCAACTCGACCCCCGTGCTCAAGGGAAAATTCGCAGAAGCCGCCGAAAGCTGCGCCAAACAATTGCTGGCGCAGTTCCTGGACACGCAGAAGTAGATACAAACGTCTTTGCCCTCACCCTTCCCTCTCCCTCAGGGAGAGGGTGAGGGAGAGGGTTAAGTGAGGATGAATGAAGGTAGGCTTGATCGGCCGGCAGGGTTCCGGCAAGACGACGATTTTCAACGCGCTCACCGGCCTTAGCGCCGGGCTCGGCCAGGGCGACAAAATGGAAAGCCACTTGGGCGTCACCAAGGTGCCCGACGCACGCGTGGACCGGCTGTCGGCGATCTTTCAACCCAAGAAGACCACGTACGCCGAGATCCGCTTCACCGATTTTCCCGCTACGCAGAGCCAGGAGAAACTCAAAGCCAACGCGGCGCTGCTGGCGCAGATGAGAGACGTGGACGCCATGGCGCTGGTGCTGGGAGATTTCGACGGCGCGTCGGAGCCGGTAAAAGATCTGCGCGATCTTCTGGCCGAGATGATCCTGGCCGACCTCGGCGTAGTCGAGAACCGGCTCAGCCGGCTCAAAAAAGAAAAGGGCAAAGAGCGCGAAGGGGAAATGCTGGCGCGCTGCCTGAAGGCGCTCGAAGGCGAAGAGAGTCTCCGGAGCTTGAGCTTCACGCCTGACGAAGAGCCGCTGCTTGCCGGCTTCGGCTTTCTCAGCCGGAAATCGGTGATCGCGCTTTTCAACGTCGCCGAAGAGCGCGCGGGAAAAGAACTTGCGGACTCTTATCGGACGGAGCTGGAGAAATTGGAAATCCCCGGACTCGCGCTCTCGGCGCGGGTCGAGATGGAAGTGGCGCAGCTCGACGAGAAAGACCGGCAGTCCTTTTTGACCGAGCTGGGAATCGAGGAGCCCGCGCGCGACCGCTTCATCCGCGCCTCATACCGCCTGCTCGACTTAATCAGCTTCTTCACGACCGGAGAAGACGAGGTCAAAGCGTGGACGATCGAGCAGGGGACATCCGCGCGTAAGGCCGCGGGAAAAATTCACAGCGACATCGAGCGCGGATTCATCCGCGCCGAAGTCGTGGCCTACGACGATTTCATCCGCCACGGCAGCGAGGCCAAATGCCGCGAGGCGGGAAAGCTCCGGCTCGAAGGCAAGGACTATTCCGTACAGGACGGAGACATCGTCCATTTCCGCTTCAACGTGTGAGGCCGTTGAAAAAGGCCCATCTACCATAGCCCGGCGCTGGCGGGCGTTATGATAGTCGCGCTTGATCGCGCGGGAGCTGATCCCGCTTCGAACGAACTCGCTCGACGTACTGAAGAGTACGCCTGCGCTCGTCAGATCTGCGCGCGCCTTGTAGCTGGACCTTTTTGACCGGCCTCCAGACAGAATTTTTTAGGCGGTGTCCGCAACTCGCGGCTGTGGCCCGATGTTTGACACGAACGCGGCCGTAACATAATCATGGCGGTTATGAAATTCGGCGCGCATTATCTACCAACTTACATCCCAGAACTCGACGGGCCGGTGACGGAATTTTACCGGCGCATGTTCGAGCAAATCGAAGAGCTGGACCGGCTGGGGTTCGATCACGTCTGGGTGACGGAGCATCACTTCGGCGATTACGGCGGCGCGATACCCCATCCGCCGACTTTTCTCGCGGCCGTCGCGCGCACGACGAAGCGAATTCGCCTCGGCGTCGCCATCAACGTGCTGCCGCTGCACAATCCGCTCGAAGTCGCCGAGTCCTACGCAATGGTGGACGTGGTCTCGAACGGGCGGCTGGATTTCGGCGTCGGAAAAGGGAGCGAGCCCAGCGAGTACCGGCGCTCCGGCGTGCGCCAGGAAGAAGCGACGGCGCGCATGAAAGAGGGGACGGAAATTCTGCTTCAGGCATGGTCCGACCAGCCGGTCAATTTTCGCGGCGAACACTTCCATTATGAGAATGTCCGCGTGCTGCCCAAGCCGGCGCAGCGGCCGCACCCGCCGGTCTGGGTCGGCTGCGCGCGCAGCGAAGATTCGTTTCGCTGGGCGGGGGAGAACGGCTTCCACCTGATGACGCTTCCTTATCTATATAAGACGCCGGAGGTCTTGCCTGCGCTCGTCAAAGTTTATCGCGCGGCGCTCGCCGAAGCGGGCCACGACCCGGCGCAAAAGCAAGTGCTGGGAAAATTCCATGTCTATGTCTCGGAGAGCTTGGATCAAGCGTCGCGCGAAGCGGCGCCATACCTGGAAAAATATTTCGACGTTCACGCGGCGCACGATCCCGACCGCAAGGTCGGCGGCTTGTTGGCCGTCCGGGATGTTCCGACGCAACTCGCCGAAGGCTTTGCGATCGCCGGCGATCCCGAGCGCTGCATCGACACGATCCGCCGCTGGCGCGACGAAGTCGGACTCACCACGATATCGTTGACGTTTCACTTCGGCGGCATGCCGCAGGAAATGGCGCTGAAAAATATCCGGCTCTTTGCCGAGCGCGTCATGCCGAAGCTGCGGTAAGAGGAATTTGCATGTCAGGTCGTCTGGCCGGCAAAGTTACGATCATCACGGGCGCCGCGCGCGGGTAGGGTCGCGGCCGAAACCTTCGCTCGCGAGGGCGCGCGGCTTGTCTTGAGCGATATGGATGCGCCGGGCCTGGAAGAGGCGGCTGTCCTGGCGCGCAAGGCGGGCGTCGACGTCGCGACTCACTGCGGCGATCTTACGCGCGAAGAGGCCAATCGCGAGCTGGTCGATCTCGCCGTCCAGCGCTACGGCCACCTGGATGTCATGTACAACAACGCCGGACGCATCCGCTTTTCATCGATTCACGAAACCGCCCTCGAGGATTGGGAATTCAATCTCGCCAACGAGCTCACGCTGGTTTTTCTCGGCTGCAAGCACGCGCTGAGAGCGATGATGGCCGCCGGCTCGGGCTCGATCATCAACATCGCATCGCGTTCGGGGCTCTTCGGCGTGGTCGGACACGGCGCCCACGCGGCAACCAAGGCCGGCGTGATCGGGCTGACGCGCCAGATAGCCGTCGAGTATGGCCCGAAAGGCATCCGCTGCAACGCGATCGCTCCGAGCTATATCGACTACGGCGAAGAGCGCACGCGCATGCGCGCCGGCACTCTCGACAGCTACCCGCTCGGCCGCTTTGCCAAACCCGAAGATCCGGTCAACATGGCGTTGTTCCTCGCCTCGGATGAGGCGAGCTTCATCACTGGGCAGGTGCTGATTGTCGACGGCGGAAGGTCCGCGCGATAAATCAAAAGCCGTGATCGTGCTCGTGACTCGTGGTAGCGGGGACGATCACGAACACGAAGGTTCGGAGAACTTCTTCGAAGTGACACGAGCACGTCTTTACTTCCGCGTCGGAAATGCCGGTGGTATGATTTCTTCGACCGATCGTCCCGCCCAGTCGCGCTTGGGCCAGTTGTCCCACGCGCGCTTGGCCGCCGCGTCCGCGCGCGCGTAGAGATCGGCTTCGTCGATGCGCGTCGAGCGGCCGGATTCGATCACCACTTCTCCATTAACCAGCACCGTGTCCACGTCGGCGCCACTGCCGTATTCCACCAGAGCATTGATCGGATCGCGCGCGGGACCGTAACGCGTCGTGCGCAAATCGACGATCGCGATGTCCGCCTTCGCGCCCGGCGCGATCTTGCCGAGATCGTCGCGCCCCAGCGCCTTGGCGCCCCAGACCGTCGCGGCGTTGAAGACACGCTCGGGCCGCGCGCCGTAATATTTTTTATCCACCAG